>NZ_JBFBGL010000073.1:0-37133 GCF_040684635.1 Amycolatopsis sp. NPDC089917 | reverse complement strand
CCCGTCGAACCACCACCCACGCAGGTCAGGCGTAGGTACCTGAATACGAGTACGCCCCAACCCGAAACGCCACTCACGACCACCTATACCGGCCTGTTCGCCGGGCCCGAAGACGTGACTCGCGTGATCAGACACCGAACTCGCGTGATTGGGCGGCGAACTCGCGTGATCAGACGGACGACGCGCTCACGACCACGGAATCCGCGGCGGCCTCGGTCCCGTCCACGATGAACCAGCCCCGTTCGAACAGTTGCCAGCGGCGCAGATCCGCCCGCGATTCCTCGCCGTCGCGCGCGGTGGCGCGGTCGAGGCGTTCGGTCTCGCTCCCGCCGTCCACCCAGGTCAGCAGGGACAACGACGGCCGCATCCGCGCCCTGCCACTGGAAACGCCCTCCAGTACGAGGACTTCGGGAACCGGGATCTCGACTTCTTCACCGGGCAGCGGGACACCGGTGGACCAGTCCACGCGCCGATAGCGGCCGGGCCTGCCCGCGCGCAGCGGTGCCAGGACACCGGTTTCCAGCCTCGGCCACCACGAAACGGGCTCGTCCCAGGTCGCGAACTCGTCGGTGCTGACCAGCGCCACCCGGACGCCGTGACCTGCGAGTCCGGCGACGAACTTCCCGGCCAGCGTGGACTTCCCGGACCCGGAAGGCCCGTCAACGGCGAGTACTCGGACGGTCCCCAACCTCGGCGGGGCCGCCAGGAGCGCGTCGATCAGCGTGCGCGCGCGGGGCTCACTTCGGGGAGCCCTTTGACGTTGTCGGGAGTCGCCGTCCGCGCTTCGAGCGCGGCGACGCGTTCTTCCAGGTCACGCTGGGCGTCGGCGAGTTCGCAGCGGAGCAGCGCGATCTCCTCGACGGAGGTCCGGACCTCTTCTTCGAGATGCCCGACCTCGGTCGACAGATGCAGCGCGACCAGTGCGAGAACCACACCGGCCAAGAGGAATACGAAGTTCGACGGCGTTTGCACGCCGGTCACCCGCGCCAGGAAGTCGGCGGCCTGCGGAACGAGAGCGAGCACGACCACGCCGATGGCGAGGACGAGCCAGACACCCGCGTACTTTTCCCGCAGTTTCCGCCGTCGCATCATCTCGAGGACGACGAACAGCACCAGACAGGCGACGACGATGCTGAGAATGCGCCAGCCAGCCATAATCAGCTCCTTTTACGCCGAATCCGACGAGTCGACGGCGGGGCGGCGGCGCACCAGCGCCAGCAGCAGGGCGAGTCCGGCGCGGCCGAGGTAGACGGCCGATTTCACCGGGGAATGGCTCGGTGTGCCACCGGCCCGTTCCCGCATGATCACCGGGATTTCCTTGATCTTCAGTTCGGCGCGGATCGCCATCACCAGCGATTCGACCGTGTCGCCGAGGTATTCGGCCGGGTAGTACGCGGCGAACATTTTGATCGCGCGCGGGCCCATCGCCTTGAACCCGGAGGTCACGTCGGTGAGCTTGGTCTTCCCGAGCCGGGAGAAAACGAACGAGAGCACGACCATCGCGTATTTCCGCGGGCCGCTCGCCTTGTACGAACCCTTGCCCGCGAACCGCGAGCCGATCGCGATGTCGGCTTCGTCGAGCGCGTCCAGCAGGGCGGCGACCTCTTCCGGGTCGTGCTGACCGTCCGCGTCCACCTGGACGACGACGTCGTAGCCGCGGGCGGCCGCGTACCGGAAGCCGGTGCGCATCGCCCCGCCGACGCCGAGGTTCACCGCCAGGCGGGCCACCTCCGCGCCCGCCGCGCGGGCGAGCTTGGCGGTCTCGTCGGACGAACCGTCGTCGACCACCAGCACATCCATGCCCGGCAAGGACTGCTTGACCTGGGAAATGACCGCGCCGACACTGGCCTGCTCGTTCAAAGCAGGCATCACGATGAGCACGCGACGGGTGGTCACGGACGTACTGGACACTGGATCACTCTATCTTCTTACTGGCCGTGAGCGGTGTCGGACCCGGCGGGGGCGCCGGCGGCGACCACACCTTGCTGACCTTCGATTTCGTAGACGGACGCGTCGAGGTTGTGGAAGACGCGCTTGAAACCCGGAGTGATGTCGAGGCGCTGGAGGCCCACCGCGGACTGCGCGTTGGGCGCCACCTTGCCCTTGCCGACGAGCACGTAGCGCACCTTGAGGTCGGTGAGCGCGTCGCGCACGCGCGGATCGCGGTTGATGTCGTTCAGGAACACGCTGAGCCAGCCGGCCTTGGTGGTGAACTCGGCGCCGTAGTTGGTCCACTCGACCGGCTGGACGCCCGCGAGGGCGTACATCCACACCGAGCCGTCGGCCTTGTCGTTCATCACGCGCTCGCCCGGTACGACGTGCTTCCCGAGCCAGCCGTAGGCCTCTTCCTCGCCCTTGCTGACCGAGGGACCGTCCGGGCCGTAGTTCATCGCGAGCCGCGCGGAGTTGCGGCCGATGTAGCCGCCGCGGCTCAGCACCGTGACCACCAGGCCGACCACCAGCGCCCCCGCGATGGCCGCGGTGAACGGGTTCAGGTTCGGCTTGCGCTCGCCGATCTTCTCGGCGAACTTGCCGGACGCGGTGTGCACGAACTCGCCGAACGCGACGGCGCCCGCCAGCGGCACGAGCGCGCCGATCCGCCAGTGGTCGTTGTAGAACACGCCGGTCAGGGTGTGGATGAGCGGCGTCTCCAGCGAGATCGTCGCGGCGAACAGGCCGCCGAGGACGACGTACGCGCCGACCATCCAGAGCATCCGCCGGTGCTTGACCAGGAAGAACACCCCGATGATCGCCGGGATGCCGATCCACCACTGCGGGAACGACGCCATCGGCGAGAAGGTGATGGTCTGCCCGAGCGCGCCGGACACGCTGGTCTCCGACGCCCAGAACGCGCTCGTCACGCCACCCGCGTTGTAGAGCGCCGGGAGGACCTGCGGCACGCCGAGCACGACCGCCATCAGGACCGTGGCCACCAGTGAGGCGGCGCTGCGGCGCCAGTCGATCTTCTCGAAGCGGAACAGCACCGCGAGCAGGATCAGCAGGAAATAGACCATGATCACGAAGATCAGGCTGGTGTGCAGGCCCGCCAGGCCCGCCACGCCGACGCCGATCGCGACCGGCCCGGCGACGCCGTTCGGCTTGAGCAGCAGGCGGGCGAGCGCGAGCATCGCGGGCACGAGCGCCACGCCTGCGACGTACGGCCAGAGCGGGCCGCGCCACAGCGAGTCGTACGGGAACGCGGTGAACCAGGTGGACACGGCCGCGGCGGCGGCGGTCGCGAGGACCGGCATGCGCCAGGCGCGGCACATCGCCGCGACGCCGACCGGGACGGTCAGCACGACCATGAGCGCCGCCAGGTTCAGCGTCGGCATCATCGTCAGGCCGCCCTTGCCGAAGATCAGGGCGAGCAGCGCGTGGTAGGTGTCCGGGTAGAAGTAGTCGGTCTGGTTCGGCAGGTTCGCGATGGTGCCGACCGTCGACGCGCGCGCGTCGCCGTGCTCGGCGATCCAGCGCACCAGGTTGCCGTGGAACGGGGCGTCCCAGCCCTGCTGGACGTTCTCCAGGCTGTGCGAGCCGCGCAGGAAGGTCACCGTGCCGACGCCGAGGCCGACCACGACACCGGCGCCGATCAGCAGGTGGTCGCGCAGGGAGCGCTTCGTCTCGTCGTCGTCTTCGTCCTCGCTCCAGTCGGCGTGCCGCTTCGCGGTGAAGCGGAGCACGAGGAAGGAGAGGCCGAAGCCGATCACGGACAGCAGCAGGACCCACAGGCCCACGTTCAGCATGGTCCAGCGGATGCCGAACCGGCCGAGGATCGGGATGGCGATGGCGACGAGGCCGAAGGTCAGCAGCGGGGCCGCGGCGGCGAGCGTCCAGCCGCGCAACCGGATCGCGGCGCCGAAGACGAGACCCGGCAGCCAGAACGCCAGCAACACCAAAAGAACGTTCATCGAATTCGCTGTCCAACCCTATTCGGCGTTAAAACGCCACCCCGTTCGTGGCGCGGCCACACTATCGAGACGTTTCGGACGGCTTCGCGTTGCCCGTCTCCGGCGTGCCTCTCACCACGAAACCCATGACCACCAGCAGTCCGACCGTCGGACCGGCGGCGAGCCCGACGACGGCCCGCACGACCGTGTCGCCGGGGAAGAACAGCAGGACCAGCGCGGTCGCGACGACGACGGCGGCCCAGGTGATCAGCACCTTCTTGGCCTTGGCCTGCGCGACGAGGACGGCGGCGAGCAGCTGCATCGCGGCCAGCAGCACCGACGACCAGACCAGCCCGGCCATCCACCAGGCCTCGGGGTCGTTCTTGCCGCCGTAGACCAGGCGCACCACCCACGGGCCGATCAGCCAGCCGATCAGCGCGCCGAGGGCCGCGAGCGCCAGCGCGCCCATCGAGCCGAGCGCGAGCAGCTTCCGCAGCCGATGCTTGCCCTCCTCGGTGCTGGACAGGCGCACCACGGTCGGGACCGCCAGTGCCTGGATCGGCGCCATCAGCGTGAGCGGTGTCCTGGCCACGAACAGGGCGACGAAGAGCACACCGAGCTTGTCCTTGTCACCGCCGGGCGCGAGCAGGCTGACCAGCGCCGGATAGCCGGTGATGACGCTCGCGGTGAGCCCGGCGCCCGCGAGGAGCATCAGCATGTTCGTGACGATCGGCTTCGCGGGCTCGGCGGCGTCCAGCTTGGGGTCGACCAGCTTGGCGGCGCCGCGGGCGAAGAGCAGCCAGGCGAACGAGCCGGTCGCGGCGGCGAGGGCGAACCAGTACAGCTGGGTGAGCCCGGCGACCACGAGGGCGGCGACCACGAGGATCCGCACGGCGGCCTCGACCAGGATCAGCCACGAGTAGGACCGGACGTGGTCCTGGCCGATGAGCAGTCCGCGCGCGGCGAACTGGAAGGCGAACGAAAGCCCGCCCGCGAGCACGATCACGGCGAGCGCGAACTGGCCGCCGTAGACCTTGTCCGTGATCGGCGGGATCAGCGTGAACAGGGCCACGACGGCGACCGCGACCAGGCTGGTGACGAAGGCGATCACGGCCGGTCGCCCGGCCTTGCGGCCTTCGAGCGCGGCGTGCGCGGACTGGCGCGAGATCTCCTGTTCGAGCGGGGACAGAGCGGCGCCCAGGCCCATCAGCATGCCCCAGAAGGAGAGCAAGACAGCGTTGTCAGCCGTCGACAGCGTCCGGCCCCAGACCACGGTGAGGACATAGCCCAGCGCGATCGCGATCAGCAGGTAGACACCGATGCGGCCGGCGGATTTCCCGGTGCTCTTGGCCAGTTCGCCGCCGGTTTCGTCAGCCAAGGTGCTCATTTACGCAGCCGGGCCCGCAGCGCCATGAAGAGGCCCCGGATCGCCCCGGCCCCGAACCCCGCGGCGAACACCGGCGTGAGCTGGGCGACCGCCTTGGCCTCGGCCTTGGTCGCGCCGAACTTCGTCACCGCGAACCCGGCGGCCGTCGAACCGACGGCGGCCAGCGTCACAGCGGTCTTCGGTCGCTTCGCGGCCACGCCGAGTCCGATCGCTCCGAGGGCCATCGCGGCGAAAAGGCCGTTGCGCGCGGGGCCGGGCGACGCGAGATACGAATCGACGAACGTGGTGCCGCGGAAATACGACTGCCCGATGAACTTCTTGAAGGAATCCCGCCCGTGGTAAGTCGCGGAGAACTCCGGGGCGAGGAAGATACGGTGCCGTTCCGCGATCCAGCGCAGAACGCCCGTGTCGTCACTGGCGAAACGGACGTCTTCGAAGAGGGACTCGAACGCGTTCGAGGAATCCTCGAGAACGTCCTTCGGCGCGGAAAAGAATCCGGTGCCTTTGGGGAAGACGTCGAACTCCTCGATACCGAACGACATCAACCGCGGGTTCGCGCAATAACGGCGCCACGGGATCTTGACCAGCCCCGCCATGAATCCCGCGTACGGATTGTGTTCGGACGCGACGTTGATGTGACCGTTCCACACCGTGCGCTCGGGGTGGTCCACGAGCTGGTCGCGCAGGAAGGTGAGCGAGCCGGCGTCCACGATCACGCGGCTGTCGAGCAGCAGGATCTGCCGCCCGGACGCCTTCGCGATCCCCGCCCGGCGGGCCTCGAACCGGCCGCTGTTCGGCTGGGAGAGCACGGTGATGCCGTACAGCTCCTGCAGCTTGGTGAGCTTGTCGCCGGTGCCGTCGGTGCTGCCGTCGTCGACCACGACCACCTCGACCGGCCAGTTCGCCGCCTGTGCCGACGCGATCAGCGCGCCCACACTGCGGTCGATCCAGTTCTGCTCGTTGTAGACCGGGATCACGACGGACAGGGCCGGGAGGAGCGAATTCGCACTCACCCCGGCGAGGCTACCTTGCGCGGCCCACCAGTATCCTTCGGGCACCGCAGACCCCGACAGAATGGCTCTTCCGGTGATTTCCTTCATTCTCGGCACCACGGCGGAACTGATCAAAATCGCGCCGGTCTACCACGGCATCCTCGAACGCGGGGTCCGGCCGAAGATCTGGTTCACCGCCCAGCACGTCGACGAGGTCTCGGACGTGCTCGCCGACCTGAACCTCCCGGAGCCCGACGTCTGGCTCGTGCCGAAGGAGAAGGCGCACAACCTGGAGTCGCCCGCGCAGGTGCCGGGCTGGGCCGCGCAGGTGCTGCGGACCGCGTGGAGCCGCCGCGCCGAACTGAAGGCCGCGCTGGTCGAGGACGGGCGTCCGCCGCTGGTCCTGGTGCACGGCGACACCTTCACCACGCCGTACGGCTCGCTCATCGGGAAGCGGATCCTCAAGTCGCGGGTCGGGCACGTCGAGGCGGGCGCGCGGTCGGGCAGCATCATGTCGCCGCTGCCGGAGGAGCTGAACCGGAAGATCGCCGCGAAGATCGTCGACATGCACTTCGCGCCGAGCGCGCGTGAGGTGAACAACCTCCGCAACGCGCGCGGCGTCGTCGTCGACACCGAGGCGAACACCGCGATCGACGCGATGCGGATGGCCATCAACGGGCCGCTCGACGTCGAGGGCCTGCCGGAGAAGTTCGGCCTCGCCACCCTGCACCGCTTCGAACTGGTCTCGCGCGCGGACAAGTACCGCGAGGCGCTGGAGATCCTGCGCGAGCAGAGCAAGCAGATGCCGATCCTCTACATGGCGGGCGCGCCGGAGCGCGAGAAGATCCGCGCGCTGGGCCTGGCGAACCTCTTCGACGAGAAGAACTTCATCATCCAGCCGAAGATGCGGTACCTGAAGTTCCTGCCGCTGGTCGCGCGCGCGGAGTACGTCGTCACCGACTCGGGCGGCCTTTCGGCCGAGTGCTACTACCTCGGCCTGCCGTGCGCCGTGCACCGCGAGCGCACCGAGACGCCGCAGCACCTCGGCGAGACCGTCGTGCTGACCGAGATGCGCGGGGACAAGCTGCAGAACTTCCTCGACACCTACCAGAACCGCCGCGGCGAGTCCTGGGTCGACAAGTTCCACCCGTCGGAGATCATCGTCGACACCCTCGCGCGCCTGGGCTACTGCTGACGCTCCGTTTCAGGCGGGCCTGAAACCCCTACCGATCGCCCGACCGGCCAATAAGGTCCTTCTCGATGTCCGTTTCTCACTGGGGAGAAGGAATTTGAGGAAGACCTTGTTGGCGGCGATGGCCGTCACGTTCGCGCTGTCGGCTCCGGCCGTCGCGTTCGCCGAACCCGCCCTGACCACCGCCCCGGAGCCGGCCGCGGCTTCGGTGATGGTCCCGGGATACTGGGTCAGCGCGGGCTACTGGAACACCGAACAGGACTGCACCTATCAGGCGACGGTGGAGTTCAACCGCCACCCCGAGTACACCGACTACCTCTGCCGTCTGGAGAACACCGGTACCAGCGAGTACAAGTGGCACCTCTGGATGTGGGTGGGCGACGTCTGATCCCGCGAGCTTTCCGAAGTCCGTGAAGGCCTCCTTGAGGGACCCAGAGTCCCTCAAGGAGGCCTTCACGGACTTTCGAGCTAGAGAGCCCGGCGGCCGGAGAGGGCGCGGCCCAGCGTCAGCTCGTCCGCGAACTCCAGGTCACCGCCCATCGGCAGGCCCGACGCGAGCCGCGTCACCGTCAAGCCGGGGAAGTCGCGAAGCATCCGCACGAGATACGTCGCGGTCGCCTCGCCTTCGGTGTTCGGGTCGGTCGCGATGATGATCTCGCTGATCTCCGCGCCGCCGATCCGCGCGAGCAGCTCACGCATGCGCAGCTGCTCCGGACCGATGCCGGACAACGGGTCCAGCGCGCCGCCGAGCACGTGGTAGCGGCCCTTGAACTCGCGCGTCCGCTCGACGGCGAGCACGTCCTTGGGTTCCTCGACCACGCAGATGACCGTGAGGTCGCGGCGGGTGTCGCGGCAGATCCGGCAGGTCTCCTGTTCCGAGACGTTGCCGCAGACCTCGCAGAACTGCACGCCTTCCTTGACCTTGCCGAGCACTTCCTGCAACCGCGCGATGTCCGCGGGATCGGCCGCCAGCAGGTGGAAGGCGATCCGCTGCGCGCTCTTGGGACCGACGCCGGGCAACCGCCCGAGCTCGTCGATCAGATCCTGGACGACACCTTCGTACAAGCTAGCCGCCGAGCCCGGGGAAGCCGCCGAGGTCCGGCATCCCGCCGCCGAGGCCGCCGGCGAGCGGGCCGAGCTTCTGTTCGGTGAGCTTCTGCGCGTTGGCCGAAGCGTCCCGCACGGCCGCGACGACCAGGTCGGACAGGGTCTCGACGTCGTCGGGGTCGACCACCTTGGGGTCGATGGCCAACGACTTCAGCTGGCTGTCGCCGGACACGGTCGCGGTGACGAGACCGCCGCCGGAAGTGCCGGTCACCTCCGTGTTGGCCAGCTCTTCCTGGGCTTCGACCAGCTTCTGCTGCATCTGCTGGGCCTGCTGCATGATCTGCGACAGGTCGAAGCCGCCACCGGGTTGCACCATGATCCGATCGGTCCTCTCCTGGAAAATCCCGTGCCGCCTACCAGACTAGCCGTCACGCGTATGGCACCGTTGGCGCCGTGCGACGACGGATGGGCCTTCTGGTGGCGATCGGATTGACGCTGTTCGCGGCGTGCGGCGTGGACACCCCCGCGGCGCCGCCTTCCGGTCCTCCCCCGCCGGGGACGACCACGGTCCTCACCACCCTTCCACAGCCGAGTCCCTCGTCGAGCGCGCCACCGCCGTCGTCGAGTGTGCCGCAGCCACCTCCACCGGCTCAGCCGCCGAAGACGGGCAAGGTCGTCGTGCTGGATCCCGGCCACAACGGCGGCAACGCGAGCAGACCCGGCGAGATCAACAAGCAGGTCCCGGCGGGGCGCGGCAAGACGAAACCGTGCAACACCACCGGAACCTCGACGAATTCCGGCTATGCCGAGCACGCTTTCACCTGGGACGTCTCCCAGCGGGTCTCGCAAGCCTTGACGGCCAAGGGAATCCGGGTCGTCCTCACCCGGCAGAACGACACCGGCGTCGGGCCGTGCGTCAACGAACGCGCCGCGATCGGGAACGACGCCCAGGCGGACGCGGTCGTGTCGATCCACGCCGACGGCTCGAATTCCGCCGGGGCGCACGGATTCCACGTCGCCTACCCGGCCCCGCCGCTGAACGCGCAGCAGGGCGAGCCGTCGGTGAAACTCGCGACGGCGTTGCGGGACGGCATCCGCGCGGGCGGCTTCCCGACGTCGACCTATCTCGGCTCGAACGGGCTCGCGCCGCGCGCCGACCTCGGCGGGCTCAACCTCTCGACCCGCCCGTCCGCGCTCGTCGAATGCGGGAACATGCGCAACGCCGACGAGGCCGCGGCGATGGCGAGCGAAGAAGGCCGCCAGCAGTACGCCGCCGTCATCGCGAAGGCCATCGAGGACTACCTGGCCCGTTGACGTCCCGCGTTTCGTCCTCTAGTTGCGTTCGTCCAGGGGGCGGGCGTTGAGGTGGTCGGCGAGCAGCTTCCGCGCGATCTCCTCCGGATCCTGCTCCGGCGGGAGCGGCGGAGGCGGCGGCGCGGGGCTCGCGTCCTCGTTGTAGAGATCCTCATCGTCCTCGACCGGCTCGGGCGGGAGCGGGATGTCCGGCTCGCCGGTCGCCACCTTCGGCCGCTGAGGCTCCGGCGGCTTCGACACGGGTGGCGCCGGAGGCGCCGCAGGAGGGGCGCTGGGCGTTTCGACGGACCGGCGGGTGAAGGACCGCTCGGGCGCGGACGGTGGCGGCGCGGCCTTGGGCGCGGCGGTGGCCTGCCGGGCCTGCGCGGCACCGTGGACGCACCGCACCTGCCAGTCGCCGCCGAAGACCTCCTTGAACGCGGCCGCGACGCGCTCCGCGTTGTGCGGCTCGGAAAGCCTGCGTGCCAGCGGTTCCGCGTTGTGCGTGAGCGTGACGGCGGTGCCCTCGACGGTCACGACGCTCGCCTGGGTGAGCATCGCTTCGGTGCTACGGCCACCGGGGACCTTGCGGATCGCGGCCAGCACGTGCGGCCAGCGACCGCGGATGCCCTCCACGTCCGTCCCGCCCGCCGAAGCCGCCGCGGGCGCCGGAGCGGCCGGAGGCGGAGTGGGCGCGGAAGGACGTTGGGGGGCGGGCCGTTCGGCGACCGGCTCGGGCCGCGCGACAGGCTGTGCGGCGGGTTGCGCGGCGGGTTGTGCCACCGGCTGAGGGGCGGCCTGAGGAGCCGGCGCGGGGGCGGCGGCCCGTTGCGACGGCCGCTGGAACTCGCGGACGGGCTCACCCGAAGGAGAGACCGCCGGCGCGGGCGCGGCCTGAGCGACCGGGACGGCCTGACCGGCGGGAGCGGCCTGAACAGCCTGGACCGCGACACCGGCGGCGGGCGCCGGAGCCGAAGCGGCCCGGCGCTCCAGCCGTTCGAGACGCGCGAGCAGCGCGTCGGTGCCCTCGGCGACCGACGGCAGCAGCATCCGCGCCGTCAGCAGCTCCAGCACCAGCCGGGGCGACGTCGCGCCCCGCATCTCCAGGAGTCCATTGTGGACGATGTCGGCGTACCGCGAGAGCGTGGCGGGCTCCAGCTTTCCCGCCTGCTCCTTCATCTTCTTGAGCTCGTCGTCCGGCGCGGCGACCAGGCCGCGCTCGCCCGCGTCCGGCACCGAGCGCAGCATCACCAGGTCGCGCAGGCGGTCGAGCAGGTCGGTGGCGAAGCGGCGCGGATCGTGCCCGGCCTCGGCGAGGCTCTCGACGGTGCCGAACACCCCGGCCGCGTCGTCCGCGGCCAGCGCGTCGACCATGCCGTCGATGAGCGCGACGTCGGTGACACCCAGCAGCGACACCGCGCGCGAGTAGTCGACTCCGTCCGGCCCGGCTCCCGCCAGCAGCTGGTCCAGCACCGATTGCGTGTCCCGCGCCGAGCCGCCGCCCGCGCGGATGACCAGCGGGTACACGGCGGGCTCGACCTTGGCGCCCTCGGCCGCGACGTTGCGTTCGAGCAGGTCGCGCATGGAGCTCGGCGGGATCAGCCGGAAGGGGTAGTGGTGCGTCCGCGACCGGATGGTGGGCAGCACCTTGTCCGGTTCGGTGGTCGCGAAGATGAAGATCAGGTGCTCCGGCGGCTCTTCCACGATCTTCAGCAGGGCGTTGAAGCCCTGCGTGGTGACCATGTGCGCCTCGTCGATGATGAAGACGCGGTAGCGCGAGTCCGCCGGGGCGTAGAAGGCCCTGTCGCGCAGCTCGCGGGCGTCGTCGACACCACCGTGGCTGGCGGCGTCGAGTTCGGTGACGTCGACGCTGCCGGGGCCTTCGGGCGCGAGGTTCCGGCACGAGTTGCACTCGCCGCACGGATCCGGCGTCGGGCCCTTCGCGCAGTTCAGCGAACGCGCCATGATGCGCGCGCTCGACGTCTTGCCGCAGCCTCGCGGGCCGGAGAAGAGGTAGGCGTGGTTGATGCGACCGGCGGCCAGCGCTGTGCGCAGCGGATCGGTCACATGCTCCTGCCCGACGACCTCGGCGAAGGTAGCCGGACGGTACTTTCGGTACAGCGCTAATGCCACGGCCGCGAGACTACCGGGAAGGTCCGACGGTGAGACCAGCACCGACCCCAGGCACGTATCCGGTCCGCTTCGGCACCGCCGAACTGCTCCGCGACGCCGACCGCCCCGACGCCTGGACGATCTCGGTCGACGGCGTCGCCCAGTCGCACGTCAACCTCGACGATCCCACGGATCTCGAGTTCGACTACATCCGAAGGATCGCCGACGTCGTCGACTGTCTCGGCGAAGGACCGATCGACGCGCTGCACGTCGGCGGCGCGGCCTGCACGCTTCCCCGCTACATCGCCGCCACGCGGCCGCGCTCACGGCAGCTGGTGTTCGACGCCGACGGCGAACTCGTAGCGCTCGTACGCGAGCAGCTGGGCTTGAAAGGGCTGAAGGTGCGCGTCGGCGACGGCCGCGAAGGCGTCTCCGGCAGGTACGACGCTTCGGCCGACCTGGTCATCGTGGACGCCTTCGAACGCGGCGTCCTGGCCGGCGGCCTCGCGACCGTGGAGTTCACGAACGAGATCGCGCGCGTCCTCCGCCCGGCGGGCACTTGCATCGCCAACGTCTCGGACGGCCCCAACCTGCCGTTCCTTCGCCGATTCCTGGCGACGCTGGCGACGTCGTTCCCGCAGCTGGCCCTGCTGGCGGAACCGGGCGTGCTCCGGGGCCGCCGCTTCGGGAACATCGTGGTCGCCGCCTCGCGCGTCGAACTCCCGGTCAAGGACCTGACCCGTCGGGCCGCGTCGTCCGCCTACCCGGCTCGCTGTGTCGCGAACGAAGATCTACGGCAGCTTCAAGGCAAGGCGAAGGCCATCACGGACGCGGAGGCCTTGCCGTCGCCAGTACCGCCGAAGGACGTCTTCGGGATCTTCTAGGCCCCGGAAACGAAAGGGGACCCCGCGCACCCGTCAGAGCTTGCTTATCCTTGCTGCCTTCCGGCCCTGGGGAGGTTCACAAGATGGACGCCGCGCGGGGTCCGGGGACCAGTGTAGTCACTACCCGCCGGGCATGGAGGACAGTGGGGGTATGAGTACTCCAAGCACCGCTCCGACCTGGGAAGACGTCCTCAAGGCCGTCGAAGCCGTCCACCCGTTCGTGCGACGCACGCCGGTGCTGCGCGCGGAGGTCGACGGGCGACCGCTGGTCCTCAAGCTTGAGCACCTCCAGCGGAGCGGGTCGTTCAAACTGCGGGGCGCGGTGAACGCGCTGGTGAGCGGGCCGTTGCCGGAGCGGGTGCTGACGGCGTCCGGCGGCAACCACGGGCTGGGCGTGGCGACGGCTGCTTCGCTGCTGAATCTGCCCGCGACCGTTTACGTGCCGGAGTCGGCTCCGCAGGCGAAGACGGTCCGGATCGAGGCCACGGGCGCGAAGCTCATCCGCCACGGCGCGACGTACGCCGAGGCGGCCGCGAAGGCGCTCGAAGCGGCCTCTGAGCCGGGTACGCGGTACCTGCACGCGTACGACGACCCCACCGTCGTCGCCGGTCAGGGCACTGTCGCGGCCGAAGTCGTCCAAGACGTGCCGGACGTCGACGCGTTCCTGGTCGCGGTCGGCGGTGGCGGGCTGGTCGCGGGGACTTCGCTGGCCGGATTGCCGACGTTCGCCGTCGAACCGGAGCGGTGCCGCGCGCTCGGCGCGGCGCTGGAGGCGGGCGAGCCGGTGGACGTGGAGATCGACTCGGTGGCGGCGTCCGCGCTGGGCGCGACCAGGGTCGGGAACGTCCCGTTCGCCGTGCTCCGGGACCGGGTGACGTCCGTGCTGGTCGGCGACGCGGAACTGCTCGCCGCGCGGGACCGGCTCTGGGAGGAGTTCCGCCTCGCCGTCGAACCGGCCGCCGCGGTCGGTTTCGCCGCGTGGCTGGCCGCGCGGGCCGAGGGCGAGCTGCCGTGCGTCATCCTTTGCGGCGCTAACAGTGAGTGGCGGCCCTCAGCGTGACCCGGAACTCCGTCCGCCCCGGACGGCTGGTGACGCCGACCTGCCCGCCGTGCGCGGCGACGACGGCCGCGACGATCGCCAGGCCGAGCCCGGTGCTGCCCGCGGCGCGCGAGCGCGAATCGTCGCCGCGGGCGAAGCGTTCGAAGACCTCCGGAAGGATCTCCGGCGGGATCCCCGGCCCACCGTCGACAATGGACAGTGTCACCACCGAGTCCGTCATGGACAGAGACGCGGTGACCTCGGTGCCGTCCGGGGTGTGCGTGCGCGCGTTGCCCAGCAGGTTGATCACCACCTGGTGCAGCTGATCCGCGTCGCCGAGGACGGTGATCGGCTCCGGCGGCACCTCCAGGCGCCATTTGTGCCCGGGCCCGGCGACGTGCGCGTCGGCGACGGCGTCCGCGACGAGGCGCGAGAGATCGACCGGCTGGTGCACCACCGGACGGCCGGAGTCGAGCCGCGCGAGCAGCAGCAGGTCCTCGACCAGACCGGTCATCCGCGTCGATTCCGACTCCACCCGGCCCATCGCGAACGCGATGTCCGGCGGCACCTCGGAACCGGACCGCCGGGTGAGTTCCGCGTAGCCGCGGATGGCCGCGAGCGGGGTCCGCAGTTCGTGGCTGGCGTCGGCGACGAACCGGCGCACCCGGCTTTCACTGGCCTGCCGGGCGGATAGCGCGTTCGAGATGTGGCCGAGCATGCGGTTGAGCGCGAAGCCGACCTTGCCGACCTCCGTGCGCGGGTCGGTGTCCACTTCGGACACTCGTTCGGACAGCGCCACCTCGCCGCGGTCCAGCGGGAGTTCGGCGACCCTGGTCGCGGTGGCGGCCAGCCGGTCGAGGGGTTTCATGGTGCGCCGCACGGTCACCGCGCCGAGCGCGCCCGCCAGCAGGATGCCGCCGACGGCCACCCCGCCGAAGATGAAACCGAGGTTCCACAACGTGTCCTTGACGTCCTTGGTGGGCAGCCCGGTGATCGCGATCCCGCCGCTGGACGTCTGTTTCGCCACCACGCGGTATTCCCCGAGCGACCCGAGATTCACGTCGGTGGGCTCGTTGCCCGTCGCCGACCGCAGCAAGGCGGTGACCTGGGTCTGGCTGATCTCGTCGTGGGGGAACGGGTCGGTGACCTTCGCGTCGTAGCTGGACCGGAGCACGGCGGCGAGCACGCGGCCGTCCGGGAACACGTTCACGAACAGCGAACCGGTGCTCTGGCCGTACGCGCGCAGGCCCTCGGGAACCCTTTCCCCGCCGGGACGGCCCGGTGGCGGCGGACGGCTCGCACGTTCACTGGTCTCGTGGAGCCGCGCGTCGAGCTGGCCGATCAGGAAGTCCCGCAACGCCAGTTCGGTCACCACGCCGACCACCAGGCAGACGAGCGCGAGCAGCCCCGCGACCTGCGCGATCAGCCGCCGCCGCAGGGACCAAGGCCGCCTAACCCGCGGGCTTGAGGACATACCCGGCGCCGCGCATCGTGTGGATCATCGGCTCCCTGTCGGCGTCGATCTTCTTGCGGAGGTAGGAAATGTACAGCTCGACGATGTTGGCCTGGCCGCCGAAGTCGTAGCTCCACACCCGGTCCAGGATCTGCGCCTTCGACAGCACGCGCTTCGGATTGCGCATGAGGTACCGCAGCAGTTCGAACTCGGTCGCGGTCAACGGCACCGGATCACCGCCCCGGTGCACCTCGCGGCTGTCCTCGTCCAGGGTCAGGTCGCCGACGACGAGCATCGAACCGCTCGGCCCGGCGACCCCGCCCGCGCGCCGGAGCAGCGCGCGCAACCGCAGCGCGACCTCCTCCAGGCTGAACGGCTTGGTGACGTAGTCGTCGCCGCCCGCGGTGAGCCCGGCGATCCGGTCCTCCACCGCGTCCTTGGCGGTCAGGAACAGCACCGGCAGGTTGGGCACCTCCGCGCGCAGGCGGCGCAGGACGTCCAGGCCGCTCATGTCCGGCAGCATGACGTCGAGGACCACCGCGTCCGGCCGGAATTCCCTGGCCACGCGGACGGCCTCGGTCCCGTCGCCGGCGGTGCGGATGTCCCAGCCCTCCATGCGCAGGGCCATCGACACGAGCTCGGACAGGGTCGCCTCGTCGTCGACGACCAGCACCCGCACGGGGCTGCCGTCGGCACGGCGCAGACCTGCCTTCGCGGAACCGGACGACGGGACGTTCACACTGGTCATGGTGCCATCCTGCGCGGCGCCCTTGAGCCTTCTCTGTGTCCCGGCTGTGCGTTTCCTGTGAACGATCACCCGGCCGGGCGGGAATCACAGCGGCCGCCCACCGCCGGCACAGCTTCCGCACAGCGACGGCGCCGAGCATGGCCGCAACCGAGTACACGGAGGCGACCAGATGACCGAACCGACCGAACCAGCCGGACCTCCGGCGGGCGAGACCGCCGCGTGGGGCGCGCCTGCCCCGGCGGGTGAACCTAAGAAGGCCTGGTCGGGCCGCAAGACCGCGATCGCGGCCGGGGTGGCGGTGGTGATCGCCGCCGGCGGCGGGGCCGCGATCTGGGCCGGGACCGCCGCGAACGGCGCCGAACAGGGCCAGATGATGGGCGGGCCCGGTGGCGGTGGCCGGATGCTCTTCGGCCCCGGCGGGGGCATGCCGCGTGACGC
Source organism: Amycolatopsis sp. NPDC089917 (assembly GCF_040684635.1). Lineage (NCBI taxonomy): Bacteria > Bacillati > Actinomycetota > Actinomycetes > Pseudonocardiales > Pseudonocardiaceae > Amycolatopsis > Amycolatopsis sp. NPDC089917. Next base: position 20,661 of record NZ_JBFBGL010000073.1, on the reverse strand, counting down.
GCTGCACGGCGATTTCGTCGTCTCCGACGGCAAAGGCGGCTACAGCACCGAGCGCGTGCAGACCGGCGAGATCACCGAGATCAGCGCGACTTCCGTCAGCGTGACCAGCAAGGACGGCTACCAGCAGGTCTACACGATCGATTCGTCGACCAGGAAGACCGGCGAGCCCAAGACCGGCCAGACGGTGACGGTGAACGCCAAGGTCACCGGGAACACCGCGACGGCGACGAGCATCGGCAATCCCGGGCAGCAGACCCAGCGCGGCCAGAACGGCGGCCGGCGCGGTCAGGGACAGCAGGATCAGCCGGGCCAGGGGCAACCGGAGCAGGGACAGCCCGGTCAGTTGCCGGGCGGACCGCCGCCCGGCAACTGACGCACGGCTAGCGGACGAGAGCGAGCAGCGCGGCGGCCGTCTCGGCCGCTTCCTGGCCGGCGGTGTCGAGGACGACGCGGTCGCCGCCGGAGCCGCGCGTCCGGGCCGCCTCGGCGATCGCGCGGGCGGCCACCCGGTCCCGCACCCCGGGTGGCGCGCCGCGGAGTTCGTCACCGGCCAGCAGCGCGGATTCGCCCTCGGCCCGGCGCCGGACGCGTTCGGTGAGCGTCGGGTCGTCCGCGTCGAGGTGGACGACGGTGACCTCCTCGAAGACCCGCCGGTGCTCCGGCGCCAATTCCCGGCCGACGACGATCAGGCGTTCGGCTCCGGCGTCGCGGTAGCCGCGCCAGACGGCGGCCAGGTTCGCCGCCTCCACGGCCGGATCCGGGCCGCCGGGGTGCACGAACCCGAGTTGCGCGAGATCGACGTAGGCGACCGGCGTCCCCTGTGCCCAGAATTCCCGCAGCGCTCCGTACGCGGCCGTCGACTTGCCGACCGCCGTCGGACCGGTCACCACGGTCACCGGTCCGGGTTGCGGCGCGACGGCGTCCGGCGGAGAGATCTCCCCTTGTTCGACCACGCACCGCCGGAACAGCGTGTCGATCGTTTCCCCGGGACGCTGCCCCGTCGTGTCCATCGCCTCGCCGAAACCGGTGCGCTCGTAGGCGTCCGCGATCTCGAAGAGGTCGGGAAGAGCTCCTTCGGGCGAACCACGGCCGAGGAAACGGCTCCGGAGTTCGTCGCGATCGCACGTCAGCCGGACGAGCGTGAGGTCGAAGTCGCGGCCTTCGAAGTCCCGCTCGACGCCGTTCTCGGGGTCCACGACCCCGGACACGACGAGCTGCCTGGCGCCCCGGGCACGCAGGATCTCCAGGACCCGTAACAGATTGGCCGCCTTGATGGCGTGCGACGCGTCGCCCCCGCCCGGAGGCGGGCCGATCAGCCCGAGCTGGTCGATGTCGACGTACGCGACGTTGCCGCCCGCTTCGACGACGCGGCGGTACAAACCCCAGGCGGTGGTCGATTTCCCCGATCCCGGTGCGCCGGTCGTCCAGAGCACGGGCGTCTTCTCGATCCCCATGGCTGATGATCTTAGGAACCCCTGTCCAGTGAAATAGGGCAGAGTTGGACGCGTGCGGGACATCAGCGGGTCGCTGGCGAGGCAGGCGTGCGCGGTCGCGGCCGTCTGCCTGGTCGCGGACGCCGGGCTGTTCCTCATCGTCGGACCACCGCTTTCGCTGGGTTGGCGGGCATGGGTGATCCTGATCGGCGGGATCCTCGCCAACGCCGCGCTCGCCGGGCCTTCGCGGTATTCCGGCTGGGTGTCGGCCGCGCACGGCGTGCTGCTCACCGCGGCGCCGATCCTGGTCTACCCGTTCGACCATTACCTGCAGGCCACCAACGCGGGCGTGCTCATCGCGGGATACCGCGCCGGCGCCTGGCTTTCGGCCAAACCGGCGCTGGCGGCGCTGGCCGTGATGCTCGCCGGTCTCGTCGCCTGCAACGTCATCCCGTCCGGCCGGGAGGCCCGGGACTGGCGGCTGTTGCTCATCGACGTCGGCGTGAGCGGACTGTTGCCGTGGATGGTCGGCCGCTACACGACCGCGCGGCGCGCGTACATCGCCGATCTCCAGCGCGCGGAAGAACAACGGCGGCAACACGAAGCCGAGGCGGTCCGCCGCGCCGTCGCCGAGGAACGCACGACCATCGCCCGCGACCTGCACGACGTGATCTCCCACCACGTCAGCGCGATCGGCGTGCACGCCGGTGCCGCGCGGCTCGGTCTGCCGGAGGGGGAACCGGCCGCGCGGCGTTCACTCTCGGCCGTCGAATCGTCGAGCCGGGCCGCGATGGCCGATCTGCGGCGGCTGCTGGATCTGTTGCACGGCAAGGAGAACAGCGACGCGCAACGGCAGCCGGGACTGGACAACCTCGACGAGCTGCTCGACAACCTTCGTAGCGCCGGGCTCCCCGCGCGGCTGACGAGTCAAGGCGGGCCGCGGGAACTCCCGGGCTCGGTGGACATCGCGCTGTACCGTATCGCGCAGGAAGCGCTGACGAACGCGCTCCGGCACGGCTCCGGCGGGACGGTCGAGATCGACCTCGCCTACCGGCGGACGGAGATCGTCCTCGCGATCACGAACGAGATCGGCCGCCCGAACCGGCGTTCCCCGGCCGAGTCGACGAAACGCGGACTCGCCGGGATCCGGCAACGGGTCGCGTTGTTCGGCGGTCGGGCGGAATGCGGGCCGCTCGACGACGGGCGGCACTGGCGGGTTCGAGTCGGATTTCCTTTGGAGGCGGAGTGATCCGGGTTCTGCTGGCGGACGACCACGCGATGTTCCGGTCCGGGATGCGCGCGGTGCTGGACACCCAGGCGGATTTCGCCTGTGTCGGCGAGGCCGCGGACGGACGCGAAGCCGTCGCGCAGGCGGCCGCGCTGCGCCCGGACGTCGCCGTGCTCGACGTCCGGATGCCCAAATTGGACGGTCTGGCCGCGACCGAGGCGATCATGTCCGCGCCCGGTAACGACACCCGCGTCCTCGTGCTGACGACCTACGACTCCGACGAGTACGTCTACCGCGCGCTGCGGGCGGGCGCGAGCGGGTTCCTGTTGAAGAGCCTCGCCCCCGAGGAGCTCGTGTCGGCCATGCGGGTGGCCGCGCGCGGCGACGCGCTGATCGACCCGACGGTGACGCGGCGGCTCGTGTCGACCTTCGCCACCAGCATCGAACCCGTGGCCGCCGAACCGGCCGAACTGGAACGGCTCACTTCGCGCGAACGCGAGGTCCTCATGCTGGTCGCCGACGCCTCCAGCAACGCGGAGATCGCCGGCTTGCTGCATGTGGGCGAGGAGACGGTGAAGACCCACGTTTCCCGGATCCTGGCGAAGCTGGGTTTGCGGGACAGGGTGCACGCCGTCGTCTACGCCTATCGGAACGGTCTCGTCGGCGGCCGGTGATCGGTTCGCCGGACCGGGCTTCTCCTGCCAGAATCGCCGCAGGGCACGTCGAGGCGGGGAGCTGGGAATGAAGCGCTGGGTCACCCTCACGATCGGGCTGGTCTTCCTGCTGGTCGGCGGCGTCTGGGTGCTCCAGGGCGCCGGCGTGCTGACCGGCAGCTTCATGACCGGGCAGAAACTGTGGTTCCTGATCGGGCTCGTCGCGTTCCTGATCGGGGTGGTGCTGGTGGCGGCCACCGCCCGCCGCACGCGACGGACCCCCACCGACGACTAGCCGCGGTCCCCGCCTGATCACGCGTGTCGTCCGCCTGATCACGCGTGTTCCGCCTTCAATCACGCGTGTTCCGTCTCTGATCACCTGTGTTCGGGGTCTGATCACGTGTCACGCGAGTTTGAAGATCGGGTAGCCGGGGGCGATCTCGCGGAGCTTCTCGTCGGACGCCTTCGCGTCGACACCGTCGAAGAACACGCCGACCTCGAACTTCCAGCGCTTGAGGTAGGCGCGCAGGATCTCGGGCTTCTCGTCGTCGGTGAGTTCGGTGTAGGTGAACGTCTCGGTGCGGCGCCCGACGCGGAGCTGCCCCTCGCCCGCGACCCGCAGGTTGCGCACCCACTGCGTGACACCGCGCGGCGCCACCAGGTAGCGCTCGCCGTCCAGCTTCAGCAGGTTGACCGGGACCGAGCGCAGTTCGCCGCTCTTGCGGCCGCGGACCGAAAGCACCCGGCTGCCCAGGATGCTGACGCCGAGCTTCGTCAGCTTGAGGACGGTCTCGTTGAACGCGGTGGTCGCCTTGGCGGGCTTGAGGTAGCGGGTGCCAGCGGCAGCGGTGGTGGTCATGACATCTCCTCGAAGTCTGTGAGAGCAGTGCTCTCTGTTAAGAGCAGTGAACACCAGAGCGGTGCATCGTGTCAAGAGCAGTGCTCTCATTTAGGTGCGATGCTCTATGTTGAGAGCATGGCTGCCACCCAGACCGCGCGTGAACGCGCCCGCGCCGAGCTCACCCGCGAGATCAAGGACGAAGCCCGCCGCCAGCTCGCCGAAGTCGGCGCGCTCGGGCTTTCCCTCCGCGCCGTCGCGCGGGAGCTGGGCATGGTCTCGTCGGCGCTGTACCGGTACTTCTCCAGCCGCGAAGAGCTGCTGACCGCCCTGATCGTCGACGCCTACAACGCCGTCGGCGAGGCCGCGGAGGCCGCGGACGACCCCAAGAAGGCTTCGCTGGAACGGTGGGAGTCGATCTGGCTCGCGGTGCGCGCGTGGGCGAAGGCGCATCCGCACGAGTACGCGCTGATCTACGGCTCGCCGATCCCCGGCTACCAGGCCCCGCAGGACACCGTCACCCCCGCGGGCCGGGTGGCGTTCGCGCTGGTCGCGGTCCTGCGCGACGCGAATCTCCGGGTCGAGACCGAGGTCGGCGAGATGCCCGCCGAGCTGAGGCGGCAACTCGGCGCCGTCGCCGAGATCCTCAAGATCACCCTGGCCCCCGAGACTGCGTCAAGGCTGATCATGGCCTGGACACAGCTGTTCGGGATGATCAATTTCGAGCTGTTCGGCCAGTACGTCGGCTCCGTGGACCCGTCGGACGCCTTCTTCGCGCACGGGATCCGTCAGATGGCCGAGTTCACCGGGATCAGGATGACCGGCTGAGCGCGGTCCACGCTCGCATCAGCAGCTGGACGGCGTCCACCACGTCCTCGTCGCCGGTCCCCTCGGGACTGAGGAAGCGCTGCAGCAGGAGGCCGTCTTCGAGCGCGTGCAGGATCAACGCGAGGAAGGCCGGGTCGGCGGGCGGTTCCGCGCCGCGCGCGGCGAGTTCGGTCCGGACGGACGTCTCCAGCAGTGCCCTTGTCGACTTCTCGCCTTCACCGACGAACGGGCGCGCTTCGGGATTGCGCAGCGCGTAAAGGGCCAGCTCGGTGCGCAAGGTCAGCCAGCCGGCGAGGTGTTCCGCCCGCTCGACGTTCCACGCGCGCAGCCGGTCCATCATCTCGGCGAAGGAACCGACACCCTCGCCCAGCGCGGTGACCTCTTCGGCCTCCCGCCGGGTCCGGCGGCGCAGCAGTTCGACGACCAGCTCGTGTTTGCCGTCGAAGTTGCCGTAGAAGGCGCCGCGCGTGAAGCCCGCCCGTTCGGCGATCTGCTCGACGGACGTGCCGTTGACCCCTCGCTCGGAGAACAGCTCGGCGGCCGCCGCGAGCAAGCGCTGCCTGGTCTGCTCGCGGCTTTCCTCCCGCGTCAAGCGTCTCGCCGTCACACGGCGATCCTAGAGTTCGCGATTTCCCTTGCGGCCGGTCATCCACACGCCGCCCGCGAGGACGCCGGCGGCGACCACGACGGCCAGCGCGGTGAGCGGCCACAGCGCCTGGCTCGCGAAGAACGCGGCGACGGCGCCGAAGAGGACGGCGACGAGGAGCAACGGCGTGGTCCGGACGGCTGCGGCGGCGGGGACGGTGGCCATGGGAGGTTTCCCTTCGAGGGTGGTGCGCGGAACACTCGGTTTTCGCGGAAGGGACTTCGCCGGTTCGGCGGCCTTACGCCGGACGGTGCGCGGATCACCCTTCCGGGCGAGATACCGGCGTGGCGGCTAGCGTCACGCCGGGAGACGGCATCGAGGGAAAGGCGGCTCGCGGTGGAGAAGTGGGCGGAGCAGGTCGGCAGGATCCGGGTCATCGGAACCGGGGTGATGGGCCGGGGCATCGTCCAGCTCGCCGTGACGGCGGGGCTCGAAGTCGAACTCGCCGACGCCCGGCCGGAGGCGGTCGGCGAGGCCATCGACCACGTCGGCGCGATGCTCGGCAAGCTCGCTTCGAAGGGCAGGATCACCGAGGAAGCCGCCACGGCCGCGAAAGGCAGGCTGATCGCGGCCGACGGCCCGCTGGCGCCCGCCGACGGCGTCGACCTCGTCGTCGAAGCGGTCCGCGAGAACCTGGAGATCAAACGCGCGCTGTTCGCCGAGCTGGAACGCGTCTGCGGACCGGACACCGTGTTCGCCACCAACACCAGTTCGCTTTCGGTCACCGAGATCGGGGCCGCGCTGACCGAGCCCGGCAGGCTGCTCGGTCTCCACTTCTTCAACCCGGTCCCGCTGATGCGGCTGGTCGAGGTCGTGCCGGGCGCGCGGACGGCCGCGTGGCTGCCCGCCGCCGTGACCGAACTCGTCCGCGGCTGGGGGCACGAACCCGTCCTCGCCCGCGACGCCCCGGGTTTCCTGGTCAACCACGCCGGACGCGGGCTGGGCACCGAGGCGCTGCAGATCCTCGCCGAGGGCGTCGCGAGCCCGGCCGACGTGGACCGCGTCGCGCGGGACGTGCTCGGCCTGAAACTCGGCCCGTTCGAACTGCTCGACCTCACCGGTCTCGACGTCTCGCACGCCGTGCTGGAAAGCATCTGGAGCGGTTTCCACGGTGAACCGCGGCTGCGGCCGTCGTGGCTGACGCGCCCCCGCGTCGCCGCCGGGCTCTTCGGGCGCAAGAACGGCGAAGGCTTCTACAGCTACATCGACGGGCAGCAGCAGACGGAACCGGAACCGGCCGCGCCGGAGGCCCCGGCCACGCCGGTGTGGGTCGACGACGAACGGCTCGGCACGCTGCTCTCGTCGGCGGGGATCCAGGTCGTGCATTCCGCCTACCCGGACACGGTCCTGATCGTCAGCCCGGTCGGCGCGTCCACTGTGGACACCGCCCTCGCCGCGGGATTCCCGGCGGAACGGGTCGTCGGCGTCGATCCCCTCGGCGGCTACGCGAAACGCCTGACGCTTTCGGTCCATCCCGCGCTCGACCCGGCCGCCGGCCGCACCGCGTGGGGCGCGCTCGCCGCGACCGGGCTGCCGGTGACCGTGGTCCGCGACGGCCCCGCGCCGATCGCGCAGCGGCTGCTCGCCTCGATCGTCAACACCGCCTGTTTCATCGCCGGGCAGCGGCTCGCGACGCCGGAAGACATCGACACCGCCGTCCGGCTCGGCCTCGGCTACCCGCGCGGACCGCTGACGTGGGGCGAGGAAGCGGGCGCGGACTTCGTGCTGCGGGTCCTGCGCGGACTCGTCACGAGCACCGGGGACCAGCGCTACCGGCCGAGCGGCTGGCTCACCGAACGGGTCGCGCTCGGCCTTCCGCTCACGGCCGAGGGCACTTCACCGGCCGACCTGCTCCGCTGAGCGCTCACCAGCGGCGATCGGTCACCGCCCCGGTGGAGGCGTTCCAGAACACGGACCCGCCCTGGAAGTCGTTCCGCCGTCCGCCGGTGGCGGAGAACTCGTCGGTCCCAGCCGAGCGCCTCCCGGCGGACGCGGACGCGGCCCCAGATCGCGTGCGCCTCGGTCCGCACCGTGTAGTAGATGGACGCGTTCTTGCTGAAGTGGTTGAACCGGCCGACGCCGTCCGCGGTGGCGGTCTCGTCGGTCGCGGGTGGACCGAACTTCCGGTGCCCGCCCAGCGCGAGGTACTTCTTGAGGATCTCGCCCGGCTTCTGGTCATCGGCGGTTCCCTCTTTCCGGCGTGTGCTCAGCACGTCGCCGGGAAGAGGGCGGTCCTTGCCGCCCGAGGCTTTCGTTCATCCCGAGGCAATCGAACCGCGATGATCGTCACGCAGGGGAACGATCAAGCCACGACCTGCACCACGTCACCGCTCTGCAGGGTCGTGAAGTACTTCTGCGAAGCCGCCGCCGACAGGTGGATGCAGCCGTGCGAGTACACCGAGAGGCTGCCGGTGTGGAACGCGATCCCCGGCAGGAAGAACACCGAGTTCGGCATCGGCGCGTCGAAGGCCTTCGAGTGGTAGTTCTTGACCTTGTTCGACACGTGGAAGACCCCGGTCGGCGTCGCGTGGCCCTTCTTGCCGGGCAGCTGCTTGACCGGGCCGTAGATGACCTTGCCGTCCTGCAGCAGCCATGTCTTCAGCGCGGAGAGGTCCACGCAGGCGCTCACGCCCGGCGAGGCCAGCGCGGCCTTGCACGGTACGTCGGCGACGTTCGCGGCGGGCTTGACCTCGGGTTTCGGGGTGGGCTTCGGCGTCGGCTTGGGCTTCGAAGACGTCGGCTTCGGCGTGGTGCTGCTGCTCGGCGTCTGAGACGACGACGTGGCCGGCGCGGCGGACGACGTCGTCGGCACCGAGGCCGAAGTGGTCGTGGTCCCGCCGGCCGGGTCGCCCTGCGCGACGGCGCCGCCGCCGGGCGTGCCGCCGCCCGAGTTGCCGGAACACGCGGTCAGCACCAGCGCCGTGGCCAGTGCGGTCACCCCCACCAGGAACTTCTTCACAACCCTTACCCCCGAATTGTCCGTGGTCCGTCTGACATGGGTAAAGACGGAGGTCAGGGCTCCCGGGTTGTTGATCGGAAGGTCACGATCACGTCTCAGGGCACGCGGCCGACGACCCGCGCGTACATCCTGCCCGGATTGGCGCCTTCGTCCAGATATCCGGGTAGCGGCGGCAGCTCCCGCGCGAACACGGCCAGCCGTCCGAACAGTTCGTCCGCGTCGCGGGGACGTCGTTCGGGATCCTTTTCCAGCAGGTCCGCGAGCAGCGCGTTCAGTCCATCCGGGACACCGTCCACCTCGGCGGGGCTGTCCTTGACCTGCTTCTCGAACACCGCGTACGCCGTCGGGCCGGTGAACAGCTGCCTACCGGTCAGCATCTCGTGCAGGACACAGCCGAGCGCGTACAGATCGCTGCGCGGCCCGGCGATCCCGCGCTGGATCTGCTCGGGCGCCATGTACGCGGGAGTGCCCAGGATCTGCCCGGCGCGGGTGAACTGGGCGACGTCGGTCTCGCGCAGCATCGCGAGCCCGAAGTCGAGCACCTTCACGCTGCCGTCGGGACAGAGCATCAGGTTGGTGGGCTTGAGATCGCGGTGGCAGATGGACAGCGCGTGCGCGGCGGACAGCACCGCGCAGGCCTGCGCGGCGATCGCGGCCGCCCACGGCACCGGCAGCGGCCCGTGTTCGGCGGCGAGATCGGCGACGGTCACGCCTTCGATGAACTGCATGACCTGGTACAACCGCTCGTCGTAGGTGCCGAAGTCGTACAACGTCGGCGCGCCCGCGTGTTCCAGGGTGGCGAGGATCCGCGCCTCGCGGATGAAGCGCTGTTCGAGTTCGGCGTCCGGGCCGCCGGGAAGCCCGAGGAACTTGACCGCCACGCGGCGCCCGAGATGCCGGTCGTGGCCCGCGTAGACCGCACCCATCCCACCCCGGCCGAGTGGCAGCTCGTCGAGTTCGTAGCGGTCGGCGATAAGCACTAGTTCTCCGGCTCGAGCTGTCCTTGAGTGAGTCCCGCCAAGCCTAGTCTCACCAGCTCCAGGCCCGATTCCGCCGCCTCGCGGAGGGCGTCCTCGAAGGCGGCGAGGCGGGTGAACGCCGCACCGTGGGCGCGCTGCGCTTCGATCGGCAGCCGCGGGATCCGGGTGCGCCTGAGGTCGATCCTGGTCGACGACGACGGGGCCAGCTGCCCGGCCGCGCGCAGGCACCCCGCCAGGAACGCGGCGTCCAGCCGTCCGGGATCGGTGCGGTACTTCGACATCGGCGGCTCCACGGTGACCGTCTCTCCACTGTGGACATACGCGGGCACGGCGGGCGACGCGAGGACGTCTCCCGCTTCCACCGTTTCCGGCACGGTGAGGACGCCGGACTTCAGCAGCTCGCCGATCGTGGTGAACGACGGCTTCCCGTCGGACACCGCCAGCGACGGCAGTTCCGGCCGGATGGCCTCGAAAACCCGCCGGACTTCGCGAAAGGCCTCGCCCGCGTGCTCGTCCCGCGCCTGATACCGGGCGGGGGAAAGGTCGATCTCCTCGTCGAGCAGGTCGATGATCCGGACCGCGCCCGGCACTTCGGCGCCGCGCAGATGGTCCCGCCACTGGTCCTCCACAGTGGACGGATCGGCCAGCAGGAGCAGCCGGGACGGCGGCCGCTCCCCGGGTTCCGGCCGCCGGAGCAGCCAGAGATCCGCGCCGGCGACCGTCACCACCGCGCGCAAAGCCCCGGCCCGCAACAGATTCCCGCGGATCCGACGTCCGGTCCGGCGGCCGGCGGCGGCGGGCGGCATGCGGATCGCGACCAGCCCGCCGGGTTTCACGTGCGCGAGACAGTGCTGCACCCACGCCAGTTCCGGTTCGCCGCGCGGCGGCTGGCCGTACACCCAGCGCGGGTCGCCGACGAGTTCGTCGTGCCCCCATTCCCGTTCGTTGAACGGCGGATCGCAGACGACGGCGTCGGCGAGCAGTCCTTCGTAGGAGTCCGCCGAAAGCGCGTCCGCGCCGTACATCTCCATGTCCGCCCCGGCGAGCAGCAGCCGGTGCGCGGCGATGCACGAGGTCGCCGGATCGTCGGCCTGGCCGAGCAGCCGGGTGCCGCCGGAGGCGAGGAGCAGCGTCCCGAGCCCGCACGCGGGATCGAGGACGACGCCGGGTCCGGGACCGATGAGCCGGGACATCAGCGCGGCCACCGGTTCCGCGGTGACGGACAGCTGACGGGAATGCGCCTCGACATAGCGCTCGCACAGGAACTCGAAGGCCTCGCGCGCGCCTCGCTCCTCGGCGAAGCGGTCCAGCAGTTCGAGCAGCTCGGCGTCGTCGTAGCGGGACGAGAAAGCCCACTCCCCGACGCTCCGCCGGGCCAGGAAGGCGCCCACCCGGCCGACCCGGTCGCCCAGCTCCAGGTCGTCGCCGAGGTTCCGCAGCCGCTGCCAGACCCGGTCACCGAGCGAGATTTCGAAGGGTTTCCCACGCTCGCGCAGCCAGTTTTCGACGGCGACCAGGGAAAAGAGGGGGCTCGACGCCGTTCCGCCGACGGGCGGCGGAAAATCTCCGTACCGTCGACGCCAGTTGCTCACGGCGGCGCGGCCGACGCCGGCGATCCGCGCGATGTCCGCCGCGCTGACGGTGGCTTGCTCCTCCATCGGCGCATCGTAACCGACAGCTGACCATTCCAGCCCTATGTTTGTGAACTCAGTACACAACTGCTTTACTGGGGCCCATGAGGCACACCCTTCGGTACGCCGCCGGCTCGGACGTCGGGCAGCGCCGCCAGGTCAACCAGGACTCGGTCTACGCCAGCGGGAGGATGCTGGCGGTCGCCGACGGCATCGGCGGCCAGCCGCACGGCGAGGTCGCCAGCGCCGAGGCGGTGGGCGTCCTGTCCCGGCTCGACTCGGATCTCAGCGGTTTCGACCTCGCCGACGTCGACCTGTTCGAGGTGCTCACCGGCGGCCTCCGTGCCATCGACGACCGGCTGGCCGCGACCGCCGAGGAGCGGCCCGAGACGCGGGGCATGGGCACCACCCTGACCGCCCTGCTGTTCGACGGCGGGCACTTCACCGCCGTCCACATCGGCGACTCGAAGGGGTACATCCTGCGCGCCGGGACGCTTCAGCGCTTCACCCGCGACCACACCCTCGCGCAGGCCCTCGCGGACGACGGGCGCATCGACCCGTCGGAGGTCGAAGGACACCCTCGCGGCTCCCTGCTGATGAAGGCGCTTCTGAGCACCGGAAGCGGCGAAGCGGACATCTGGACCTTCGACGCGGCCCCCGGGGACCGTCTTCTCCTGTGCTCGGACGGGTTAACGGCAACGGTTGCCGAAACCGTTATCAAGGACGTCCTGGGCGCCTTCCAAGATCCCGCCGAGACCGTCCCGAGGCTGATCGATCTGGCCAACGAGGGCGGCGGACCGGACAACATCACCTGCGTCGTCGCCGACGTTCTCGCGCCGGCGCCCGCATGAGGCCCACCTGCCGGAAAGCCAGGTCAGACCCGCCTTCGAAGGGGCTGACGGGCATCCGGTAAAGTTCCCCACGGAGGATTGGCCGAGCGGCCTAAGGCGCACGCTTGGAAAGCGTGTTGGGTTCACGCCCTCGCAGGTTCGAATCCTGTATCCTCCGCCCTCGGCAAGGCCCCGGACGTTCCGACGTCCGGGGCCTTGTTGATTACTTCGCAGGACCTTCACTTAACAGAGTCAGATGATCACGCTAAGTTTAGGTGTGGTCGTTCCAGCCCCCGACGTCCCAAGGAGTCCGCCAAAATGGCCGGAGTCGAAGAGATCCGCGCTGGTATCGCGCTCGCGAACGAGAAGGCATCCGCGAGTATCGCCGCTCTTCAGCAGGCAGCGCAGTCTCTCGAAGAAGCCCAGCTTTCCCTGTCACAGGCCACGCAAGGCAGCACCCAGCACGAGGTGAGCCAGGCACACGGGCTTCTCGCCGAAGCCCTGCAGGGCATCACCGGGATGCAGAGCACCATCCAGGCAGGCATTTCGTCGGCCGAGTCGTACTCGACCCGACTCTGAGCATGTACCTCGAAGAACTGCACCAGCTGCTGACGGCCGTCCAGACCGGGCTCGCCGACGGACGCGCCCACGCCGAGCGGGCCAGAAGCCTGCTTGAGGAGTCCCGGCGCGCCATGGTGGAACCGCAGGCCCAAGCCGTTCCCTGGGTACCGCCGCAGCTGGCGCAGGCCGACGAGGGAATGGAAAACCTCCTGACGCGCCTTTCCACCGCTGACGACCTGGTCAGCGGCTACCGATCACGCCTCTGAGACTGCGGGCGGAGCTGCCATGTACTGGGAAAAATGGCCACAAAAGTATGAACCCGCTCTGCCGAAGGCCCCGCTATCGCGGTGGCAGGACGGCCTGTCCGCGTCGGTGACGCGGATGACCAGGTCGCGTCCTGCCGACGTCGATCGCGGCCGCGGGTTCACCATCGGACACTGAGATCGGCGAGCCGGTATGGGCAGCAAAGCGAGTGAACAGCGCAATCGCGTCGCCACGGCGCTGGAGCGGGTCCGGCATCAGATCGGGCTGGTCCTCGGCGCCGCCGCCGGCGCCCGCCAAGCCGCCGAGGCGGACCTGGCCAAACTGGAGCTCGAGCAGCACATAGTCCGCGTGGGAATGAACAACTCCACCTCGGACCAGTACGCCGAATGGTCGCGGCATCCCGCCGCGAACGAGGTGTTCCGCCAGCTCGGCAGCATCCGCGGCCAGTTCTACTCGGAGTGGGAAGCCGGCCCGAACAGCTTGCGCGAGCTCGTCGCGCACAACGCTCCCGGGCCCGCGAGTCAGCAGCCGGGAAACTGGCTCGGCCGGGTCGGCGCCAATCCCGGCATCACCGCGCCGGGGCTGTGGCGCATCGGCTCGGCGACCGTGCCGGGCCAGGACGTCCCGCGCACGTTCGACGTCGCGACACCGCTGCTCGACGAGTCGCATCTGTCCATCCAGTCGGCGCCCAGGACCCGGGCCGCGGTGGACGGCATCGTGCAGAACCTGCTGATGCGGATCCTGAGCACGTTCGAACCCGGCGCGGTCCGCGTGCACCTGTGGGACGTCGGGCAGCTGACCGCGATCCTGCCCGACCTCTACCCGCTGAGCCGCACGAGCGCGCTCACCCTGTACGACCCGGGGCGGCTCGAAGACCTCCTCGACGAACTGGCCGGGCACATCCGCCGCATCCACGCGACCGGCATGCAGGCGGGGCACACGTCGCTGCGGGAGATCCGGCAGGCGACCGGCCAGCGCGGCGAGCCGTTCCGCGTCGCGGTGCTCTACGGCAACGGCGAGACCCTCGAACCGGAACGTGCCCGCGAGCTGAAACGCGTCGCCACGGGCGCGCTGGCGGCCGGGATCTGCCTGATCCTGATCGACGTGCCGACCATGCTGTCGACGTCGGTCGAATCACTGAGCCTGCACGACGACCGGCGCGCGGTCAGCAGCATGACCGGGCCCGACCTGATCGTCGACCTCGATCCGCCGATGCCGTCCGGACAGGTCATCCGGGCCGCCGGGCGGATCGCCGAGGCGCTGATCGCCAAACAGGGCGGTCCCCGCGCGTTCGCCGACCTCCTGCCCACAGAACTCGGCAAGGAGAGCTCCGCGCGCGAACTGCGGGCGCCGGTCGGGTTCTTCGAGGGCGAGGCGGTGGAGGTCGTCATCGGCGACGCCAGCCCGCACGTGCTCATCGGCGGGCCGAGCGGTTCGGGGAAGACGAACTTCCTGTACTCGCTGCTCGGCAGCTTCGCGGCGCGGTACTCGCCGGACGAGCTCGCGCTGTACCTGCTGGACTTCAAAGAAGGCGTGTCGTTCGCCGGGCTCGCGCCGGGACGACGGGACTCCAGCTGGCTGCCGCACGCCAAGCTCATCGGGGTCAACGTCAACACCGACCGCGAGTTCGGCCTGGCGCTGCTGCGGTACCTCGCCGACGAGCTGCGCCGCCGGTCCGCCGCGGCGAAACTGCACGAGGTCACCAACCTCGCGGACCTGCGCGAACAGGACCCCGGCGGGCACTGGCCGCGGATCGTCGCGGTGATCGACGAGTTCCAGTACCTGTTCGCCGGCCGCGACGGAGTCACGTCGACGGCGACCCAGCTGCTGGAGGACATCGCGCGGCGAGGCCGGTCGCAGGGCATCCACCTGGTGCTGGCGAGCCAGGACGTCGCCGGGATCGAGGCGTTCTGGGGCAAGCCTGCCGTGTTCGAGCAGTGCACGCTGCGGATCGCGATGCCGAAGGCGCGGCGCGTGCTGTCCGAGACCAACAACGCGGCCGTGTCGGCGCCGAAGTGGCACGCGGTGATCAACCACGATTCCGGGGTGGCGCACGGGAACCAGCTGGCCCACGTCCCGGACGCGAGCAGCAAGGACGTCTTCACCAAGCTGCAGCACCGGCTGTGGGAGCGGTACTCGGAGTCGTTCAAGCGGCCACGGCTGTTCGACGGCGCGCATTCCCCGGTGCTGGAACAGTTCCCGGCGTTCACCGATCTGAAGCTGACGAGCAAGCCGCGCGCGATGCTCGGCCAGTCCATCGACGTCGACGAGCGCGCCTGCGGGGTCGACCTGCCGAAGGCGCCGGGGCGGAACATCGCCGTGCTCGGCGCGGCCACCGCGGAGGCACTGTCCATCATGGACTCGGCCGCGAGGTCCCTGGCGAAGCAGCACGCTGAAGGGGCCGTGGAATTCGTGCTGTCGTGCCCCATCGAGGCGTCGGTCCCGGCGGTGGAGGATCTGGCCGAGCGCCTGCGCCAGGAGGAGCACGACGCGGAATTGGTCGAAGATCTGCCCGCCCGGGTAATCGATATCGCGGAGAACCTGTCCTCTTTGGACAAACCGCATGTGCTCCTGTTGTACGGCGTCGACGCGTCGATCCCGGCTTTGGAGGCCAAGGCGCCGGGACAGCTCAAGAGCGGTTTGGATCAGCTGCGGGTGCTGCTGAAGCAGGGCCCGACGCACGGCGTCCACATCATCGGCTGGTGGCGCAGCATCGCGCGGCTGAAGGACACGCTCGGTTTCGCCGGCACCGACGACATCGGGAGCTGGGCGGCGCTGGACGTCCAGGGCAACGAACTGTCGCCGTTCGCCGCCGGACAGGTCGTGCACTGGTCGCCGCGGCCGGGGCGGGCGCTGTTCTTCGACCGCACCACCCACGGTGCCCCTGAGGTGATCATCCCGTTCCAGCGTCCGGAAGGGCTTCTCGATGGATGACGGCATCACCGCGGCCATGCGGTACAAGGAGATCGTCGGCCTCGCCCGCGCCTCGGCGGAGAACCTGCGGAGCTGGGAGGTCGCCCGCGCGGACGAGCTGGAGGCCCGGCTCGCCGAGGCGCATCAGGCCGTCGCGGACGCCGCCGAGCGCGAGCAGCGCGCCGTCGACCGGGCTTCCCGGTGGTGGAAGATGGCCCAGCACAACGTCGAAGGCCTCACCTGGCTGCCGGAGGACGAAGAACCGGCGCCGGTGCCGACCGCGCGGGCCGGGTACCTGGAGAAGTACCTGGAAGAGGTCAAGCCGAGCTACCAGGAACTCGTGCAGGCCGTCCTTTCCCTGGGCTGGCGGGCGAAACGCTCCTGACTGCCCCGCCACCCGTGCTATGAACGATCCGTTCCTTGCGAATTTCGCGAGGAACGGACCGTTCATAGCAGCGTTTACGGCTTCGGCAGGTAAGGGCCGAGCACCTTCTCCAGGTAGTCCGCCAGGTCGTAGAACGCGTCCTGGACGACGTTGCCCGCGCTCGGCCGGAACCGCAGCACCTGCGGGTCGTGGTCACTGGCCTGCTTCGCGAACTCCGCGTTCAGGTGGACGACGTCGTAGTCGACCCCGCGCGGCGCCTTCGACGCCAGGATGTGGTCCAGCACCTGCGACTGACCCTCGAAGACGTAGCTGTACCGCTCGTTCTCGGGCAGCGACGCGATGAGGTCCTTCAGCGCGCCACCGGCGGTCAGCGTCTTCACGGCGGGCGAGAACGGGTAGTCGTTCAGGTCACCGGCCACGACGACGTTCGCGTTCTTGTCCGACGCGAGCAGCTTGTCGACGAAACCGCGGAGCACGGTCGCCTGCTTGGCCCGCTGCACCTCCGAACTCCGGACCGGCGGCTGGTTGCGGCCGTGGGTCGGCTGGTCGCCGCCCTTGGAGTTGAAGTGGTTCGCGACGACGAACACGGTACGGCCCTGGAAGACGAACTCGCCGACCAGCGGCTTGCGGCTGGCCTCCCACGCCTCGTTCAGCGGGTCGACGCGGCCGGGCGAAACCGTCAGGTGGGTCTTGCCGCGTTCCTTGACGACGTCGACCGGGGTGGTCGCGTCGCCGCCCTTACGGTCCACAAAGGACACCCGGGCCGGGTTGAACAGGAAACCGACGCGGATGTTGCCGCCCGGCTGGCCGCCGTCCTTGCCGTTCTCCGGGTCGATCTGACGCCACTCGTAGCGCGGGCCGCCGGCGGCGACGATCGCGTCGACGAACTTCCGCAGCGTCTGGTCCGCCGCGACGGTGCCGTCGTTGGTCGGCCCGTTGTTGTCCTGGATCTCTTCGAGGTTCAGGATGTCCGGCTTCGCCAGGTTGGTGGCGATGGCCTTCGCCAGCTCGCCGAACTTCTCGTCACCGTCCAAAGCGGACAGGTTCTCGACGTTGTAGGTGGCCACGGACAGCTCACCGCCGCGCTGCGCGCGGGTGCTCTCGCGCCGCAGCCCGTTGTCCTTGGCGGCGCCCAGCTTCGTCGCGAACAGCGTGTAGCCGCCGAAGTTGCTGTACTCGACCGGACCGGAGGTCTCGCCGGTGAGGACGTCGCCCGTGTTGACCTTCGGGAACGGCTGCTCGGCGAACGGGATCAGCGAGGCCACCTTGAGCACGCCGGTGTTGAGCCGGTCGTAGTCGAGGTACACCGCGCCGCCGCGGGCGCTCGGGTTCTGCTTCGGCTTGGTGGTCACGTAGAGCTCGTTGTACGCCGACGTCGGGCCGACGACGCGCGCGTCGGAGACGCTGACCATCTCGCTTTCGTGCGACTCCCAGAAGTCCAGCGAGTACTTCGCGGGCTCCAGCGGCAGCGGTTCGATGCTGCCGCCCGGCGCGGGGGCGAGGGTGTCCGGGACCGAGTCCGGCGTGACGACGGTCGGCGCGGGCAGGGCGTTCCCGGTCGAATCGACCGTCCACTGTGCACTCGTCAGCTCGGTGAGCGACTGGTACGGCGAGGAAGCCGGCGCGTCCGGGTAGAACTCGCGGACGGTGCCGGTGGCGGTCACCGCGTCGCCGACGGCCACGGCGGGCGTGGTCGAGCCGGTGAAGACGAACAGGCCCTCGCTGGTGCGCGGGTCGGCGTCGGGCGCGGTGTCGGTGATCCAGAACCCGCGGGCCGAGCCGAAGCTCCGGATCGCGGTCACGACGCCGGTGACCCCGGCGACCTTCCGGTCCTTGAACGGCGAGATCCGGGTGGTGCCCTGGATGTCGTGGATCTTGGCGTTCACGGCCGGCGGGCCGGTCTCACCCGGCGTCTCGCCCTTGCCGTTGGTCGGCGTGGGCGCGCCCGAGGTGAAGTCGGCGGCGTTGTCGTCGGTGTCCGCGAGCGTCGCCCCCCTGGCGACGGACGCGGTGTTCGACGGCGCGGGCGCCGCGCTTCCCTCGCGGATGGTCGCGCCGCCGAAGCCGACCAGGTCCTTGATCCGGGGGTCGGCCGCGCAGTCGGCGGCGGTCTTGCAGGTCAGCGCCGCGGTGCCCTGGACCAGCGCGATGGTGCCGGCGGTCGCGGACAGCGCCAGCGAGCCGGTGGCGTCCGGCGTCGGGAGCGCGACGGTGCCGCCCGCGCCCTTCGCCTGCGCGATGAGGTACCGCGCGCCCGGCGCGACACCGCCGGCCAGCGGCGTGACCTGCCAGCTGTTCCCCGACGCGGGCGCGTACTGGACGCTGAAGCCGTCGAGGCTCACGGCGGCCGAGCCGCGGTTGGCGAGTTCGACGAAGTCGTTGGTCACCGTGGCGCCCGAATTGCCGCCACCGCCGTAGACCTCGGCGATCACGGCGTCGGCGCTGGGCGCGGCGAGCGCGGCCGGAGCGGCTGCGATGGCAGTACCGCTCACGACCAGCCCGGAGGCGACCGCCGCCGCCAAGGCCCGTCTGGATGTGGTCACGCTGAGTCCCCTCTTCGCAAGATCGGTCGAGGAATACTCCCCCGAACAAGTGAAATGAGGAAGACGTCGAGACAACGATTCGTCACCGCTAGCCCGTTGAGCCCCTGGTTCCGCCGCGTTCTCCCGTGAGACGATCAAGATCCGCCGCCTGCGAAGCACCAGGAGGCGTCTTCATGCGCGGACTTCTTTGCGCGCTCGTCATGGCAGGTCTCGTGATCCCCGTTCCCCAGGCGGCCGCCGAACCGCCGGACAAGGCCGCGTTCGAGGTGATGACCCCGGCGAGCGCGGTCGCGTCCCGCACCGATCGGCGGCCCACCGCGGGCGGCGTCTTCGACCCGGTCGCGCGCAAGACCTTCATCTCGTGGTCCGGCAAGGCCGCGGACACCTACGTGCAGGCCTACGACCACCGGACCGGCGCCTGGACCGCGCCGAAGAAGATCGCCGACGGCGAGTCCGATCCGCACAACTACCCGACGATGCTGCTGGCGGGCGACGGCCACCTGCTGATCTTCCGCGGCATGCACAACACGCGGACCGTGATCAGCCGCGCGCCGCTGGCCCATTCCCTCGACGGCACCTGGACCGACACCGAGGTCCCCGAGGGCGACTCGGCGAGCTACCCGATGCCGGTCAAGACCGTCGACAGCACGCTGTTCCTGTTCTATCGCGAGACGACCGGCGAGCTCGATCCGAAGACGAACACCGACTTCCGCCCGATGAAGTACATCGTCTCCCGCGACCACGGGAAGACGTGGAAGAACTCCGTGCAGCTGACCGGGAAGCAGTGGGCGTTCGGCTCGCTGGGCCGGGCCGACCACATGGACGAGATCTACGTCGGACAGCTGCGCTACCTGCCGTCGTCCGGACGGATCCAGTTCGTCTACACCCTCGCGGGCGGCGGCCCGGAGCAGCACAAGCACGACGTCTACCACCGGAACGTCTACTTCTTGTCGTTCGACGTCCGCACCCTGCGTTTCCACTCCGCGTCCGGCCGCGACCTCGGCACGCAGGTCGACGACATCGAGCAGGAGCGGTACCTCAAGGTCGCCGACACCCCGCTCGAACTCCCCGGCGGGCTCAAGTCGCCCGACTACATCCTGCAGACCGGCACGCGGCGCGACGGCAAACCGTTCGTCACCTGGTTCCAGTTCGACGCGGCGGGTTCGCCGCGCGATTTCGCGGGCGCGTGGAACGGCCGGAACTGGGAAGTGCGCGAAGTCGCGAGCGGACTCCGCTTGCGCGAGATCGAACAAGTCGACAGCGGCACTTGGCGCGTTTACGGAACGCGCGACGGGAAGCCCGGCATCGAGACGTTCCTGCTCGGCAACGGGCGCGTCTGGAAGCCGGAAACCTTGATCACCACGGCGAAACCGGTCCAGCGCGTCGAAGTGATCGCCGGTTTCCGGGACCCCGCCCGCATTCTCGCGACCGGCGCGTCCAGTGCGCGTGACGTCTCCGTGGCCGACGGTGACATTTATGTCGCGGGAGCGCCACGCAAATAGCCCATTGGTGTTCCGCTGCCTTAAATGAACCTCAAGTCCGGGTTCATCCCGGCTTTTCCGGAGTTACCTTTGGCGACGTGAGCGAGGACACAAATCCTCCCTCACGTCGCCGGAGGAGGTGTCCGATGGGCTGGCTCATCGCTGGTACGGCACTGGTTCTGCTGCTGGGTATCGCACTGGCCACCGACCTGCGCGACCGGAAACGAGGAGGACGCCCGGTGACGCACTTCGGCGGAGCGCGGCTCGACGCCGTGCTGCGCGAAGCGGACTTCGGCGAACGGCTTTCCGACGCTCACCGGGGAGGGTGAGCGGGGGGAACTGGGGGCGCACCGCCGGTGCACGGGACCCGTCGGGGGAGGACGGAGCCCGTACACCGGCGGTGTGTCATTTCCGGGTCGTTTCGCAGCCGGTGTAGCCGTCGGACGGCATGCTTTCCGCGTAGCCGACGAACTTCTTGCCGATCCCCG
>NZ_JBFBGL010000072.1:0-39864 GCF_040684635.1 Amycolatopsis sp. NPDC089917 | reverse complement strand
AGCCGCTCGCTTTCTTGACACCGCGTTCGACGAAGAGATTTCGCTTCGTCGGACACAAAGCCACTTTCGGGACATCAGGTGTCGCGAAAGTGGCTTTCGCGACACCTGAGGCTGCGGATTCGCGTGACGCAAGGGACGACACGCGTGTCCAGATGGACACCACGCGGCGGACCCCGTGATCAACCGCGGCCACGATCCAGTAGGCACCTGAGACACCGTCGGCTCTAACTGTCCTGAACACTCACGAGGACAGCCGCTCACTGGGGTCGAAGGCGTGACTGGCGTGATCAGGGACGTGACTCGCGTGCTTGGGCACGGAACTCTCGTGCGGTGTCGCGTCACCCTGCCCACGAGCGCGGCATACAAGGGACCTTTGCTCCCACCCCCGTGGAAAAGTGGGCGCAAAGGTCCCTCGGTCCCCCTGCGGTCAGCGGCCTCAGCGGGCCGCGCTGGTCACCTTCGCGTCGCCGGTGCCGGTGCGCGCCCGCACCTTCAGCGAGACCTCGGCAGGGGCGGTCTCCGCGACGTCCAGCTCGCTCGACACGGCCCCGGTCGTCGACGAAAGGTCGATCTCCGCCTGGACGCCGCCGCGGATCCCGACCCGGACCTCACCCGATCCGGTGGTCAGTTCCAGCAACCCGGAGGCGGCGTCCGCCACCGAGAGGTCGCCACTGCCGGTGCGCGCCAGGACTTCGCCCGCGACCTCGCCGAGCCAGACGTCGCCGGTGCCGGTCGCGACCGTGGCCGAACCGTTCACCGAGGCCGCTTCGACGGAGCCGCTGCCGGTGCGCAGCTGCAGACCGGACATGGTCGGCCCGAGCTTGATGTCGCCGGTGCCGGTGCGGACGATCGCCGAACCGTCGGCCCGCTCCAGGCCGATCTTGCCGGAGCCGGTCAGGAGGTCGGCCCGCCCGGCCGCCCCGGTCACCGTGACGTCGGCTGCCCCGGCCCGCACTTCCAGATGCGAACCGGCGGGCGCCCGCAGCGTCACGGCGAGCGGGACGTTCTTCAGCTGCCAGGCCTTCGGTGCCTGGACGACCAGCCGGTTGCCGACCTTCTCGATCCGCGTCTGCGCCACGGCGTCGCCCACCGGGTTCGCCGGCGTGCCGCCGAGCTGGTCGCCGAAGCGTTCCCCGACCCAGCTGAGCAGGCTCGTCATCCCGTCCACCCACGGCTGCTGCTCGCCGCCGTCGCGGCGGACCTCGGCGTGGATGCCGCTCTCTTCGGTCAAGGCGATGGTCACCCGGCCGATGGCCACGCTGACGTCGATCTCGATCGGGCCGTCGGCCTCGAAGTCTTCGACGCGCACGGTCTCTTCGGCGCCGGGTGTGCTTTCCTCGGTCATTTCCGTCCCCCTCAGCCCTGGACCCAGCCGTGCAGGTGCGAACCGGCACCGCCGTCCGGCTTCTGCTTGTAGTTCCAGTGCTCGCTCCCGCTCTTGCCCAGCGCACCCTGGACGGCCTGCGAGACGAACGTGTTCAGCGAAACGCCCTGAGAGGCGGCCGCGGCTTCCGCCTGGCCCTTGACCTGCTCGAACAGGCGCAGCGTGATGCGGGTGATGTCGCCCGTGTCCACCTTGGGCGCGCGCGGGGCCTCCCGCGGCGTCTCCTGGCGGGGCGCGGACCGCTCGGCGCCCTCCGCGGAGCCGGAGCCGGAGCCGGTGACGACGACGCGCACGTCGCGGCCGTCGAGCCGGACGTCGACGACGTGCCCCGGCAGTGCCGAAGTCACTTCGGCGGCGAGGTCGGCGAGGGCGTTCATGATGGTCAGTCGGGCGGCCGGCTCCAGCGCCGACGACAGCAGCGCGGCAGCGCGCCGCGTCTGCTCGTCGCCGGCCGAAGCCGTGTTCGCGAGGTCCTCGCGAAGGCTTGTGATGTACGGCGTCAGATCCATGACGCCACTATGACGTCATTCGTGACGTCAGTCAAGGAGTCCATGGCGTCACGGTGATGTCGCAGGGGTGTCATGGAACGCGGCGGTTACGCTGCCCGGAGTCGTGGAGCAGGGGTCGAAAAGGAGTGCGAACGTGGCCGAGACCGTGTCACCCAAGGTTCAACTGATCGCGAAGACGGAGTTCTTCCCGCCGTCGGACGTACCGTGGTCGACCGATGCCGACGGTGGTGAGGCGCTGGCCGAATTCGCGGGCCGGGCCTGCTACCAGTCCTGGAAGAAGCCGAACCCGAAGACGGCCACCAACGCGGGCTACCTCGATCACATCATCGACGTCGGCCACCTGTCGGTGCTGGAGCACGGGTCCGTCAGCTTCTACATCACCGGGATCTCCCGGTCGCTGACGCACGAGCTGATCCGCCACCGTCACTTCTCGTACTCGCAGCTCTCGCAGCGCTACGTGCCCGAGCGCGACGCCGCGTTCGTCGAGCCCGACGTCATCGCGCAGGACCCGGAGCTGCACGCCAAGTTCCTCGCCGCCTCCCAGGCCGCCGTCGACGCCTACACCGAGCTCCTCGCCGGGCTGGAGGACAAGTTCGCCGACGTGCCGAGCGCGACCCTGCGCCGCAAGCAGGCCCGTCAGGCCGCCCGCGCGGTGCTGCCGAACGCGACCGAGACCCGCATCGTGGTCACCGGCAACTACCGCGCCTGGCGGCACTTCATCGCCATGCGCGCCACCGAGCACGCCGACGTCGAGATCCGCGCCCTGGCCATCGACTGCCTGCGCGAGCTGCAGAAGGCTTCGGGCAACGTGTTCGCGGACTTCACCATCTCGTCGCTGCCCGACGGCACCGAGGTCGCGTCCAGCCCGAAGGTCCTCGAAGGCTGATGCGACGTCTCGCGATCGACGTCCGGCCAGGCGAGTACGCGGTCGCCCGCCTGGCCCCGGACGCGCCGGTTCCGGCGAACCTGCTCGACCCCGGCGAGCCCGTGCTGATCTCCGTCACCCGGACGCCCGAGGAGCTGTCGGTGATCTGCCCGGCCGGTCTCGCGCCGGCCGGGGCCGCGGTCGAGGACGGCTGGCGGCTGCTGTCGGTCCGCGGGCCGCTGGCGTTCACGCTGACCGGCATCATCGCGGCCCTGTCGAGCGAGCTGGCCGCCGCCGGGGTGGCGCTGTTCTCGCTGTCCACCTTCGACACCGACCACGTGCTGGTCCGGGCGTCCGAACTGGAGCGCGCGGTTAAGGCGCTCCGGGAATCCGGACACGAGGTCACGGTCTGATTCAGTAAGCGGGTCCGAGGAACCTTCCGGTACGCGAACGGGTCCGAGTTAGCATCCTGCGCGAACCGAAGGAGCACCGAACCTTGACCGACGAACAGACCCGTCCGTACGGGCCGCCCCAGCAGACGCACCAGGCCGCCGGCGGGCGGATCGTCGCCGGACGGTACGCCCTGCTGGGCGAGCTCGGCCGCGGCGGGATGGGGATCGTCTGGCGCGCCCAGGACCAGGTGATCGGCCGCCAGGTGGCGATCAAGGAGCTGAAGTTCCCGAACGCGCCCGAGGACGCCTCGGTGCTTTCGGAGCGGATGCTGCGCGAGGTCCGGTCCGGCGGGCGCCTCAACGACCCGGCCGTGGTCACCGTGTACGACGTCGTCACCGAGAACGGCGCGACGTACATCGTGATGGAGCTGGTCGAGGCGCCCACGCTGGCCGACCTGGTCCGCGAGCGCGGACCCCTGCCCGCGCAGCAGATCGCGCAGGTGGGGGAGCGGGTGCTGTCCGCGCTGCGGGCCGCGCACGCCGCCGGGATCGTGCACCGCGACGTCAAACCGGCGAACATCATGGTCGCGCCGGACGGCCGGGTGAAGCTCACCGACTTCGGCATCGCGCACGCCGCCGACGACCCGCGCCTGACCACCAGCGGCATGATCGTCGGCTCGCCCGCCTTCATGGCGCCGGAACGGGTCGAAGGCCGCGACGCGATGCCCGAATCGGACCTCTGGTCCCTGGGCACGACGCTGTTCTTCGCCGCCGAAGGCATCGTCGCGTTCGAACGGTCGACCACCGCGGCCACGCTGCACGCGATCATGACCGAGGCGCCGTATCTGACCCGGGTCCAGGGCCCGCTGGCCGCCGCGATCCTCGGTCTCCTGGTCGTCAAACCCGAAGCGCGGATGTCGTACGACCAGGTGCGCAGCCTGCTCTCGGCGGCACAAGGCGTCCAGGCCCAGCCCACCCCGCCCGCGGGCGGCACCGCGATGATGCGGCCCGGCCAGCCGATGACGCGGCTCGCGCCCGCCCCCGCCAAGCGGAACCTCCGGCCGCTCTGGCTGAGCCTGGCCGCCGTCGCGGTGATCGGCGCCCTGGTCGGCGGGATCTTCCTCGGCCGGTGGATGGCCGCACCGGAGGGCAACAAGCAGGCCCAGCCGACGCTGACCTACGGCATCAACGGCCAGGTCAAGCTCAAGTCCTCCGGGGACTGCTACAACGTGCCCCTCAGGGAAGGCGTCAACCTGAACGACGGGGTCAGCTGCAGCAACGATCACCTGCTGGAGGTCTTCGCCAAGGGCAGCCTGCTCGACGTCCAGTCCTACTCGGACGACGACGCCCAGGTCGTCGTCTATCCCGGCGCGGACGCGGTCAGCCGGATCGCCGAGTCGATCTGCTCGGCGACGTTCAACTCGAACGTCGTCCCGGCGGCGCAGCGGCAGGCCCTGATCTGGCGTCCCGTCGTCCCGACCGAAGCCGAGTGGAACCGGCCGCCCAACGAGGACGACCGGAGCTACTCGCGGGGCTTCCTCTGCCTCCTCGCCAAGGCCGACGGCAGCCAGATCCCCTCGCCGATCACGACCAAGGTCAAATAGGTCACAGAGAGTTTGCGCCGAGTTCGCCTTCGTCGCGGAAAATCTCCCGCATTCGTAGGGAACGACCACGTCGGCAAGGGGTTCGGCACTGGCAGGAGGTACCTTCACAGCATGTCCACTCCACCCACCGCAGCCCCTGGAAGACCGTTCGGGCGCGTGCTCACCGCGATGGCCACCCCCTTCGACGCCGACGGCGCGCTGGACCTGAAGCGGGCGCAGGAGCTGGCCGAACACCTCGTGGAACTGGGCAACGACGGACTCGTCGTGAACGGCACGACCGGGGAGAGCCCCACCACGACCGACGCCGAGAAGGCCGAGCTGGTCCGCGCCGTCGTCGAAGCCGTCGGTGATCGCGCGACGATCGTCGCCGGGGCAGGCACGAACAACACCGCGCACAGCATCGAGCAGGCGAAGCAGGCCGAAGCGGCGGGCGCCCACGGCATCCTCGTCGTCACGCCGTACTACTCGCGGCCCAGCCAGGCCGGGCTCTACGCGCACTTCACCACCGTCGCCGACGCCTCCGGCCTGCCGGTGATGCTCTACGACATCCCGCCGCGGTCGATCGTGCCCATCGAGGTCGACACGCTGCTGCGGCTCGCCGAGCACCCGCGCATCCTCGCGGTCAAGGACGCCAAGGGCGACCTGATCGCCGGCTCCGAGGTCATCGCGAACTCGCAGCTCGCCTACTACTCCGGTGACGACGGCCTCAACCTGCCGTGGGTCTCCGTCGGCGGCGCGGGCGTGGTCAGCGTGATCGGGCACGTCGTCGCGGGCCGCATCCGCGGCATGATGGACGCCTACGAATCCGGCGACACCTCCACCGCGCGCACCAACCACCGCGGGATGCTGCCGGTCCTGCGGGCGATGTCCCGCGTCGGCGGTGTCGCGTTCTCGAAGGCGGCCCTGCGGCTGCGCGGCTTCGACATCGGCGACCCGCGGCTGCCCATCGTGGCCGCGAGCGAAGACCAGCTCCAGGCGATTTCCGCCGATCTCGCCCAGGGGGGCGTGCCGCTCGGCGACACCGCCGCCAGTGACTGGCATGGTGCACGAGTGGCACAAGCAGATTCAGCGGCGGCCTATACGGCGCCGACCTCACACACCAGCGTAGGGACCATGCCTCGGTGAGTTCATTGCCAACCGGACCCGGACCGACCACCCCGCCGCCGGCGCTGCCCGAAGGCGCCTTGCGCGTGGTCGCGCTCGGCGGGATCGGCGAAGTCGGCCGCAACATGACCGTCTTCGAGTTCGGCGGCCGTCTGCTGATCGTCGACTGCGGGGTCCTGTTCCCCGAAGACGACCAGCCCGGCGTCGACCTGATCCTGCCCGACTTCCGCGCGATCGAAGACCGCCTGGAGGACATCGACGGCCTCGTCCTGACCCACGGGCACGAGGACCACATCGGCGCCGTCCCGTTCCTGCTGCGGCTCGTCCCGGACCTGAAGATCTACGGCTCCCGGTTCACGAACGCGCTGCTCGCGGCCAAGGCCAAGGAGCACCGCCAGCGGCCGAACCTGGTCGAGGTCCGCGAGGGCGAGCGACGCAAGGTCGGCGCGTTCGACCTCGAGTTCTTCGCGGTCAACCACTCGATCCCGGACGCGCTCGCGGTGGCCATCCGCACGCCCGCGGGTGTCGTGCTGCACACCGGTGACATCAAGCTCGACCAGCTGCCGCTCGACGGCAGGCTGACCGACCTCGCCGGGTTCTCCCGGCTCGGCGACGAGGGCGTGGACCTGTTCTGCGTCGACTCGACCAACGCCGAGGTGCCCGGGTTCGTCATGCCGGAGCGCGACATCGGCCCGGTGCTCGACGACGTCGTCCGCAAGGTCGACCAGCGCGTCATCGTCGCCTGCTTCGCCAGCCACGTGCACCGCGTCCAGCAGGTGCTCGACGCCGCCGTGCGGCACGGGCGCCGGGTCGCGTTCGTCGGCCGGTCGATGGTCCGGAACATGGGCATCGCCGCCGACCTCGGCCTGCTGAACGTGCCCGACGGCCTGCTGGTCAACCTCGACCAGGCGGGCGACCTGCCCGAGAGCAAGGTGCTGTTCGTGTCGACCGGTTCGCAGGGCGAGCCGCTGTCGGCGCTGTCGCGGATGGCGCGCGGCGAGCACCGGCAGATCTCGATCCGCTCCGGCGACACCGTCGTGCTGGCCAGCTCGATGATCCCGGGCAACGAGACCGCGGTCTTCGGCGTCGTCAACGGCCTCACCCGGCTCGGCGCGAACGTCGTGCACCAGGGCAACGCCAAGGTGCACGTGTCCGGGCACGCGTCGGCGGGCGAGCTGCTGTACCTGTACAACGCGGTCCGCCCCAGCAACGTCATGCCGGTGCACGGCGAGTGGAAGCACCTGCGCGCCAACGGTGAACTGGCCGTGCGCACCGGTGTCGCGCCGGAGAACGTGGTCATCGCCGAAGACGGTGTCGTGGTCGACCTCGTCGACGGCAAGGCTTCGCGGACCGGCCGGGTCGAGGTCGGGCACGTGTACGTCGACGGCCTCTCGGTCGGCGACGTCGGCGAGTCGACGCTGTCCGACAGGCTCGTGCTCGGCGAAGGCGGCTTCATCGCCATCACCGTCGCCGTGGACACCAGCACCGGCCGCGCCGTGTCGCGCCCGACGGTGTCCGGACGCGGGTTCTCCGACGACCCGAAGGCGCTCGACGCGGTGCTCCCGATGGTGGAGATGGAGCTCGCGAGGACCGAGGCCGAGGGCATCACCGACACGCACCGCATCGCGCAGGCCGTGCGCCGCGTCGTCGGCCGCTGGGTCGCCGACACCTACCGGCGCCGCCCGATGATCGTGCCGACGGTCATCCCCGTTTAGCCCGGACACGCGCGAAGGCCCCTTTACTCAGTCGAGTGAAGGGGCCTTCGCGCGCATAATCACCCCATGATGGTGGGGGTGTACGTCGTGGCGGCGCTGGCGGGCGTCGCACTGGGAGTCGGCGCGGTCTACGTGGGCTGGATCGCGATCGAGGGGATCCGGCGCGACCGGCGGCTGCGGCCCGGGCAGGCGGTTCAAGCGCGGCAACAGGATCACTGGCAACGCCTCGCCGCGATGGTGGACAGCCTCGCCGGGAAGCTGGACAGTGAGGACGCCGCCGAGCGCCTCGCGGGCCTCGGGGAGCTGGAGCGGTGTGGCCGCGAGAACCCCGACGTGCGGCACGAAGTCATCGAGCAGACGTGCGCCTACTTGCGCAGGCCTTTCCGTTTCCCGGTCGAGGACGAGGAAGAGTTCGAGATCCGGCGCACCGCGCAGGGTCTGCTCACCCGGCATCTCCGGCGGTCCGGGGGCGCCGACTTCTGGGACGTCGAAGAGCTGGACCTCCGGGACGCGGTGCTCGTCGAGCCGGACTTCGAGGAGTGCGACCTCAGCGACGCCGACTTCCGCGACGGTGTGATCGTCGGCGGGAACTTTCGACGTGCCCGGTTCTGGCGCTTCGCGAACTTCGACAGGACCTGGTTCACCGGCGACACCGACTTCCGCGCGGCCGTCTTCCCCCGGGTCGCCGGTTTCAGCGGTGCGATGTTCAGCGGGACGACTACCTTCGCCGAGGCCGAGTTCGAAAGCCGTGTGGACTTCGACGGAGCGCGGGTGGAGCAACCCGACGCCGCACACTCCTGGCCGTCACCTTGGCGTCCTTGGGTCAACTCGCCGGTCGCGCACGCGCGGCTCATCCCGATGAAGACCGACCGGCGGCCGCCGTCAGCAGCAGAGCGAAGGCGATCATGACCGCCTGACCGAAGAGGGCCTTGCGGGCTTTGCGCTGTTCCGCACGAGTGGGCCGGTTCGTCACTGATTCCCCCGGTTTCGAGTGCTTTCCTTACGGGGCAAGTGTTCCGCGACCGGCTCCCGGACACCTCCCGCCTCGGTAGGGTTCGCCTACGACGAAAGTCGCAGCCTTCCCCTAGGGGTGTGGGCGGCGTACCCTCGGACGCCCCCGAACCCCAGGCCGGGAGAATCGATGGGACGCCACACCACCGCCCGGACCCGAAGACGGATGCTGTACCCGTTGCTGGCGCTCGCGCTGGCGGCCTTGCTCGGCACGGGCACCTGGGTGGCCGTGGCCCTGACGCGGTCCGGCCCCGGCTGCGAACCCGCCCGGGTGGTCGTCGCCGCGTCGCCCGACATCGCCCCCGCCGTCGCGCGGACCGCCCGCGACCTCGGGCTCGCCTGCGTCGCGTTCGACGTCCAGGCCAGGGATTCCCTGCAGGTGGCGGACGAACTGTCCGGAACAGCGCCCCGTCCTCAGGCCTGGATCCCATCCTCGACGCTGTTCCTGCGGCGTGCCAAAGGGGTTCCGGTGTCCGGGCCGTCGGTGGCCAGTTCGCCGGTGGTGCTCGCGGTCGCCGAACCGGTCGCGAAAGGGCTCGGCTGGCCCCGCAAAGTGTTGACCTGGCCGGATGTCCTGGGCGGCGCCGGAATCGTGGCCGGTATGCCGGATCCCGTGCGCGACCCCGTCGGCGTTTCCGCGCTGCTGGCACTGAGTGACGTCGCGAAGGACTCCACGGATCCCACCGGCGCGTACGTGGCCCTGCTCCGGAAGTTCGCCGCCACCACTTCCGGCGCGACGGTGTTCCCCGCGTCGGAGAACGCGGTGCTGCGGCACAACGCGGAACTCTCCGAAGGCGAGACCGCGCTGGTGGCCGCGTATTCCCCCGCGTCCCTGTCGCTCGACTACCCGTTCGTCGAGACCGCGAGCACGACCGAGCAGCAGGGCAGGGCCGTCGCCGCGCTGAAACGGGCTCTGCTGCAAGGATCGGCGACCAGCGCGCAGTCCGGTCTCCGTGCTCCGGGCGCGCAGGCGTTGCGGTCGACGGACACCGACCAGCGCGTCGAGGCGAAAGGGCAGCGCAGCGCCGAGATCCCGGCCGCCGACGACGTCGACAAAGCGCTCAGTCAATGGGCCGGGGTGAACGTGACCGCGCGGGCCCAGGTGCTCATCGACGTCTCCGGGTCGATGAGCGCGCCGGTCCCGGGCACCGGCAAGTCCCGTCTCCAGATCACCTCGGAGGCGGCGGAAAACGCGCTGCACTTGTTCAAACCCACGTCACAGATCCGTTTCCTGGCCTTCGCGACCAAAGTGGACGGTGACCGCGACTACCGGGAGATCCTGCCGATGGCGCCGGTCGGGCAGCAGCTCGCCGCGGTGGACCGGCTGCGCGCGGTCCGCGCCGTCCCGGACGGGCAGACCGGGCTCTACGACAGTGTCCTCGACGTCTATCGGTTGGCACGCAAGGAATGGGCGCAGGGGAAACTGAACCTCGTCATCGTGATGACCGACGGTCGCGACACCGACCCCGACGGCATCAGCCGCGAGACCCTGATGACCGAACTGGGGAAGCTGCGCGACCCGGACCGGCCGGTGCCGCTGATCGCCATCGGGATCGGCCCGGAGGCCGACGAGACCGAACTCGCGCAGCTCGTCGCACCCGCCGGCGGCCAGGTCTTCCTCAGTCGTGATCCCGCGAAGATCGGAGAGGTGTTCTACGGGGCTCTCGGCCGGATCGCCGGCGCTGGATGAAGTAGACGCCGAGGATCACCGCCAGGCTGACCAGGCTCAGGTACAGCTGGGCGCGGGTGTCCGCGTCCACGAACAGCATCGACGCGACCACGGCCAGCGTCCCGGCGAGGGTGAGCCTGCTCAGCCACGGATAGCCCCACATGCGGAGTTTCAGCCGTTCCGGTGCTTCGGCCTCCAGACGGCGCCGCATCCGCAGCTGCGAGCCCGCGATGATCGCGTAGACGAACACCGCGACCGCGCCGGCGGAGTTGATGATGAAGTAGAAGATCTTGTCCGGTGACACGAAGTTCATCACCACGGCCACGTATCCGACCGAAGTGGACACCAGGATCGCCTTCCACGGCACGCCGCGCCGGTTCGTGTCCGCGATCCACTTCGGCGCCCAGCCGTTGCCGCGCAACGCGAACAGCATGCGGGAAGCGGTGTACAGCCCCGAATTCAGCACCGACAGCACGGCCGTCAGCACCACCGCGCTGACCACCGTCTCGGCCGCGGGGATGCCGAACCGGCCGAAGGCGGCGGCGAACGGGCTCGTCGTGGTCGGGATGTCGCGCCAGCCGGTGATCATCACCAGCAGTGTCACGGATCCGACGTAGAACACGATGACGCGCCAGACGATCGACGAGGTCGCCTTGCGCACGGCCGTTTCGGGCTCTCGCGATTCGGCGGCGGCGATGGTGACGATCTCCGCGCCGAAGTAGGAGAAGATCACGATCACCACGCCGTGCACCACCGAGAACGGGCCGTTGGCGAGGAAGCCGTCCTGCGCGATGGTGCCGACCGAGAACGATCCGCCGGGCCAGGCCCCGAGCACGAACAGGACGCCCACCACGAGGAACACCACGATCGTGGCGATCTTGACCGACGCGAGCCAGAACTCCGTCTCCCCGAACGACCGGGCCGAGGCGAGGTTGGTCGCGGTCAGCAGCAGCATCAGCACGAGCGAGAAGATCCATTGCGGCACAACGGGAATCCAGGTCTGCAGGATCTTCGCCCCGGCGACGGCCTCGAACGCGACCACGCCGACCCAGAAGTACCAGTACAGCCAGCCGACGGTGAAACCCGCCCAGCCGCCGAGCGAAGTCCGCGCGTATTCCATGAAGGAACCCTGTGACGGCGCCGCGGTCGCCATCTCGCCGAGCATCCGCATCACCAGCACGACGATCAACCCGCCGACGGCGTAGGAGAGGATGGCCGCCGGGCCGACGGTGTGGATGACCGCGCCGCTGCCGATGAACAGGCTCGCGCCGATGATCCCGCCGAGCGCGATCATCCGGACGTGGCGTTGTCGCAGGTCAGGGCGCAGGCCCGCCCGCTCGGTCGTCCGTCCGGGGGTGGTTTCTGCGCCCATTCGCGGTGACCTCCTGTCGGAGTGACGGCGGATCGCGGGATTGTCGCACCGCGAGCGCGTGAGGAAAAGTGTTTGCGCAACCCCCGGTGAACAGGCCGAAGTGGACTCTGCCAACCTAGGCACCTCCACCGCGCGTTCCGAGGAGCTCTTCGATGCCGCACGCCGTCCTCCGATCCCTGCCCGCCGCCGCCCTGGCCGCCGTCGTGCTCGCGGGCTGCTCGGACGAGACGCCCCGGTCGCAGACGGCGCCTCCAGGGACGTCACCCGTGGCGCAGCAGGCGGCGGTTCCGTTCAACGACGCCGACCTCACGTTCGCGCGGCAGACCCTCGCGCATCACCAGCAGGGCGTCGATCTGGCTTCACTGGCGGAAACCCGCGCGGGGAACGATCAGGTGAAGGCGCTCGCGAAACGGGTCATCGAAACGCACGAGCCGGAGATCGCGCGGCTGTCCGGGCTCATCGAGTCCTGGGGCCAGCCCGCGCCGGACGACCCGAACATGGAGCACGTCCAGCGCGACGGGCTCATCACCCCGGGGGACATGGCGGAACTGGCCGGACTGTCCGGAAAGGACTTCGACCGGCAGTTCGTCGCGCGGCTGCTGCGCCAGCGCGAGGCGGGCGTCCGCATCGCCGACGCCGAAACCCAGCACGGCCGCAACCCCGACGCGCGCGATCTCGCCGCGACGACCTCGCGCTCGCAGCAGCAGGAGATCAGCGACCTACGAGGCCTCCAGAACGGTTGAGTCCGTCTGGACCACGTTCGTGGTCAACTGGACGATGTACGCGCCGGTCAGCAGCACGACCGCGCCCGCGGCCTGGAGCCAGCTGAGCGCCTCGCCGAGCAGCAGCCAGGCCGCGGCCGCGGCGATCAACGGCTCCACCAGTCCCACGACGCTCGCCACCGACGCCGGAAGATGACGCAGCGCCGCCATGCCCGTCGCATAGGCGAGGACCGTCGCGATCAGCACCAGTGCGACCAGCAGCGACCACACCGGCGGCTGCCACGGCCCGAACGCCGTCGTGTTGCCGAGGACGGTCCACGAGATCGTCCACGGCGGGGCGACCGCGCAGACCAGGACCGCGCCGATCGTCATCCCCCAGGTGACCATGCCGAGCGGATCCCGGTCCGCGACGCCGCGCTCGCCGAGCAGGAAGTAGCCCGCCGAACAGACGGCGGCGCCGAGTCCGGCGAGCAACCCGACGACGTCGAGGCTGAGTCCCTCCCAGACCTGCGCGACCAGCACGAGCCCGGTCATCGCCAGCGCGATCCCCGCCCACATCGCCCTCGGCAACCGCACCCGCCGCACGAACCGCACCCACAGCGCGATCAGCACCGGCGAGGTGAACTCGAGCAGGATCGCGATCCCGACCGGGATCCGGCCCGCCGCGAGGAAGTACATGAGCTGGACGCCGGCCACGCCGAGCGAGCCGTACGCCAGCAGCAACGGCCACTCGCGCTTCGTCACCCTGAGCAGTTTCGGCCGGAAGACGGCTACGAGTGCGAGGAGGACGAGTGCCGAGAGCCCGATGCGGATCGCCGCGACCTGCTCCGGCGACAGGCCCGCCTGCATCGCCGGTTTGCCCAGCACGCCGGAGGTCCCGAAGAAGAGCGCGGCGAGCAGGATCAGCGTGATGCCCCGGCCGCGATGCGCGACGTGCCGGGCGGGGGCGATGGCGAGTTCGGCGGTCACGGCCGGAGGGTAGAGGCCGAGTGGCAGCGGGGCGACCCGTTTTCCCAGCGGCTGGACTCGGGGGTGATGTCCCGAGCGCCACGCTGGGGACACTGAGCGTCTCAAGCGTGGCGCTCGAGGCGTGGGTGGTATTGGTCGGCGAGTACGTGAAGGCCTCCTTCTCTCGGCTCAGCGCGCGGCCCAAGTACATGAAGCGGCGGTATCAGGCGCACGGCCTGCCGGAGGGTGACGGGAGAGTGGCCCGAAACTACTTCCGCCCCTCGCCTGTCAGTAGGAGGTGCCGCCGTCGGTCCAGTCGGTCTGGGCGAAGTCCTCGTCGTCGACGGGAGCGCGGCGCGGCTTGCGCACCGGTTCCGGTTCGGGCTCCGGGGGAGCGGCGACCGGCTGCTCGGGTTCGGACGCTTCCAGCGCCTGGGGTTCGGGGGTGCCGTTCGGCCAGACACACGGTGAGGTCGCGCCGACGTAGAACTTGCCGAGATCGTTCGCCTTGATCGACATGTCGAAGGCATCGCCGGTGTTGCGCGCGAAGACGTACTGATCCGTCGGCCGGGAGTCGGTGAGGACCTTGAACTGGTGCGACTCCCACCAGTGGATGACAGCCGTGAAATTCTCGGGGAACTGGGCGGGATCCAGACCGGTGATCTCGTAGGTCGCGGAGATCTCGAACCGGCCCTGCGGTCCCTTGTCGGTCGGGTCCGTGCACTCCGAACGGTTGCGCGTGAACGGCTTCAGCCCGGCATTGGCGGGCAACGCCGAGAGCGCGCCCTGGATGTACTCCTCGACCTTGTCGCGAGCCTGCTGCTCGGTGATCGTCGCTTTCATGTCGTCTCCAGATGAACAGGCCGCCGAGAGCATCAGCAGGACGAGGGTCGAGGCAAGTGCCCAGCGGGTCACGTCGTCGGTTTCCCGGCGATGATCTGGCCGAGATTGTTCAACGACGGGTTGTTGTCTTCCCAGTATTCGCTGTGCGCCTCCGTGCTGTACCCGCCCCACCCGTCCGTGCCCGGCGCCGACGTGAACACCTGCCCGCCGAAGTCCGCGTCGGCCGGGTCCTGGCCGAGGATCGGGTCGTATCCGGCGATCTCGACGTTGGCCAGGTTGATCATGTCGTGTTCGGCGACCGTCGCGTGGACGTGCTTGCCGGTCTCGCCCGGATCCACTCCATCGAGGTGCAGCTGGCTCACGTCGTGCGCGCCGACGCCGGGGCTCGCCACGAAGGCGAGCTCGTCCGCGGCGAGACCGCCGTCGCGGGCCGCGTGGCCGACGACGGTCGTGCCGTAACTGTGGCCCATCACCGTGTTGTGCGACGGCGGCCCTTGATGCGTTTCCCGCAGCCCGTCTTGGAATCCGGCGAGCGCGGCCTTGCCGCCGTCGGCGTACTTGTCGCTCGCGGCGTCGGTGATCTCGTTCGGCGCGTCGTAGCCGAGCCAGGTGATCACGGCGGTCGACGGGGAGCCCGAGGCCGTCGCCGCGGCCCACATCTTGTCGGACCGGCCGAGGTCGCCGCCGATCTTCGACAGTTCCGAACCAGTCCCCGGCACATACGTCGCGACGTTCACCGCCGTGTCGGGGTTCCCCGCCGAGACGATCGCCTTGCCGTCGCCGCCGGTGTCCAGTCCCAGCAGGAACGCCTGCGGGTCCGACCGGTCCAGCCGCTGTCGGATCGCTTCCAGGCCCTTGAGTTTGGGATCGCCTTGGAGCCGCGTGATTTCGCGGGCGAGGACGGCGCGGTTGGCGGCGTCGCGGTCGGTCGCCGGGATGCCGTCGAGATTGCCGACGAGCCCCGGGCTTCCTTGCAGCAGCGCGACTTTCGCCGTGTCCGACAGGCTCGCCCACCACGCCTTGTTGTCGCCGGGGGAGCCGTTCTCCGGCGGGCCGATGATCGACAGGCCGCTTTGCGCCGCTCCGGCGTCCGCGGCCTGGGCGAGGGTGCTGCCGCCCTGTTCGGTGATCTCGCCGCGCACGGCCCGTCGCATGATGTCGGCGAAGTCGGCGTCGACGTCGGTGGCGCGGCGCAGGAGTTGCTCGATCCGGTCGGCGAGTTCCGCCGTCACCCGCGGCCTTCCGGGCAGGGCGGGGCCGGAGGGCCTGATCTCGCCCCCGGCGTCGATGAGCAGGCCGTGCCGCGAAGCGAGTTCGTCGGTCTCCCGCACGAACGCGACGATCCGGTCCAGCGCGATCTGCACCTCTTGCGCGCCTCGCCGGACCGCGGACGCTTCGGCGACGAGCCGCTCCAGCGTGGAGGTCAGCGACTTGCCCCGCGTCGACGCGGCGGTGGCGGCGTCCCCAGTCCAGCCCGTGAAGCGGGCCATGGCTTCGACGTCGTCGTTCGCCGCGATGATCCGCGTGCAGCCGTCGTTGAGCGCGTCGGCCACCCGGCCGATCGCGGCCGGATCCCACCGGCGCACGTCACCCCAGGTGAGCATCAGACGCGAAGTTCCTGTGTCGCCGACAGCTCGTTCGAGCGGTAGCGGACGGCCGCTTCGTCCAGTCGCGCGGCGTAGTCCGACGTGTTCTCCGCCCAGCCGGGCACCGCGCGGCCCCACGAGTCCGCGAGCAGCCGGGCCGCTTCACCCGACACGCCACCCGGCAAACCCGCCGCGACGTCGGCGAGCGTGGCCGCGAGGTCCACCTTCCCGACGTCGTCCGAAGCCTGTTTCGCCGCACCCGACGCGGCGCCGATCGCCTCCAGGACCACCTCGTACCCGCCGGCCATCCCGCTCCCTCTCCGTGGAGTGACGCTGTGTGACCACCCTACGACGCGGGAGACGGACGCGCGGTTCCCGTCACCCGTCCTTGAAAAGACCGTCGGCGACGTAGCGCGAGACGGTGGCGAGCCGCCGGCCCTGCAGACGGAGGGCGTCCAGGGCGAGGTCGTCGGGTTCCGCGGATCTGCGCGAGACGAACGAACCGCCGTACGGATTGCCCGACTCGAGCAGCCGCGGATCGGTGTAACCGAGCGGCAGGACGATGGCGCCCCAGTGGTAGAAGATGTTGTTGGTCGCCAGCACCGTCGCTTCGAGCCCGCCGTGCGCGGTGGACGCGGTGGTGAACGACGTCGCGACCTTGTTCACCAGTTTCCCCTTGGCCCAAAGGCCACCGGTGCTGTCCAAAAAGGACTTCAGCTGGGCGGCGGCGCCGCCGAAACGGGTCGGGCTCCCGGCCGCGAAACCGTCCGCCCACTCCAGGTCTTCCAGCGTCGCGAGCTCGTGGTGCGGCCCCGCGTCGACCCACGCCTGCCAGCGCGGATTGCTCGCCACCGCACCGGGCGGGGCGGTTTCGGGGACCGTGCGGACGCGGACGTCGGCTTCGGCCTCACGAGCGCCGTCGGCCAGCGCCGACGCCAGTTTCTCGGTGTTGCCTGTCGCGCTGTAGTAGACGACGAGGATGCGGGTGCTCACGTCCGCCGACCTTAGGCGAGCGTGAGCACCCGTCCCATGATCCGGAACTCAGTGCCTCTTCCAGGGGCTGACCGTGTCCGTCGGCCGCGTCGGGTCGTGGAACCGCGGCTTGTCGAGCTCGCCGCGGCGCAGCGGGACCATCCCGTCGGTGATCGCCTGCATGATCTTGGCGTGCGCGCGGACCCCGGCGCCCGGGCGCTCCGGCTCGACGTCCGAAAGGTCCACCGGGTCGCCGAAGTGCACCTTGAACCGGGGGCGTCGCACGGGCGCGCTCAGCCCGGACTTGGCGAGCGGCACCAGGTCGGCGGGCCCGTTGACGGTCTCCGTCCCCCAGTAGACGGCTTCGTGCGCGCCCCACTGGCTGATCGGGATCACCGGGACGCCCGCCGCCAGCGCGAGCCGCGCGGCGCCGGTCTTGCCCCGCTCCGGCCAGAGCCCGGGGTCGTGGCTGATCCGGCCCTCGGGGTACACGATCAGCGGGTCGCGGGTGGTCCGCAGCGCCTCGGCGGCTTCGGCGAACTGGCCGATGGCCGTCGACGCCTCCTTGCGGTCGACCCGCAGGTGACCGCTGACCCGCAGCGCGGGGCCGATGACCGGCGCGTCGAGGATCCCGCCCGCCAGCATGAACCGCGGGTTGATGCCGATCCTCTTGCAGGCGGCCATCAGCACGAAGGCGTCGAACACGCCGATGTGATTGGCCGTCATGAGCAGGGGCTTCCGGCGCAGTTCCGCCGAAACACCGCCGGTCACGGTGAGTTTGCCGACGAAGTTGACCAGCCCCCGGTCGATGTTCAGCATCGTGCGCCAGATGGCCGGGGCGCGGCGAGCCGAATTCTCATCCTGATGCAGCGCGAACATGGGGCAGAGCATGTCATGAGCCCCTTTTCACCCGGATGGCCGCTCAAGCTGTGACCTGAGACGAATGTTCCGGATGTGCTCCGAGTGGCAGCCGGGGCTGGAGGGCCGGGACGGTTACCGTGGAGACATGGCTAGCGGGTCGACGACCAGGAAACGGAGTACGGCGCGGAGCGGCGGCAGCAAGGGGCCGGCGCGAAAGCCGCGTACCCCGGCGAAGCCCAGGTCAACGGCTGCGAGGAAGCCCGCTCCACGGCGTCCGGCGCCCCGGAAGAAGTCGTCCGGCACGTTCGCCAAGGGCGTGCGCGGCACCTGGAATCTGCTCGCGAAGGGCCTCGGCACCCTGGCGCGGACGGTCGGACGCGGGCGCGAGCTCGAACCCGAACACCGCCGCGACGGTCTCGCGCTCGGCCTGATCGCGCTGGCGCTGGTGATCGCGTTCGGCGTCTGGTGGCGGGCCGCGGGCCCGATCGGCGGCTGGGTCGAGGTCGGCGCCCGTTCGCTGCTGGGGGCCGGAGCGGTGACGCTGCCGCTGGTGCTCACCGTCGTCGCCGTCGCTCTGATGCGTTCGGAACCGGTGCCGGAGGCCCGGCCCCGGATGGTCATAGGCACCATCCTGGTCGTCCTGGCCGTGCTCGGCCTGCTGCACATCTTCACCGCGCTGCCCGAGACCAACGACGGCCGGATGTACGCCGGCGGGGTGATCGGCGCGTTCTCCGGTGGCCTGCTGACCATGGGCGTCACGACGTGGGTCGCCATTCCGCTGCTGGTGCTGGCGCTGCTCTTCGGCACGCTCGTGTTCACCGGCACCCCGGTCCGGGAGATCCCGCACCGGCTGCGGAACTGGGGTCTCGACCCCGAGGAGATCGAAGAGGCCGAGGCCGAGCGCCAGGCCATCCACGAGGAACGCAACGCCGTCACCGAAGCCGACCCGAAGTCGGTCCGCCTGCGGAAGCCGTCGCGCCGCCGCCAGGCCTCGGGTGACCAGGAAGGCGAGCAACTCGACATCGAGGCCGCGCTGGCCGAAGCGCCGACGCCACTGCGCGCGCCGAAGCCCGCCCCCAAGCCTGTCGAAGAGAAGAAGCCGAAGAAGGCCGAGGCGCCGCTGGCGGTCACCCGGACCGTCGAGGGCGACTACAAGCTGCCGCCGCCGGATCTGCTGAAGCTCGGCGACGCGCCGAAGTCCCGCAGCAAGGCCAACGACGCCATGATCGAGGCGATCACCGGCGTGCTGGAGCAGTTCAACGTCGACGCGCAGGTCACCGGCTTCACCCGGGGCCCGACGGTCACGCGGTACGAGGTCGAACTCGGCCCCGGCGTGAAGGTCGAGAAGATCACCGCGCTGACCAAGAACATCGCCTACGCGGTGGCGACCGACAACGTCCGGCTGCTGGCGCCGATCCCCGGTAAATCCGCGGTCGGCATCGAGGTGCCGAACTCCGACCGCGAGATGGTGCGCCTCGGCGACGTGCTGCGCGCGCCGTCGACGGTCAAGGACAACCACCCGATGGTCATCGGGCTCGGCAAGGACATCGAAGGCCATTTCGTCACCGCGAACCTGACGAAGATGCCGCACCTGCTGGTGGCGGGGTCCACCGGTTCCGGTAAGTCGAGCTTCGTGAACTCGATGCTGGTGTCACTGCTCGCGCGGGCGACGCCGGACGAGTGCCGGATGATCCTGATCGACCCGAAGATGGTCGAGCTGACGCCGTACGAGGGCATCCCGCACCTGATCACGCCCATCATCACCCAGCCGAAGAAGGCCGCCGCCGCGCTGGCCTGGCTGGTGGAGGAGATGGAGCAGCGGTATCAGGACATGCAGGTCAACAAGGTCCGGCACATCGACGACTACAACAAGAAGGTGCGCTCGGGCGAGATCACCGCGCCGCCCGGCAGCGAGCGCGTGTACGCGCCGTACCCGTACATCATGGCGATCGTCGACGAGCTCGCCGACCTGATGATGACCGCCCCGCGCGACGTCGAGGACGCGATCGTCCGGATCACCCAGAAGGCGCGTGCCGCCGGTATCCACCTGGTCCTGGCGACGCAGCGCCCGTCGGTCGACGTCGTGACCGGCCTGATCAAGACCAACGTGCCGTCGCGGCTGGCGTTCGCGACGTCGTCGCTCACCGACTCGAGGGTCATCCTCGACCAGCCCGGCGCGGAGAAGCTCATCGGTATGGGTGACGCCCTGTACCTGCCGATGGGCGCCGGGAAACCGGTCCGTATCCAGGGTGCCTTCGTCGGCGACGAAGAGATCGCCGCGGTGGTGAACTTCGCCAAGGAACAGGCGCAGCCGGACTATCAGGACGGTGTCACCGCGGCGAAGGCGGGCGAGAAGAAGGAGATCGACTCCGACATCGGCGACGACCTCGACGTGCTGCTGCAGGCCGCCGAGCTGATCGTCAGCTCGCAGTTCGGTTCGACCTCGATGCTGCAGCGGAAGCTGCGGGTCGGCTTCGCCAAGGCCGGACGTCTGATGGACCTGCTGGAGAGCCGCGGCGTCGTCGGCCCGTCCGAGGGTTCGAAAGCGCGGGACGTGCTGATCAAACCGGAGGAACTGGAGTCGGTGCTGTTCATGATCCGCGGCGGCGGGGACGCGAACGGCGGCGACGTCTCCGACGACTGAGCCCGGCCCTGGGCAGCCCTGTCCAAGTACATGAAGCGCCGGTATCGCGTGGGGTCCAGGGGCGTGAGTGGCGGTGTCGTGTGATTGGCGGGACGACTCGCGTGACGGGATGGACGACACGCGTGTCCGGAGGGACGACTCGCCGGCCCTGCTGGGGACGTCATCTGCCACCGGACGCCACTCACGAGGTTTTGGAAACCCGATGCAACGGACCGGAGCCTCCGGTACGTCCAGACTCCGTGGACCCCAAGAAGCTGCTCGTCGTCCTCTGCGCCCTGGTCGGCTTCGCCTGCGGAGCCGGCAGCTCCGCCGCCCGCGAACAACCCACGGCGACCCTGCCCGCACTGACGCAGCCCGCGCCGGCGCAGCAGCCGGTCCAAAACCCGCAACAGAAGCCCCAGGGCACCGTCGAGCTGGGGGAGACCGTCGTCCTCAAGGCCGGTGACACGACCGAGGTCGCGTCGAAGGACGTCAGCATCCGCTTCGCTCGCCTGGTGTCCGATTCCCGTTGCGCCGAGGGAATGGTCTGCGTCTGGGAAGGGGAGGCCGTGGTCGAGCTGACCTTGGCCGAACCGGGACGCGGAGAGCGGACGACGGCGGAAGTCGCTTCCACCGGCAGGAGCGGCAGGCAGTCCGTCGAGTTCGCCGCCTGCCGGGTGGACCTGGTCGCCGTGAGTTCGGGGGGCGACCAGGTCACCCTGCGGGTGTCCAAGGCTTGACGATCTTTAGGGGCGGGACTTCACCGGCGTGCGAAGGGCGAGTTCCCTCGCATGGTCGGGAGTGGCAAGTAGCGTTCTGATGGAGCTTCGACGATGGAGGAATTGGGACGTTCAGTGTCCAGATTCCTGCATCGTCACGAGGTGCGCCGCCAGGAAGCGGTCGATCAGCTCGCTGATCGGTTCGAGGTCCTCTTCCAGCGCGAAATGCCCGGTGTCGAAGAAGTGAACCTCCGCCGAGGGAACATCATTCCGGAACGCCTCGGCTCCCGCCGGGACGAAGAACGGGTCGTTGCGGCCCCAGACGGCGAGCACGGGCGGCTGCGCTTCCCGCAGCCACGCCTGGAACGCCGGGTACGCGGGCGGGTTGTTCCGGTAGTCCCAGAACAGGTCGAGCATCGCCTCCGCACGGCCGGGGCGTTCGAGGAAATACTGGTCCAGCAGGTAGTTCGAGGGATCGATCGTCTCCGGATCGCGGGCGCCGGTGTACTGATACCGGATCTGTTCCGGTTCGAGGATCGCCTCGAACCCGCGCCGCGCCTCGGTTTCGTCCGTCAGGGAAGGGAAGTCCGGCATCGCCGGTCCGAGCCCCTCGACGTAGGCGTTGCCGTTCTGCGTGATCAGCGCCGCGATCTGGTGCGGCCGCGAGACGGCCAGCCGCAGGCCCGTCGGGGCGCCGAAGTCGAAGACGTAGAGCGCGTACCGGCGCAGTTCCAGCGCGTCCACGAACTCGCCGACCACCTCCGCGAGCCGGTCGAAGGTGAACGTGAACCCCTCGGGGGTGACGGTCTGCCCGAAGCCGGGCAGGTCCGGCGCGACGAGCCGCCACCGGCCGGCGAGGCGGCGCATCAGCCGCACGAACTGGTGCGACGACGTCGGGAAGCCGTGCAGCAGGAGCAGAACGGGTGCGTCGGGATCGCCGGCCTCGCGATAGAAGACCTCGACGTCGCCGAGCTTGACGGAACGGTGCCTGATGGTCGCCACGGACCTCTCCCTAATGGTTAGAACTATCTTGAACCATTAGTACCTGATAGTGTCAAGGCATGCTCGATCTCGACTCGCTCCCCGGTGACGATCTCGCGGTGAACCTCGCCGACACCGTCCTGCTGGCCGTCTCGCCGTCGATCGACCTGCTGGACGACGGGCACGCCAAGTTCTGGGCGACGCAGGAGCCGTTGCTGCCCGAAGGCGCCCGGCCTCCGTCGGCGGAGCGGACGCGGCGGCTGCGGTCGGCGGTGCGCGAGGTGCTGGAGGCCGCCGTGGCCGCGCGGCAGCCCGAGAAGTGGGCGGTCGAGCGGGTCAACGCGGCCGCGGCCGCCGTTCCCACCAGCCCGCGGCTGACGGCCGAAGGTGCCGAGACGTCCTGGCACGGCGAGGACGGCGGCGAGATCGCCCTCGCCGCCGTCGCGGTCGCGGCGATCGACCTGGTGGCCGGACCGCGGGCCGGCCAGCTGCGGCGATGCGGGGCGCACGACTGCTCGATGCTGTTCGTGGCGGCCAACCGGAGGCGGGTCTGGTGCACGCCGTCGCTGTGCGGCAACCGCGTCCGGGTCGCCCGCCACGCCAAGAAGCCCTAAAGCTCCAGCAGCATCCGGCTGTTGCCCAGGGTGTTCGGCTTCACGTACGGCAGGTCGAGGAACTCCGCGACGCCCGGGTCGGCCGAGCGCCGCATCTCCTCGTAGACCTCCTGGGTCACCGGCGTCCCGTCGATCTCGACGAACCCGTGCCCGGCGAAGAAGTGGGTCTCGAAGGTCAGCACGAACAGCCGTTTCAGGCCGATCTCGCGGGCGAGGCCGATCAGCTGGGCGACCAGCGCGTGCCCGATGCCCCGGCCCCGCGAGTCCTTGTCGACCGCGATCGTGCGCAGCTCGGCGATGTCCTCCCACAGCACGTGGAGCGCGCCGCAGCCGAGCACGTCGTCACCGTCCTCGACCACCCAGAACTCCTGGACGCTCTCGTAGAGGGTGACGAGGTCCTTCTCCAGCAGCACGGTCCCCGCGTCGGAGTCGACCAGCACCTTGATCTTGCGGACGTCCGCGATCCGGGCCCGGCGGACGGTGGGGCGGCGGTGGAGGAGAGGGTCTGACGGCACGCCCACCATTAAGCCATCCCCGCGGCCCGGCCCGGTCGAGGGCTCGCCCGAGCGAGCGATCGGCGACCCCGCGAACAGGCCAGCTACCCTAAGGCACGTGCCTTCTCCCACCACTGATCCTGTCGCCACCCGCCGCGTGTCCTTGCTGACCCTCGGTTGCGCCCGCAACGAGGTCGATTCCGAGGAACTCGCCGGACGGCTGGCCGCGGGCGGCTGGGAGCTCGCCGCCGAGCCCGAGGACTCCGACGTCGTGGTCGTCAACACCTGCGGCTT
The DNA here is from genome assembly GCF_040684635.1 of Amycolatopsis sp. NPDC089917. Classification (NCBI taxonomy): domain Bacteria; kingdom Bacillati; phylum Actinomycetota; class Actinomycetes; order Pseudonocardiales; family Pseudonocardiaceae; genus Amycolatopsis; species Amycolatopsis sp. NPDC089917. The sequence goes on along the minus strand of NZ_JBFBGL010000072.1, from coordinate 16,582 downwards.
CGTCGAGTCCGCCAAGAAGGATTCGGTCGACACCCTGCTCGCGGCGTCCGACACCGGCAAGAAGGTCGTCGCCGTCGGCTGCATGGCCGAGCGCTACGGCAACGAGCTGGCCGAGAGCCTGCCCGAGGCCGACGCGGTCCTGGGGTTCGACCACTACGCCGACCTCGCCGAGCGCCTCGACGACGTCGTCGCGGGCCGCAAGGTCGAGTCCCACACGCCGTCCGACCGCCGCAAGCTGCTGCCGATCAGCCCGGTCCAGCGCCCGACCGCCGCCGAGTCGGTCGAGGTGCCGGGGCACGCGCAGCACGGCTGGGGCCCGCGCGTGCTGCGGACCCGGCTCGACACCTCCCCGGTGGCCGCGCTGAAGATCGCCTCCGGCTGCGACCGCCGCTGCTCGTTCTGCGCGATCCCGTCGTTCCGCGGCTCCTTCGTGTCGCGGCAGCCGGACGAGATCGTCGCCGAGGCCATGTGGCTCGCGGAGAACGGGGTCAAGGAGGTCTTCCTCGTCTCGGAGAACTCCACCTCCTACGGCAAGGACTTCGGCCGTGACGGCGCCCGCGCGCTCGAACTGCTGGTCCCGCGGCTGGCCGAGGTGCCCGGCATCGAACGCGTCCGCGTCTCCTACCTGCAGCCCGCCGAGACGCGCCCCGGCCTGGTCAAGGCCATCGCGACCACGCCGGGCGTCGCCGACTACTTCGACCTGTCCTTCCAGCACTCCAGCGAGACCGTGCTGCGCCGCATGCGCCGCTTCGGCTCCACGGACTCCTTCCTCGCGTTGTGCGACCAGATCCGCGAGTTCTCGCCGAACGCCGGCATCCGCACCAACGTCATCGTCGGATTCCCCGGCGAGACCGACGAGGACGTCGCCGAGCTGGAGCGCTTCCTGAACGGCGCCCGCCTGGACGCGGTGGGCGTCTTCGGCTACTCGGACGAGGACGGCACCGAGGCCGAGACTTTCGACGGCAAACTCGACGAGTCCGTGGTGGCCGAGCGGGTCGCGCGGATCTCGGCGCTGGTCGAGGAGCTGACGTCGCAGCGGGCCGAGGAGCGCATCGGCGATTTCGTCGACGTCCTGATCGAGCAGGCCGAGGACGGCGAGGACCCGATCGGCCGCGCCGCGCACCAGGCCCCCGAGGTCGACGGCGAATGCGTCCTGATCGAGACGGACGACCTGCCCCAGCTGGCGGTGGGGGACTTCGTGCGCTGCGAGGTCGTCGACTCCGAGGGTGTCGACCTGATCGTGCGGCCCGCGCCGCCCGAGGCCGACCGGTGAATGCCGCCCCGAGCGACGCCGGGGCCGGTGAGGGGACGGGCGGCGAGCACGCCCGGGTACCCGAGGCCACCCCGGTCCCGACCCTGAACCTGGCGAACCTGCTCACGATGTCGCGGCTGGTGCTGGTGCCGCTGTTCGTGATCGCGCTGTTCACCGGCGACGGGGCGGACACCTTCTGGCGGGCGATCGCCACCGCGCTGTTCGCGATCGCGTCGTTCACCGACCAGATCGACGGCTGGGTCGCGCGCAAGTACGGGCTGATCACCGACTTCGGCAAGATCGCCGACCCGATCGCGGACAAGGCGCTGATCGGCGCCGCGCTGATCGGGCTGAGCGTGCTCGGCGAACTGGGCTGGTGGGTCACCATCGTCATCGCGATCCGCGAGATCGGCGTGACGCTGCTGCGGTTCTGGGTGATCCGGCACGGCGTCATCCCGGCCAGCCGGGGCGGCAAGGCCAAGACGCTCGCGCAGATCGCGGCCATCACCGCGTACCTGCTGCCCCTGCCCGCGTCCGCCGAGCCCGTGCGGTGGGTGCTCATGGGGCTCGCGCTCGTGCTGACCGTCGTGACCGGGCTCGACTACGTCGTCCGCGCGGTCCGGCTGCGCTCGGCCGGACGGCGTGCCGCGGGCGCATGAAACCTGAGATCTTGATCACTCACCTGATCGAGCGCGGGGAGACGGTGGCGACGGCCGAGTCGCTGACCGCCGGGCTGGTCTGCGCGACGCTGACCGAGGTCTCCGGTTCGAGTGCCGTCGTCCGGGGCGGGCTGATCGTCTACGCGACCGACCTCAAGGCGTCGCTCGCCGGGGTCGACGAGGACCTCCTCGCCGCGCACGGCGCCGTCCATCCCGAGGTCGCGGCGCAGTTGGCCGCCGGCGCGCGGGACCGGTGCGGCGCCACCTGGGGCCTCGGCCTGACCGGCGTCGCGGGCCCGTCCGGACAGGACGGTGTCGCACCCGGCGTCGTCCACGTCGGGCTCGCCGGGCCGGACGTGCTCACCGTCCGTACGCTGGACTTGAGCGGCGATCGGGCGTCGGTCAGGGCCGGTGCGGTCTCCGGAGCGTTCGCCCTGCTGGGGGAACATCTCGCATGATCGCCGCGTTCGCCCTTGGCGTATTGCCGTGTCAACACCTGCGCCCGGGGCACCGCTCTGGGTAACGTAGGGGGTAGTCAGTCCTGGAAGGGAGGCGCGTGATGACCGTGCTGTTGCGCGAGGCGATCGGCGACCGGCTCCGACACGCCCGCACGAACCAGCGTCGAACGCTGCGGGACATCTCCCGCGCCGCCAGGGTGAGCCTCGGTTACCTCTCCGAGGTCGAGCGCGGGCAGAAGGAGGCGTCCAGCGAGCTGCTGGCGTCCATTTGCGAGGCCCTGGACCTTCCGCTGGGCGAACTCCTGCACAAGGTCGCGGCGGACGTCTCGGCGATGGACAACGTCGAGGTCGCCCCGGTGGACGAGAAGGTCGAAGCGGGCAAGCGGCGCGCTCCGGAGCGGGAAAGCGCCGAAGCGGGCCTCGAAGGCGGTCACCTGGTGTCCGAGCTGATCGGCAACGACCTGGCCGACCTGCGGATCTCGCCGCCGCCGCGGATGAGTCCCGCCCTGCGGACGACGATCTCCGCACCGAAGATGGTCGCCGCCTAGCAAGTTCCGAGAGGGAAAGGCCCCAGGCGATTTCGCCTGGGGCCTCTCTCGTCCGCCCTGGTCAGCTCGCGGCGCCGTCGAACGTGCCCGCCTGGTAGGAGCCGCCCTTGGTGTGCGTGATCACGAGCAGCCGGTTGGCGGCGTTGATCATCGCGACCAGGTAGACCAGCGCGGCGACCTCATCGTCGTCGTAGTGCTCGCGCACCAGCGTCCAGGTCTCGTCCGAGACGCCCTGGTGCGCGTCGGCGAGGCGGGTGCCTTCCTCCGCGAAGGCCAGCGCGGCCCGCTCGGCCCCGGTGAACACGGTGGACTCGCGCCAGGCGGCGACCAGGTTGACCCGGACCGCGGGTTCGCCGGCGGCCGCCAGGTCCTTGGCGTGCGCGTCCACGCAGTAGCCGCAGCCGTTGAGCTGGCTGGCCCGCAGCGACACCAGCTCCTGGGTGACCTTCGGCAGCGTCGAACCCTTGATGCCGACACTGACATTCGCGAAGCGTTTGCCGAGCTTGGCGCCGAGCCCGGTGCCGTTCAGATCGAAACGGGAATCCATGATCTCGCCCTCATTCGTGATCGTCTGCTGAAGCGAACGACCACCAGATGCCGGTGACCGGGCCACGCTGACAACACGAAGACGTGACGTGCGCCACGTCCCGGACGTGTCAGAAACCGGCGAGGTCCGGCGTCTGGTGAGGGACACCGCCCACGGAAAGAGGAGCCGTCCATGTCCGATCCCGCCACGGAGGCGTTCCTCGCCCATCGCAACCTGCTCTTCACCGTCGCCTACGAGATGCTCGGCTCGGCCGCCGACGCGGAGGACGTCCTCCAGGAGACCTGGCTGCGCTGGTCGGGCGTCGACCTCGGCACCGTGGAGAACCCGCGGGCGTACCTGGTCCGCGTCACGACCCGCCAGGCGCTCGGCAGGCTGCGCGCACTCGGCCGCCGCAAGGAGTCCTACGTCGGCCCTTGGCTGCCGGAACCGCTGCTGACCACGCCCGACGTGGCCGACGACGTCGAGCTGGCCGACAGCGTCTCGATGGCGATGCTGCTGGTGCTGGAGACCCTCACCCCGACCGAACGCGCGGTGTTCGTGCTGCGCGAGGTGTTCGACGTGGCCTACGGCGAGATCGCCGAAGCCGTCGGCAAGACCCCGGCCGCGGTCCACCAGATCGCCCACCGGGCCCGGGCGCACGTCGCCGCGCGGCGGCCGCGGGGCGGCGCGTCCCCGGGCGAGACCCGGGACGTGCTCGACGCCTTCCACCGGGCGGTCCGGACGGGTGACCTGCAAGGCCTGCTCGACGTCCTCTCACCCGACGTCGTCTTCCTCGGCGACGGCGGCGGAGTGGTGCAGGCCGTGCTGGAACCCGTGGTCGGGGCCGCGCGGGTCGCGCCGCTGCTGGCCGCGAGCCGTCCGGCGCGGGACGAGGCGGCGTCGATGATGGAGGCGCAGGTCAACGGGTATCCGGCGCTGATCCTCCGGTTCGGCGGCGAGGTCGACACCGTCGTCGCGCTGCGGGTGGAGGACGGCCTTATCACCGGTCTCTACGCCGTGCGCAACCCCGAGAAGTTGTCACGCCTGGAAGAGGAGACCGCGCTGCGCCGCTGACTCCGGCGGTCTTCACCCACGGTCACCGGCCGGTGAACCCGAAAGGTCGTGGACATCACAGTCAGGGGTATCCCTGAATTCCGTCGGGGTCGCCTGGAACGCGGGACGCCGACCTGACACGATGGAACTCAACGCCGGGGTCGGGACGTTGCAACATCACAGAGGGGACGCCCCACCTCGAGGTAACAGCCCGTGGGATGCGAGAAGGCAGGCGGAGGAGATGGCCAACCCGTTCGTGAAGTTCTGGAAGTACATGATGGCGGCGTTCTCGTCGAAGATCGACGAGCACGCCGACCCGAAGGTACAGATCCAGCAGGCCATCGAGGAGGCGCAGCGCAACCACCAGGCGCTGACCCAGCAGGCCGCCTCGGTGATCGGTAACCAGCGTCAGCTGGAGATGAAGCTGAACCGCCAGCTCGGCGACGTGGAGAAGCTCCAGGCTTCGACCCGCCAGGCGCTGGTGCTCGCCGACGAGGCGCGTGCCAAGGGTGACGAGCAGAAGGCGACCGAGTTCGAGAACGCGGCGGAGAGCTTCGCCGCGCAGCTCGTCACCGCCGAGCAGAGCATCGAGGATCTGAAGACCCTGCACGACCAGTCGCTTCAGGCTGCGGAGCAGGCGAAGAAGGCCGTCGAGCGCAACGCGACCATGCTGCAGCAGAAGCTGGCCGAGCGCACCAAGCTGCTCTCGCAGCTGGAGCAGGCGAAGATGCAGGAGCAGGTCTCCGCTTCGCTGAACCAGATGAGCCAGCTGGCCGCGCCGGGCAACACCCCGTCGCTGGAAGACGTTCGCGACAAGATCGAGAAGCGCTACACCACGGCGCTCGGCTCGGCCGAACTCGCACAGAACTCCGTCCAGGGCCGGATGATGGAGGTCCAGGCCTCCACGACGCAGCTCGCGGGACACTCGCGGCTGGAGCAGATCCGCGCGTCCATGAAGGGCGACTCCGTCGCGCAGGTGACCGACGGCAAGACCGCCGCCGCGCCGAAGGCGTCGAGCGGTGCGGACATCCAGCGTGAGATCCAGGCACGGGTTCAGGCCGAACAGGGCAAGAACCCCGCCTGACAATCAACTGGAGCCGGTCCCGCACCCACGCGGGTGCGGGACCGGTCTCCGTGAAGACAGGGGAGAGGGCAATGGGTCGGGGCAGGCGCAGGGACTTCGGGGAGTTCACCGCCAAGCTTGAGAAGCACATCGAGAAGCTGCCTGACTACGCCCAGCGCGCGCAGGAGAAGCTGCAGCGCTACATCCCGCCCTCCGAGGAGGGTGCTTCCCCGCGGCCGGCCCAGTCCCGGCCCGCGCAGCCGCAGCGGCCGCGTCCGCAGATGCCTCAGATGCCGCCCATGCCGAAGATCTCGCAGCAGCTGTCTTCGATGGCTTCTGGGCAGATCCCGGTGGTCGCCGAGGCGAAGGCCAAATGGGCCCGCTGGAACGAGCCCGCCGCCAAACTGGAGAGACAGAAGCGCCGCACGTCCCGTGCGCTGACCTTCTGGATCCTCCTCACCATCCTTTGTGGACTGTACGCGTTCGTCGCGGGCGCCGGCCTGCTGAAGGCGGGCGAGGTCGAAGTCCCCCAAGCCATCGCGGGCGGCGCGTTCGCCGTCGTCTTCGGCACCTTCGGGGTCAAGTCCGGACTGCGGCTGCGGACGCTCAAGCGCACCGTGCTGCCCGCCGCGCCCGCCGCCCCGCCGCCGCTTCCCCCGGCGCGGTCCGTCGCGCGGGAGCCGATGGAGCGTCTCGTCGAGAGCGAGGCCTCGCTGGCGGAGCTGCTTCGCCAGCTTTCGCAGCCGACGTCGCTCGGCACCATGCCGGTTTCGGAGATCGCCGTCGCGGACGCCCGGACCACCGCCGCCGAGGCCGCACAGGCCCTGCGCGGGCTGGCGGGCCGGATCCAGGCCATCGAACGCGGCCGCGACGCCGCGCCCGAACGGGAACGCGGCGCCCTCGACGCCGCCATCAAGCAACTGCGCGAGCAGCTCGAAGACGGCCTCGACGGCTACGGCGGTCTCGTCGCGGCCGCCGGGCACACCGTCGCCGCGAGCTCGGACGGCATGACGTCGTCCAAGGAGTCGCTCTCCGACGCGACCGACAAGCTCGCCGGACTCGCGATGGCCCTGCGCGAACTGTCCTGAACCCGTCACTCGCGTGATCAGACGGATGACACGCGTGATCAGACGGCGAACACGCGTGCTTGAAGGCGGATCTCAGTCATGTCCGTCTGATCACGCGAGATCGCTCTACAATCACGTGAGTTCCGCCTTCAAGCACACGAGTCCGGCCTGGGATCACGCGGGCTGAGCAGGCGCTTTCCTGGACCATCGTCTCATTCGTCGTCGCTAATACTCCATTGCGTAACGACTCGCTCACTGTGCGGTACCGAAACGCTCGCGTAACCCGAAACCGCTGGTTACGGCGACCCGCGATGCCTAACGTTTCTCTCATGCACGCAGTGCTCCTCCCAGCTCGGGCCTGAACCCAGCCCGCGTGAGCGGGCGTCCCAGGGTGGTGGACCGGACACAGTGGATCTCGCGCAGTGGTCTTTCTCGTCCCCACCGAGGAAAGGACGCCCAGTGACGACGCTTCCCCCGGAACCAGAGCCGACCCCCGCACCGCCTCCCAGCTCCTACCAACGTGCCATCGCCGCCTACGACCGGATCTCCGAGGTCGACCGCCCCGACGTCTGGATCACCCTCCGTCCCGTGGAAGACGCCCTCGTGGAAGCGAAGGCGGTCGACGAGCGGGTGCGCGCGGGCGCGGACCTGCCGCTCGCCGGAACCCTGGTGGCGGTCGCCGACGTCATCGACGTCGCCGGTCTTCCGGGGGCGGACGACGAAGCCTGCCGCACCACCGCCACTTCCGTGTCGCGGCTGATCGAGGCCGGGGCGGTGGTGGTCGGCAAGACCAACTGCGACCGCTTGGGCGCCGATCTCGAGCACACCCACAGCCCGTACGGCATCGTGAGCGCCGCCCTGAACACCGCCCGCGTTTCCGGAAGCGCGAGCAGCGGCGCGGCCGTCGCCGTCGCGCTCGGCCTCGTCGATCTGGCCGTCGGCACGGACACGGCGGGCGCGGGCCGGGTGCCCGCGTCGCTCAACGGAATCGTCGGACTGAAACCGACGCTGGGTCTCGTGCCCAAGACCGGTGTCGCGCCGTGCGGCGGAGTCGCCGTGTTCGCGCGCAGTCTCACGCTGGGCCAGTGCGCATTGGGCTTGATGACCGGTCCCGACGAGGCCGACCCGCTCGCGCGCGACTGGCCACCGGACGTCCGGCTGTCGGCCGGGGATCGGCCGAAGGTGGCGATCCCGGGTTCCGGAACGCTCACCGGGCTGTCGCTCCAGTCCCGGTCCGCTTTCCTCGGCGCGGTTTCCGCGCTGCGGGCGTCCGGGGCGCTCGTCGAGACGGTGGAGGTCTCGGCACTGCTGTCGGTGGGCGAGCTGATCCACGACGACGGCTTCACCGCCGACAGGCAGCGCGTCGCCGAGGCGGGGATGCTCGCGCTCCGGATGCTGTCCGAGTACGACGCCCTGGTCCTCCCGACCGTCGCGGACCATCCCGAGGTCTCCGAGGCGCTGTCCGATCCGGACGGTGTCGCGAAACGGCTGGAGCGGTTCACGGCGTTCGTCAACCTGCTCGACCTCGCCGCCGTCACGGTGCCGTCGTCGCCGTCGGATCTCGGACCGTACGGGGTGTCGGTGGTGGTGCGGCCGTTCGACGACCAGGTCGCCATCGACCTCGCCGCCGTGCTCACCGACGAACAGGCCGACTTCCCTTACCCCGCACCGGGCGCGGATCTCGTGGTGTTCGGCGCGCATCTGCGCGGGCAGCCGCTGAACGCGCGCCTGGTCGCCGCGGGGGCGCGGTTCACCGGGCTGGTCCAGACCGGCGAGGGCTATCGGATGCTGTTGCTGCCCACCGATCCACCTCAGCCGGGCGTGGTGCCGGCGAGCGCCACGGGCGAGCGGACGATGCTTTCGGGTGAACGCTGGCGGCTCTCGCCGGCCGCGCTCGGGGCGTTCGCGGCCACCCTGTCCGCCCCGTTCGTCCTTGGCCGGATCCGCCTGGAGAACGGGGACACCCCGCTGGCGGTCCTCGGTGACCAGACCGCCACGGCGACGGCTCCGGAGCTGACGCGGTACCAGTGCTGGCGGGCGTATCTGCGGTTCGTCAGTACGGCCGGGCCGCGAGACCTCGGGCGACCCGCTTGACCAGACCGGGACCGTGCAGGGCGAAACCGGTGTAGAGCTGGACGAGACCGGCGCCGGCGTCGAGCATCCGTGCGGCGGCGCCGGCGTCGAAGATCCCGCCGACGCCGATGATCGGCAGCGTGCCGTCGGTCTCGTCGTGCACGAACCGCACCACTTCGACGGAGCGCGCGGTGAGCGGGCGGCCGGAAAGCCCGCCCGCCTGCTCGCCGACAACGGCCTCGGGCGGCGCGATCCCTTCGCGGGACAACGTCGTGTTGGTCGCGATCAGCCCGGCGACACCGTGGTCGAGGCAGACCTCCAGCAGTTCCGCGAGCGCCTCGTCGGTGAGGTCGGGCGCGACCTTCACCAGCACCGGAGTCGGTTTCGCGTCACCCGCGAGTCCGGCTGACGTCTTCCGGAGTTCCCCGAGCAGTTCCGCCAGCGCGGACTTGTCCTGCAACGCCCGCAGCCCCGGCGTGTTCGGCGAACTGACGTTGATCGCGAAGTAGTCGGCGTACGGGTACAGCGCCCGCAGTGAGAACCGGTAGTCCTCGACGGCCTCGTCGAGCGGGGTCACCTTCGACTTGCCGATGCTGACCCCGAGCGGCACCGGCGGCTTCCCACCGGCGGCGAGGCGGGCCGCGAGCGCCTCCGCGCCTTCGTTGTTGAAACCCATCCGGTTGATCACCGCGTCGGTCTCGGCGAGGGTGAACAGCCGCGGTTTGTCGTTGCCCGGCTGCGGATGCCGGGTGACCGTGCCGACCTCGACGAAACCGAAGCCGAGCGCGGGCCACGCGTGCAGCGCGCGGCCGTTCTTGTCCATCCCGGCGGCGAGGCCGACCCGGTTCGGGAAGCGGAGCCCGAGGAAGGTGACCGGATCGTCCGTCCGGTAGAGCCGGCCGAGCGCGCCGAGCGCGGGGGAGACCCGGCTCAGCCTCGCGAGCGTGCCGATGGTGCGTTCGTGCACGGTCTCGGGGTCGCTGCCGGAGACCCGGTAGAGAGCGGGGCGGACGATCTTGTCGAAGAGCACGGCCCCATCATGCCTGGTGAGCTCTAGCGGCTCGCCTTCCACTCGTCTTCGAGCATCGCGAAGACGAGTTCGTCACACCACTCGCCCTTCACGATCTCGTTCTGCCGCAGATGCGCTTCCTTCTTCATGCCGAGGCGTTCCATCAGCGTGGCCGACGCGGTGTTGCGTCCGTCACAGCGGCCGATGATCCGGTGCAGCCCCAGCTCTTCGAAGCCGAGCCGCAGCAGTTCGGTGGCGGCTTCCGCGGCGAGGCCCTTCCCGTGGTGGTCGGGGTGGAAGACGAAACCGATCTCGCCCTGGCGGTGCTCGCTGCTGAGGTATTCGAGGTTCAGGTCGCCGATCAGCTGCCCGGTCCCGGTCAGCTCCACAGCCACCGCGAGGAACTGGCCTTCCTTCGACAGGCTGCTGCTGTGCACCCGTTTGGCGAGCGCGGCGGCGGATTCGGCCCGGCTGCGCGGACCCCAGTAGAGGTAGCGGGCGACGTCGGCGCGGGACTGGAAGGAGTTCAGTTCGTCGAGATCCGCCGACGTGAAGGCGCGGAGGGTCAGGCGCTGGGTGGTGATCGGGAAGTCGGGCCTCAACATGGCGTCAGGCTATCCAGTCTGCGGGGTTCCCGTGGTGGGAACGGCGGCGGACGGTTCTCCGGGGCGGTGGATGGTCCCGTCCGGCCTCGCGGAAGGGGCAACCGCCCGGGAACGGGGCCGGAAATAAGGGTACCCCCGAGGTGGCTCCCGGACGCCGGAATCGGCGACCGGGCCCGAGCCGGACCGGTGCTCGGGAATCTCGGGGGCCCGGTGACTGCCTGGTATTCGCTATCAGGCACCACGCGAAGCAGAGACGACGAGCCGAAGGTGGCTCCAACTTGCGTTGTATCGCTGCTCAAAAGTCCTACGCGTGCGGTCCGCTAGCGGACAGTCACCTCACGAGTCCTGTTGGAATACAACTTTGGACCACCTCCTCTCTCGTGTACCGCCACGCTATGCGAGGGGTTCGAGGTCCTGCAACAAGATTTTCTCGATCTCGGTCAGCAGGACGGTTTTGTCCGCCGAGGGCTGAAAGGACGCTTCCACGGCGTTCTTCGCCAACCGGGCGATTTCGTCCGCCGTCAGGCCCAGGGTTTCGGCGACCGCCACGTACTCGCCGTCGAGGGTGGCGCCGAACATCGGCGGGTCGTCGGTGTTGAGCGTGACCACCACGCCGTGGTCGAGCAGACGCCGCACGGGATGCGCCGCGATCGACGGGACCTGTCCGGTCCGGACGTTCGACGTCGGGCAGACCTCCAGTGGGATCCGTTGCGTGGCAAGGTGTTCCAGCAGGGCCGGATCGGTGTGCGCGCCGACGCCGTGCCCGATCCGCTCCGCGCCGAGATCGTGCACCGCCGACCAGACGGTGGCCGGTCCGGTGGTCTCGCCCGCGTGCGGGACGCTGTGCAGCCCCGCCTCCCTGGCGGTGGTGAAGAACGGGGCGAATTGCGCGCGGCCGACGCCGATCTCGGGGCCGCCGAGCCCGAAGGACACCAGTCCCTCGGGGCGTTCGCGGAGCGCGAACACGACCGTCTCGCGTCCGGCGACAACGCCCTTCTCGCCGGGAATGTCGAAGCACCAGGCCAGTTCCACCCCGTGGTCCGCCCTCGCCGCCGCCCGGCCCGTCGCGAGACCGGTGAGCAGATCGTCCGCAGGCATGCCGTCGAGGAGGTGGTTGTACGGCGTCACGGTCACTTCGGCGTAGCGGGCGTTCTGCGTGGCCAGATCGGCCGCCAGCCCGGTGACGAGGGTGTGGACGTCGCGGGCGTCGCGCACTAGCGACGTCACCGCCAGGTAGGTGCGGAGGAAATGCGGGAAATCGCGGAAGGTGAAGAACTCGGCGAGGTCGCCCGCCTCGGTCGGCACCCCGGCGGACGGGCGGCGGCGGGCCAGTTCCAGCACCGTGGGCAGGCTCGCCGAACCGACGAGGTGGACGTGGAGTTCGACCTTGGGCAGGGCGTGCACGAACGCGCGCAGCGCCTCGCCCGTGAGGATTCCGGGCATGACAAAGCTCCCTGGGGAAAGGAAGGAAGGGTGACGTGCGGGAGAGCGGACGGCTCAGGGAGCGAGGTCGCCGCGTTCGGTGTCGGCCCCGTAGAGCGGGAGCTTGAACAGCGTCACGAGTCCAGCTTAGCCGCCGGGAGCGGGCCCGGACTGGCATTTCGGGCAGAACCAGGTCGGCCTCGCCTGGTGTCCCGGTCCCTGGGACGCGACCTTGAGCCGTCCGCCGCAACGGAAGCAGCCTTGTTTGGTCCGTTCGTAGACCCAGTGCTCGCGGCCGCGCCGCAGATCGCCGGTGGTGGTCTGCGAGGTGCGCCACGCGTTGGTCTTCAGCAGTTTGCGCCCGAGCGCGACCGCTTTCGCCGTGTCCACTTCGGACACCGGCGTCCACGGCGTGACACCGAGCAGGAAACACATCTCGACCTTGTACATGTTCCCGATCCCCGCCATGATCCGCTGGTCCAGCAGGGCGTCGCCCAGTTCGCGATCCGGATCCGCGGCCAGCGCGGCCGCCGCCCGCTCCGCGAGTTCGTCCGTCCACTGTGGATCGAGCAGATCCGGCCCGAGATGCCCGACCAGACGGTCTTCTTCGTTCGTGGGCACGAGTTCGAGGTCGTGCACGCGGAACCCGATCGCCTGGAGGTCCTCGGTGGCGAGGATGACCCGCGCCTGATGCGCCGGATTGCGCCAGCGCGCGCCTGTCCGGTAGACGTCCCATTTGCCGTCCATGCGCAGGTGGCTGTGCAGCGTGAGATCGCCGGAGAACCGCGTCAGCAGATGCTTGCCGACGGTGCCGACGCCGAGCACGTCGCGTCCGGCGAGATCCGTCGTGGCCAGCTGCGGGACCCTGAACTCGCCTCGCAGCAGGGTCTTCCCGGCCAACGCCTTGTCGAGGACCTTGCCGGCGAGGAAGACCGTGTCGCCTTCGGGCATCGGCGCCTACCCCGTGCCGGTGTCGCTCAGCTTGGCGGACTCCGTGGCCTCTTCGGTGGTCTCGGGCTCTTCCTCGCCGCGGACGCGATGCCGTCCGGCCCGGCTGGAGCGGAGGACCTTCGCCAGCACCATGTTGAAGGTGAGCGCGATCTCCTGCGCGCCGGGGGAGTGCCACTCGTGGATCGGGCTGCACGCGCCCTGCGCCTGCTGCACCGCGAGCCGGTCCGGGATGGCCGTCGGCATCACCAGCGGGCCGAAGTTCTCCCGCAGCTCCGCGACACGGAACTGGTGCTCGTAGGAGCGCACGCGGAGCTTGTTGACCACGACGCCGATCGGCCGCAGGCCCGGGTTCTGCTCCTCGCGGATCTTCTCGATCGCGTCGAGCGCGCGGCGGGCGCCGGAGACGGCGTACATCGTCGGCTCGGTGACGATCAGGGCGCTGTCCGCGGCCACCAGCGCCGAGCGGGTCAGCCTGCCGAGCGACGGAGGGCAGTCGAGGATCACCAGTTCGTAGGGTTCCTCGCGCAGCGGGTTCGTGTGCAGTTCGTCGAGTGCCCGGGAAAGGTTTTCCAGGCGGCGGCTGTCGGCGTCGGGCTCGTTGAGCATCTCGAGCTCTTCGGCGCCGACGAGGACGTCGATCTGGTCGCTCCACACGCTGGGCGCGATCGCGCGTTCGAGCACCGAGCGCACCGGCGTCTCCAGGACGTCGGCCAGCGTGCGATCGGTGAAAGGCGGGTCCAGCGAGGTCGTGGCGTTGCCTTGCGGGTCGAGGTCGGCCACGAGAGTCCGGGCGCCCCTACGCAGCGCGGCGGACGCGACACCGAGGGCTACCGTCGTTTTACCGACGCCACCCTTCAGGCTGAGAACAGCGACCGTGTGCACTCGATACAGCCTACGGGCAGTCGGCGGGGCGGCTCCTTGGCAAGGTGTCGAACACCGCATCGGACTACACCCGACGGTGCCCGGAAGGCGGGCATTACGCTGTGCGTTCATGAAGACGGACACCGTGGCCACGCGGGGATCGGGGGCGGTTCGCCGGGTTCTCGAAGCAGAACTCCGGGCCGTACGAGCGCGAGGTGGACAGCAGCCGCACGTCGTCGACGTCGGCGGGGGCAGCGGCGGCTGGGCGGTGCCGCTGGCCTCGGCGGGCTGCCTGGTGACCGTGGTCGAACCCAACCCCAACGCCCTGGCCACCCTGCGCCGCCGGGCCGAGGAAGAGGGCGTCTCCGGCAGCATCACGGTGATCGCCGACGACTCCGACGCGCTCGGTGCCCACGTCGCGGCCGGATCGGCCGACCTCGTCCTCGCGCACGGCCTGCTCGAAGTCGTCGACGACCCGGCGCTGGTGCTCGCCGCGCTGGCCGCCGCGGTCAAACCCGGCGGCGCGGTCTCGGTGCTGGTGGCGAACCGCCACGCGGCGATCCTGCAGCGCGCGCTGGCCGGACGGCTCGGTGAGGCGCGGGAACTGCTCGCGGCCGAGAGCGGCGTGCTGGGCGGCGGCCGGGAGACCGTGTTGCGGCGCTTCGACGCCGAAGCGCTCCGCGCGCAGCTGATCGCCGTGGGGCTCGACGTGACCTCGCTGCAGGGTGACGGCGTCGTGGCGGACTTCGTGCCCGGCGGGGTGCGGGAAGAGGACCTGGCGGAGTTCGAGCTCGCGGCCGCGTCCGTCCCACCGCTGCGGGACATCTCCAGCCGGCTGCACGTCCTGGCCCGGCGCCCGGCCTGACCCTCGCGAGCTTCTCCGGATGTCATGAAAGGGTCGTTCAGGACGAAAAGTGTCCTGAACGACCCTTTCATGACACTTCGGGGTCAGGCGCGGCGGGAATTGTCGGTGGTCCCGGCTAGCGTCCACCCGTGGGGAGAAACGCTGAACTGCCCGGCGGGATGGCCCGCTACCGGGTGACCACCGGGGCCACCACCTGGCCGGACGACACCGGCTGCGGCCTGCTGCACGTCGACATGGACGCCTTCTTCGTGTCCTGTGAACTGCGCACGCGCCCGGAGCTGGTAGGCAAGCCGGTGGTCGTGTCGGGCGGCGGCCCGAGGTCGGTCGTGGCGGCGGCGAGCTACGCGGCGCGTGAGTTCGGCGTCCGGTCGGCCATGCCGTTCTCGACCGCCAAACGGCTCTGCCCGCAGCTGATCTGCATCACCCCGACACCCGGTCTCTACGGCGAGGTGTCCCAAGGCGTCATGGGGATCTTCCGGGAGCTGACACCGCTCGTGGAGCCGCTGAGCCTGGACGAGGCCTTCCTGGACGTCAGCGGGGCGCTCAAGCGGCTGGATTCCTCGCCCGCGCGCCTCGGGGCCCGGATCCGCGAGCGGGTGGCCGCCGACTTCGGGATCAGCTGCTCGGTCGGCGTCGCGAAGGTCAAGTTCGTCGCCAAGCTGGCGTCCGGGATGGCGAAACCGGACGGCATGGTCGTCGTCCCGGCGGCCGAGACGCTCGCGTTCCTGCATCCGCTGCCGGTGTCGGCGCTGTGGGGCGTCGGCAAGCGCACCGAGGAGCATCTGCGGCAGCAGGGCCTCGACACCATCGCCGACGTCGCCACCGCGCCACTGGTCCGGCTGCGGCGTTCGCTGGGCCGGGCGCTGGGGGAGCACCTGTGGGCGCTCGCGAACGGGCACGACGACCGCGAGGTGGTCCCGGAGACGCCGGACAAGTCGATCGGCGCCGAAGTGACCTTCGACGTCGACCTCCACGACCGCGCGGCGCTCGGGCTGGAACTGCTCCGGCTGTCGGAGCGCGTCGCCGCGACCCTGCGCCGCCGGGGGCTGCGCGGCCGGACCGTGTCGATCAAGGTCCGGTTCGCGGATTTCAAGACCATCACCCGCGCCAGGACAACCGCCGTCCCGGTGGACGTGGCCCGCGACATCCACCGCACCGCCGTCGATCTCCTCGCCGAGCACGCGCCGACGGGCGCAGTCCGCCTGATCGGCGTAAGAGTCGAAGGATTGGACACGGAGAGTGATGGAGAGCAGCTGCTTTTCGCGTCGTCGGAACCCCGTTGGCGGGATGCGGAAGTGGCGGCCGACGTCGCGAGGTCGAAGTTCGGCGCGGCCGCCGTGCGGCCCGCGTCACTGCTGACACCCCGTGACCAGTGACAATGCCTGGTCGGCCGTCTTCGAGAGAGCCGAGTCGGGTGGTTTCGGCCAATTCGATCCCTTCCGGATACGGGATCGGGTAGTCGGACGAGCGCGGGGCTCGTATCCTGGACAGAGACACCCCGCCTGGGGTTGTCTGTTGGGTCCATGACGTTGCGCGGCCCGGCGCCCGCGACAGCTGTGCCGGAGGAGGAAAGATGCCACTCTCCGAGCATGAGCAGCGGCTGCTCGATCAGATCGAGCGCGAGCTCTATGCCGAGGACCCCAAGTTCGCATCCACGGTGCGAGGCACCCGGTTGCGCCGCCCCGCCCGCCGACGGCGTTTGCAGGGCATCGCCCTGTTCGTAGTGGGCGTCGCACTTCTGGTGCTCGGCGTGGTGGTCAACATCCGGGTGGCCGAGATCCCAGTGATCAGCGTGCTCGGGTTCCTCGTGATGTTCTTCGGAGTCATGATGGCCGTCACATCGATTCGGCACGGAGCCGAAGCGGAGGGCGGTAAGGAGAGCGGTGGCCCGGGGGCCGGCGGAGGTGGCGGCGGTAAGTCGTCCCCGCGCCGGAGCTCGTTCACCCAGCGCATGGAAGAGCGCTTCCGCCAGCGCTTCGAGGAGCAATAGCTCTCACACACGCGAACATGCCGACGGGGCCGCGCCCCGTCGGCATGTTCGCGTTGTCCTGACGCGCAAGCGGCCGGCTGCTTGCGCCACCCCGCTCAAGTCCGTGAAGGCCTCCTTGAGGGACCCAGAGTCCCTCAAGGAGGCCTTCACGGACATACGGGAGTCCCCCGGAGTTCCTGG
>NZ_JBFBGL010000071.1:0-40096 GCF_040684635.1 Amycolatopsis sp. NPDC089917 | reverse complement strand
CAGCGCGTGTAATTAATGGGTCTTACAGGACGAAAAACGTCCTGAACGACCCTTTCATGACATCCGCAAACCAGAGATCAGGCCCAGAGCTGCCCGTCGAGCCTTTCGGCAGCTTCGTCGAGCGAACCGGAGTAAGCGCCCGTCGAGAGGTACTTCCACCCCGCGTCCGCGACCACGAAAGCCACGTCGGCGGGCTTCCCCGCGGCGGCGGCCTTCTCGGCGACGGCCAGCGCGGCGTGCAGCACCGCACCGGTCGAGATGCCCGCGAAGATGCCTTCGTGCTCCAGCAGTTCGCGAGTCCGGCGTAGCGCGTCGTACGCGCCGACGGAGTACCGGCCGTTGAGGACACTCGCGTCGTAGAGCTCCGGGACGAAGCCCTCGTCGAGGTTCCGCAGGCCGTAGACCAGCTCGCCGTAGCGCGGTTCGGCCGCGATGATCTGCACGTCCGGCTTCGCCTCGTGCAGGTAGCGCCCGACGCCGACCAGGGTGCCGGTGGTGCCGAGGCCGCCGACGAAATGCGTCAGCGTCGGCAGGTCCTTGAGCAGTTCGGGTCCGGTGCCGCGGTAGTGCGCGTCGGCGTTGGCCGGGTTGCCGTACTGATAGAGCATGACCCAGTCCGGGTTGGCCTCGGCCAGCTCCTTCGCCCGGCGCACGGCCTCGTTGGACCCACCCGCGGCCGGGGAGAAGACGATCCTCGCGCCGTACGCCTGCAGCAGCTGCTTGCGTTCGGTGGAGGTGTTCTCCGGCATGACGCACACCAGGCCGTAGCCCTTGAGCTTCGCGGCCATGGCG
The DNA here is from genome assembly GCF_040684635.1 of Amycolatopsis sp. NPDC089917. Taxonomy (NCBI): domain Bacteria; kingdom Bacillati; phylum Actinomycetota; class Actinomycetes; order Pseudonocardiales; family Pseudonocardiaceae; genus Amycolatopsis; species Amycolatopsis sp. NPDC089917. The sequence continues at coordinate 39,304 of NZ_JBFBGL010000071.1, read as the reverse complement.
AGCGCGATCCCGGTGTTCCCCGACGTCGGCTCCAGGATGGTGGAGCCGCGCCGGAGGGTGCCTTCACGCTCGGCGGCCTCGATCATCGCCAGCGCGGGGCGATCCTTGATCGAACCGGTCGGGTTGCGGTCCTCCAGCTTCGCCCACAACCGCACGTCGTGGGTGGGCGAAAGCCGGGGAAGACCGACCAGCGGGGTGCCGCCGAGCGCGTCGAGCAGCGACTCGAAGCGAGCCATCGATCAGCCACCGGCCACGGCGGGCAGGATGGTCAGGGTGTCGCCGTCCTTGACCTCGGCCTCGAGGCCACCGGAGAAGCGGACGTCCTCGTCGTTGACGTAGACGTTGACGAAGCGGTGCAGCTTCTCTTCCTTCACCAGGCGGGCCTTGAGGCCGCCGTGGCGGGACTCGATGTCGTCGATCACCTCGAGCACGGTCTTGCCGGTCGCCTCGACGGACTTCTCGCCGCCGGTGTGCGTACGCAGGATGGTCGGGATGGAGACGGTCACGGCCATGGTTTTCTACCTCCGGTGGGTTCTCTACTACGCAGACGTTCGGGCCGGTCCGGGTTATTCCGGACGGCGGTTCAGCCGATGATCTCGACGGGCTCCTCGGTGATCTCCCCGTCCACGATCCGGTAAGACCGGAACTGGTGCGAATCGGGGTCCTTGGTGGAGACGAGCACGTAGTGCGCGTCGGGTTCCGAGGCGATCGAGACATCTGTGCGCGACGGGTAGGCGTCCGTGGCGGTGTGCGAGTGGTAGATGACCACCGCGACCTCGCCGTTCGCTTCCAGCTCGCGGTGCAGCCTGAGCTGGTCCATCGAGTCGAACTGGTAGAACGTCGGCGACCGGGCGGCGTTGACCATCGGGATGAACCGCTCGGGGCTGTCCGACCCCTCGGGACCGGCGATCACCCCGCACGCCTCATCGGGGTGGTCACGACGGGCATGGGCGACGATCTCGTCGACGAGTTCACGGCGGATCCGGAGCACATCGCACATCTTAGGTGCTGGACGCGGCCGGTCCACACTCTGAGATTGCCGCCACTCAGAGCGTGTAGGAGACCGGCTCGGCGGGATCGACGAGGAGCGCCGTCGTGATCACGTTGTCGAGCGAGCCGAGCCAGACGGACTTCACCTCGTGGTCTCGCCGGGCGAGGAAGTCCTCCGGCCGCCGAGCCTTCCACCTGGGGCGGCGCAGGTACCTGGCCTGAGCGTGCACGAGCCGCAGGTCGCGGACCCCTGCCCGGTCGAGGACGAAGGTCGTACCGTCCGGCCACCGTGCGAGCACACTTTCGAGGGTGGCCTGGACTTCGGCGCGCATCCGAGCGCCGTGGCGCTCTCGAAAACCGTCGCTGTCCGCCTTCTTGCGATAGGCGTCGGGGAACAACCTGTCGTCCTGGACGTTTTCCGCCCGCGACACCAGGGCCTCGGCGAAATCGACCAGAATCGCCCGCAGCACTCCGGCCAGGTTCTCCGTCAGGTCGAGCCGAACGCCGTCACCTTCGCGGACGGCACGTGCCTCGTCACGCATGCCGGAGCCTCGCGCGGAGGCCGTGGACCTGCAGCGCGGCGACCACTTTCTCGCCTTGCTCCCAGGGGCAGGGAGTCAGGTCCACGCGGCCGCTACGGTCGATGTCGCCGGCGACCCGGTACGCGGTCTCGGTGGCGTATCCGAGCACTTCGCTCAGCACCAGCGTGACGCCCGCATGAGTGTTGATGTGGTCGTTGTGGATCTCGATGATCCACGATTCCCCTTGACGCATGCCGGCTTGATCGCCCGCACCCGTCCGTCGTTACTCACTCGCCGCGAGGGCTTCGGGCCAGACGTCGCGGTACGCGCGCATGTCCCCGGCCGAGGTGGCCGAAAGCACGCCGTGCACCATCGCCCGCCCGAACACCCGGGCCGCGGCCGAGCACAGCGTGTCCAGCACCATCGCGCGCTGTGCCGCGGCGACGGGCCCCGCGCCGCCGGGCAGTTCCCGGTCGCCGGTCGCCAGCGCGAACACCGTGTCGCCGTCGAACATCGTGTGCGCCGGGCGGACCGCCCTGGCGAGACCGTCCTGCGCGGCCACCGCGAGCCGCCGGGCCTCCGCTTTGGACAGCGCGGCGTCGACGGCGACGACGCCGATGGTCGTGTTGAGCCCCGCCGCCTTCGCCTCGACGTCGCCGGGCCGGTCGGGCCAGCGGACGCCGAACTCGCCGTCGACCTCGTGATCCGCCGCGTAGGGCCGGCCGGTCGAGAGGTCGACGGCCTCGCCGGCGGCGTTCACGGCGGCGACGACGCCGACGGTGAACTCGCCGACGCGCTCCGAAGCGGTCCCGATCCCGCCTTTGAGTGATCCCGCCTTCGCCCCGGCGCCCGCCCCGACGGTCCCCAGCCGCACAGGCCCCCCGACAGCCGCTTCGCAAGCCGCGTAACCGAAGGAAGCGTCCGGCCGGTTGCCCCAGTCCCCGCGCGGCAGGTCGAACAGCACCGCCGCGGGCACGATCGGCACCACCTCGTGCGGTTCCGTGCCGACCGGGATCCCCAGGTTCCGCTCGGCGAGCCAGCGCATGACGCCGTCCGCCGCGGCCAGGCCGTACGCGCTCCCTCCGGAGAGGCAGATCGCGTTGACGTGCTGGACCAGGTTCTCCGGCTCCAGCAGATTGGTCTCCCGCGTGCCCGGCGCGCCGCCGCGCTGGTCGACGGCACCGACGGCGCCACCGGGGACCAGCACGACCGTCGTCCCGGTCGCCCAGCCGTCGCCGACCCGCTCGTGGTGCCCGACCATTACGCCGGGAACGTCGGTGATCACGAGGTCAGCGACTGGATGAGGGTCTCCTGCACCCACGTCAGCCAGTGGTAGACGCCGAGATGCGGCGCGCGGGGATCGTCCTCGGGCAGTTCGTCGGGCATGTCCTCGGTGACGTCGAGCGCGGTGCCCAGCGCCAGCCGGACGTCGTTGAGCGCGCCCAGCCACGCGTCGGCCTGCTCGAAGGTCAGCCGCACGTTCCCGCCGTCACGCGGCAGGGTGTCCAGCACGATCTTGGCGACGCCGACCTTCTTGTCCAGCAGATCGGGCTCGTGGAGCGACCGCATCGCGGCGGCGGAGTCGAGGTCCTCGCGGGTCGGGTTGTCCGGGTCCAGCTTGTGGAAGTCCGGCAGCAGCCGCGAAAGCACCGGATCGTCCGGCGACTCCGTCGGTCCGGTCCGGATCCCGGTCAGCTCCGCCAGCTCGTCCTGCGGCGCCTCCTCGGCGCGCGCGGTGAGCATGTCCTCCAGCTGGCTGACCAGACCGCGCAGGACCGCGGCCTCTTGCTGCTCGAACCCGGCGACGATGGTTTCGCCCTTACGGCGCCATCCGTTCATGAAGGCTGCTCCATAGTGGCCCAGAGGCCGGCCGCGTGCAGTTTCGCGACGTCGGTCTCCACCTTCTCCTTGGAACCGGAGGACACGATCGCCTTGCCCTTCTGGTGCACGTCGAGCATCAGCTTCGTCGCGTGGTCCCGGCTGTATCCGAACAGCTTCTGGAACACGTACGTCACGTACGACATGAGGTTCACCGGATCGTTCCAGACGACCGTCCGCCAGGGCTTGTCCTCAGAGACGACCTCTACTCCCTGTGGATCAACCTGCGTCTGCTCGGATGCGACAGGCGTGGACATGCACTCCATGGTGTCACGGGCCCAACCCGGTACGGGTTGGCAGGTCCGGCCATGTGGGTGAATAGGCTGGCGGCATGGGTTTCCCCGAGGCGGCCACTGGCGCCGGCACCGCGCTGCTCACCGACCACTACGAGCTGACCATGCTGGCCAGCGCCCTGTCCGACGGGACCGCGGACCGGCCGTGTGTCTTCGAGGTCTTCGCACGTCGTCTGCCCGACGGCCGTCGCTACGGCGTAGTCGCGGGCACCGGGCGAGTCCTCGACGCGATCGCCGACTTCCGGTTCACCGACGCCGAGCTGAGCCAGCTGGAAGCGACGGCCGTCGTCGACGACGCCACTCTTTCGTGGCTCGCGGACTACTCCTTCTCAGGGAACATCGACGGTTACACCGAGGGCGAGCTCTACTTCCCCGGCTCGCCGATCCTGACCGTCACCGGTTCCTTCGGCGAGGCCGTCGTACTGGAGACGCTGATCCTGTCGATCCTCAACCACGACAGCGCGATCGCGTCCGCGGCGGCACGGATGTCGGGCGCCGCGCACGGCAGGCCGATCATCGAGATGGGCGGGCGCCGCACGCACGAGTGGGCCGCCGTCGCCGCCGCGCGGGCCTCGTACCTGTCCGGGTTCGCGACGACCTCCAACCTCGAAGCGGGGCGCCGGTACGGCATCCCGACGCGGGGCACCGTCGCGCACGCGTTCATGTTGCTGCACGACAGCGAGGAAGAGGCGTTCCGCGCGCAGGTCGACAAGATGGGCGCCGACACCACGCTCCTGGTGGACACCTACGACATCACCAAGGGCATCGAGACCGCCGTGCGGGTGGCCGGGACCGAGCTCGGCGCGATCCGCATCGACTCCGGCGACGTGGGCCCGCTGGCCCGCAAGGCCCGCGAGCAGCTGGACTCCCTCGGCGCCAAGGACACCCGCATCGTGGTGTCCGGCGACCTCGACGAACACGCCATCGCGGCACTGCGGGCGGAACCGGTCGACGCGTACGGCGTCGGGACCTCGGTCGTCACCGGCTCCGGCGCGCCGACCGCCGGCATGGTCTACAAGCTCGTCGAGGTCGACGGCAAGCCGGTCGCCAAGCGCAGCGCGCACAAGGAATCCCGCGGCGGACGGAAATCCGCGCTGCGACGGCACCGCGAGACCGGCACCGCCGTCGAAGAGGTGATCTGGACCGCCGGCTCGGTGGTACCGGAACGGGGACCGAACGACCACGAATTGCAGATTCCGCTGGTCCGGGACGGCCGGACGGTGGATGATTTGCCCACGCTGGACGACGCGCGCCAGCGGCTTCGGCGGGCGCTGGTGAGCCTGCCGTGGGAAGGGCTCAAGCTCTCGCACGGGGAGCCCGCCATCCCGACCGTATTCGTCTAAAGAGAACTCAGGAGCAACACATGGGGACCGCCTTGATCGTGGTCGATGTGCAGAACGACTTCTGCGAAGGCGGGTCGCTCGGCCTGCCCGGTGGCGCCGCCGCCGCCGAAGCGATCTCCAAGCAGGCCGCGGAAGGCGGCTACGTGCACGTCGTCGCCACCCGCGACTATCACATCGACCCGGGCGACCACTTCAGCGAGACGCCGGACTTCAAGGACAGCTGGCCGCGTCACTGCGTCGCGGGCACCTCCGGTGCTTCGTTCCACCCCGCGCTCGACGTGGTCCCGATCAGCGAGGTCTTCTCCAAGGGCGAGTACTCCGCCGCGTACTCCGGTTTCGAGGGCAACGCGCGCGACGGCAAGACGCTCGACACGTGGCTGAAGGAGCGCGACGTCACCGAGGTCGACGTCGTCGGCATCGCGGCCGACTTCTGCGTCCGCGCGACGGCGCTCGACGCGGCGAAGGCGGGCTTCAAGGTGCGAGTGCTGCTGGATCTCACCGTCGGCGGTTCGCAGCCGACGGTCGACGCCGCGCTCAAGGACTTCGACGAGGCCGGCGTCACCTACACCGGGAAGGCGCCGGTCCCGGCCGCATGATCCAGCACGACCTCCAGGACACCCTGATCGAGAACCGGCTCGTCGCGATCCTGCGGGCCGCGGACGCGAGCCGGTTCGCGGACGCCGCGACGGTGCTGCACGCGGCGGGAGTGCGGGTGCTCGAAGCGGCGTTGACCACGCCGGGCGCCGCGGACGCCATCACGACCATCCGCAAGAAGCTCGGCGACGACGCGCATGTCGGCGCCGGGAGCGTCCGTGAGGTGTCCGATGTGGACCTCTCGGCGGACGCGGGCGCGACCTTCCTGGTCACGCCGACGGTGAACCCGCTGGTGCTGGAACGCGCGCACGAACGCGGGCTGCCGGTGATCTGCGGCGCGCTGACGCCCACCGAGATCGACCAGGCCTGGCGCCTCGGCGCCGCGGCGGTGAAGGTGTTCCCGATCGCCGCCGTCGGCGGGATCGCCTACCTGCGGGCGATCCGGGCGCCGATGCCGGACATCCCGATCGTGCCGACCGGCGGCGTCCACCTGGCCGAGGTCGGAAAGTACCTCGAAGCGGGTTCGATCGCCGTCGCGGCCGCCACGCCGCTGCTCGGTGACGCGCTCGCCTCCGGCGGGTCGCTGACGGATCTGGCGACCCGGGCGAGCGAGTTCGTCGCCGCGGCCGCGAAGTACGTCTCGCGCGTTTAGGGCTTTCAGCTCGCGAAGTGTCATGAGGGGTCCCCGTAGGACATTTTCCGTCCTATGGGGACCCCTCATGACATCCCGGGCGCGCGAAGCGAGTTAAGGCTTCTTCTTGCCGTAGGGGTCGCAGGTCGCGGTCCCGAGGTAGATGTCGCCCTTCGCCGGTCCGCCGCCCTGCGGGAACAGCTTGATGTGCAGCATGTGCGTCACGAGACTCCCGTCGGGCGGCGTCGGCGTGACGGTCTCGTTGACCGTGAGCGACGCCAGCGCCGTCCCGCCCTTGCCGCCGGCGATGGTCAGCCGGTAGTTCTGCGGGATGTTCTCCGGCAGCGTGAACCCGGTGACGTCGCCGAACTCGATGTAGCCGAGGCTGCCGTCCTTGGTGGTGCTGCATTTCGCCATGAACGTGCGGACCTTGATCACCGGGCCGCCGAACCGCTTGAGCAGGGTGGTCTCGAACCGCCGCCCGGCCGCCTCGGCGACGGCGGTGGGACCGGTCCGGCCGCACCGCGACTCGCCCCCGCCGAACCGGGCGAAGTCACCGGTCGAGCCGCCCTGGGTCTTCGCGGTCAAGGGACCGTCGACGTCGCACGGCGCGAGCTCGCCCGTGACGACGTGCTCGTCGCCGATCTCCACGTCGAGCGAACCGACCGACGCGGACGCCGTCGCGGGCGCCGGATCGGCCGACGCGATCGCCGGGCCCCCCGTCACCAGCGCCCCGGTCAGCATCGTCACCGACAACAGCCTCGAAACGGGTTTCCTCATGTCCGGCAGCCTCCACCAAGAGCCCGGCCCGCGCAGGACCATGCCACCCGGACGAGTGGACGGGCCATGACCGTGAGGTGGCCGACATTCGGTCCAAGGCCCGGCTTCTGCCGTTAACCTCGGTTCACATTCGTGTACTCATAGGAGGTCTGAGTGTCTTCGCTGTCCGTGGCCGGTTCCCGTCCGGTTCTCGCCGACCTCGTTCCCGGCGCGCTGGTCCGTGACGCCGTCCTGGTCGCCGGTGGCGCCGCCCTGACCGGCGCGGCCGCCCAGATCCTGATCCCGGTGCCCGGCTCGCCGGTGCCGATGACCGGCCAGACGTTCGCCGCCCTGTTCGTCGGCGCGGCGCTGGGCTGGAAGCGCGGCGCGCTGTCGATGGCGCTGTACCTCGCCGTCGGCGCGGCCGGTTTCGGCTGGTTCCAGAACGGCTCGTCGGGCCTGTTCGGCGCCAGCGCGGGCTACATCGTCGGCTTCGTCTTCGCCGGCGCGCTGGTGGGCGCGCTCGCGGGCCGCGGCGGGGACCGCACTCCGCTGCGGACGGCGGGGACGATGGTGCTGGGCAACCTCGCGATCTACTCGGTGGGCGTGCCGTGGCTGATGGCGTCGACAGGGTACGGCCTGTCGACCGCGCTCGAAAAGGGTGTCGTGCCGTTCCTGATCGGTGACGCGCTGAAGATCGCCGTCGCGGCCGCGCTGCTTCCGGGCACCTGGGCGCTGGTGTCGCGCTTCCGCAAGGAGTCGTGACCGGCCCTTTCGGTCACCCGCAGGATGTCATGAAAGGGTCGTTCAAGACGAAAAACGTCTTGAACGACCCTTTCATGACACGGGGCGGACGATCTTGACGGTGCCCCCGGCTATCGTCTTGTCCCGTGCCCTCCCGTGCTGATTTCCCCGGTGTCCTCGAACTCCTGACCCACGCGGTCGAGTCCGTGGGCGGTGCCGAGCGCGAGGGCCAGGTCCAGATGGCGGACGCCGTCGGCCGCGCCATCCGGACCGGCGAGCATCTGGCCGTCCAGGCGGGCACCGGCACCGGGAAGTCGTTGGCCTATCTCGTTCCCGCGATCCGGCACGCGGTCGAGAAGGAGGCGACGGTCGTGGTCTCCACGGCCACCATCGCGCTGCAGCGCCAGCTGGTCGACAGGGATCTCCCCCGGCTGGCGAAGGCCCTCAAGAAGCCTCTGGGCCGCGAACCCACCTTCGCGATCCTCAAGGGCCGCCGTAACTACCTCTGCCTCCACCGGCTCGATTCCGGCGCCCCGGACGAGCCGGAGGATCAGCAGCTGTTCGACCCGTTCGCCGTCTCCCGGCTGGGCAAGGAGGTCACGCGGCTGCGGGAATGGTCGTCCGACACCGAGACCGGAGACCGTGACGAGCTGGTCCCCGGCGTCTCGGACCAGGCGTGGCGCCAAGTGTCCGTCACGGCCAAGGAATGCCTGGGCGCCTCACGCTGCCCCATCGGCACGGACTGCTTCGCGGAACGCTCTCGCGCCGAGGCGGGCAAGGCCGACATCGTGATCACCAACCACGCGCTGCTGGCGATCGACGCGCTGCAGGGCTACCAGGTGCTCCCGGAACACGACCTGGTGATCATCGACGAGGCGCACGACCTCGTCGACCGCGTGACCTCGGTGGCGACGGGCGAGCTGACCAGCGGCATGGTCTCGGCCGCCGCCCGGCGCTGCGGGAAGCTGGTCGACGACGAGGTGGCGGATCAGCTGCTGGAAGCGAGCGACGGGCTGGCCCTGATCCTCGACGACCTGCCGTCCGGCCGCATGGACTCGCTGCCGCAGGCCCTCACCGGCGCGATCCCCGCGGTCCGCGACGCCGCGCACCGCTGCCTCACCTCCCTCGGCAAGGACCGCAAGGAAGACGTCGACGAGGCCACCGCCCGCAAACTGGCGCGGTCGCTGCTCGAAGAGGTCCACGACACCGCCGTCCGCCTGCTCGAAGCCTTCGACGACGACAAGGCGCACCAGCGTGACGTCGTCTGGCTGACCGGCGACCGCTTCTCCACGAACCCGCGCCCGCCCGCGCTGAAGGTCGCTCCGCTGGGTGTCGCGGGCCTGCTGCGGGAGAGGGTCTTCAACCAGCACACGACCGTCCTCACGTCGGCGACGCTGACCCTGGGCGGCACGTTCGACACCATGGCCCGGCAGTGGGGTCTCCCGCCGGGCGGGGCCAGGGTCGAGAAGGCGCCGGGCGCGGCGACCGACAAGGCCGCCCCTGCCGACACCGACGACGCAGACGGCCCGAAGTGGACCGGCCTCGACGTCGGCTCCCCGTTCGACCACAAACGCAACGGCATCCTCTACCTGGCCAAACATCTGCCGCCGCCGGGCCGGGACGGGCTGCAGCCCTCGACGATGGACGAGCTGGCCGAGCTGATCGAGGCCGCGGGCGGGCGCACGCTCGGCCTGTTCTCCTCGATGCGCGCGGCGAAACAGGCCACCGAGGAGATGCGGGAGCGGCTCGACCTGCCGATCCTCTGCCAGGGCGACGACGCCACCGGCCTGCTGGTGCAGAAGTTCTCCGAGGACGCGCGCACCTGTCTGTTCGGCACGCTGTCGCTGTGGCAGGGCGTCGACGTGCCCGGTCCGTCGCTCCAGCTCGTGGTGGTCGACAGGATCCCGTTCCCGCGCCCGGACGATCCGGTCTCGTCGGCACGGCAGCGAGCCGTGGAAGCCAGGGGCGGCAACGGTTTCCTCACCGTCGCGGCCACGCACGCCGCGTTGCTGCTCGCCCAGGGCACCGGACGGCTGCACCGCTCGGTCACCGATCGCGGTGTCGTGGCGATCCTGGACTCGCGCCTGGCCACCGCCCGCTACGGCGGATTCCTGCGCGCCTCGCTGCCGCCGTTCTGGCCGACCATGGACCCGAAGGTCGCCCGGGACGCGCTGCGCCGCCTCGACGCCGCCGCCCCGGCCTGAGTGGCCTGGAACACGGCCGAGTACCGTGAACGGAACGCCGAAGACAGGGAGAACCGGTTGTCCCACGAGTCGCCCAGCGCACAATCCCGGACCGTCAGCGTCGATGACACCGGGGTGCGGCGCCAGCTCGCGGACGGAAGCGAGGAAGCCGTCAAGTGGTCCGAGCTGTCCGCTGTGGTGGTCAGAGTGATCCCTGAAGGCCCGTGGAAGGAAGACGTCTTCTTCATGCTCGCCGGCACCGACGGGAAGGGCACCGCGATCCCCAGCGGCGACCCGGCCGCCGACGCGCTCATCGAGCGGCTGCAAACGTTGCCGGGCTTCGACAACGAGAAGTTCATCGAGGCCATGACCACCGACGCCGACGAGGCGTACGTGGTCTGGAGCGCCGAAGGCCACGCCGCGAAGCACTGAGACCCCATGTCATGAAAGGGTCGTTCAGGACAAAAAACGTCTTGAACGACCCTTTCATGACATCCGGGGATGCCTTACTCGACGGGGAAGCTCTCCGTGACCGGGATGCCCTTCTTGAGCGTCCGGCTCACCGTGCACAGCCGCTCGATGGCGCGGTCGACAGCCGTCGCGAGCGCCTCCCGGTCTTTAACGGCGAGCGAGGACACGTCGACGTCGAAAGCCACATGGACGGCGTCGAGTTCCGAAGCGTCTTCGCGCCTGTCCGCGGTCACGCCGACCCGGAACTTCGAGTCCTCCCCGATCCGGCGCGTGATGAGGTTCTCGGCGGTGACGGCCGAGCAGCCCGCCGCCGCGATCTGAAGCAGTTCCGCGGGCGAGAAGGCGCCCTCGGCGCCCTTGCGGCCGATCACGACCTCGGCACCGCGTTCGTTGCGGCCGATGAACAGGTGCTCACCGTCGCGCTGGACTTCCAAAGACACGCTTGACTCCTTCAGTGTCTGTCGGTGAACCCTCGTCCGCGATCGACGCCGGCAGGACGTGACCTGGTCTTCCCCGTCACCGGGGCGATCGGGACGTCCTGCCACCGCGATAGCGGGGCCTTCGGCCAGGGCGGGTTCACGTATGTGGTCACCTTCCGAACAAACGACCCTGCTCCGCTTTCCCTTCAGAGGGGCGGCAGCCTGGGGGCGATCTCGCCGGCGAGCCGTTCCGCGGCCGGGCACATCTCCGCCGGCCGCTTGACCTTGTCCGAAACGTAGATCTCCACCGTCTCGATCATGGCACGACCGTCGCCGGTGAACGTCCGGTGCGGGATCTCCGCCTGACAAGCCTTCCACTCGTCCGAGACTTCGACGAAGGCTTCCCGCGATCCGAGAGCGACGCGCCTGCCGTCGTCTTCGAAGGGTGCCCACTCCCGCTCGAACCGGATCGTCACCTCGGTCTCGCGATGGTTCCAGTAGCACTCCCAGTTGCCGAAGACCGGATCCGGCGTGGCCGGACCGCCGACGATCGCCCGCGGCAGGTTCCCGCCCAGCGCGCAGGCGTCGAGACTCCCGAGCGTCCCGGCGGGGAACGGCACGGGACGGCGCTTGAGCTGCTCCCGGTTCAGCAGGGCCACCGCGTTCGCGGCGATCGGGTCGACGAAGTCGCACAGGTGCGCGTGCCAGTTCCGGAGGTGCCGGGCGTGCACCCAGACCTGGTTGCCGTCCGGCAGCGGGATGGCCCGCTGGCACTTCTCTTCGGTGTCGCTCGGCAGTTCGCGCACGATCAGCTGCCCGGGCGCCGGCTTGTCCAGCATCGGCGACCCCGGAATCGTCAGTTCGAGCCGGACGTCGACGATGTCCCCGTCGTCGGGGCTCATGCGCAGCTGGACCCCGCAGGAGTTGAAGGTGCCGTCGGCGGTGTCCAGCTGGGGAGCGCCGAACTTCTTCAGCACGGACGGATCCACCAGCGCGCAGGGGTCCGCCGTCCGCGGGTCGCCGACCGAGTCCATCGGGCTCGTGGCGGCCGCCACGGACGCCGGTTCCCGCGTGACGTAGACCAGGCCACCGGCCAGCACGAGCGCGGTCGCGGCGGCTCCGATCGCGACGGCCCGCCGGGTGATCCGGAACCGCCGCGACCGGATGGGCACGGTGACGTCCGCGACCTCGGACAGCAGTTCGGTGGCGCGGACGGCGTCCGGCCGCCCGGCGGGTTTGCGCCGCAGCAACTCGGTCAGCACCGACGCCAGCGGTCCCGCCCGGCGGATCGGCTCCAGGGTGTACGAGGTCGCGCGCCGGAGCTGGACGAACGGTCCGACGCTCGCGTCTCCCCACACCGAAGTGCCCTCGACGGCGGTGAACAGCGTCGCGCCGAGCGAGAACACGTCCGCGGCGGCGCCCGCCTGCTGCCCTTCGGCCATCTCGGGCGCGACGTAGCCGGGCGTCCCGACGTCGAGGCCGCCGCCGGTGCGGGTGACCTCGGCCCACTGCGCGATGCCGAGGTCGGTGAGTTTGGCGGTGCCGTCCTCGGCCACCAGGACGTTGCCCGGTTTGAGGTCGCGGTGGACCATGCCCTTCTCGTGCATCGCCGCGAGCGCCGACGCGAGCTGGACGCCGATCTTCGCCACTTTGCCAGGGGAAAGCGGCCCTTCGGCGTCGATGATGTCGGCGAGGCTGCGCGACGGCAGGTACTCCATGACGAGCCAGCGGTCGTCACCGTCGATCACGGCGTCGAACACGGTGACCACGTTCGGGTGGTGCAGGCCCGCGCCGATCCGCGCCTCGCGCCGGATCTGGCCGCTGTCCCCGGCCTGCGAGCGCTTGAGCGCGACCACCCGGCCCAGGTCCTGGTCGGTGGCACGCCAGACGACACCCATACCCCCGGCGCCGATCCGCTCCTCCAAGCGATAGCGCCCGGCAATCAGCCGGTCACCCATGCGGGGAGTATAAAAGCTCAAGCCCTTTGGGCGAGGACCGTGACTGTTCCGGGATCGACTTCGGTGAAACCGGCGTCGCGGACCGCGACGACACCGTCACGGCGCCACGAGCCCTCGGGATCCTCGACCGGGCACAACGCCTTCCAGATCGCGACCGGCGGGTTCCGCACCGAGCACCGGAACCCGGTCTCGGCCCAGGCCGCCCGCTCGGCCTCGTCCAGCAGCGAAGCCAGGATCATCGTCGCGTGCCCGACCTGCGCGGCGCCCTTGCCGACGGTCATCGCGACCTCGGGGTTCAGCAGCAACCGCGGGAGCCCGTCCGGCGCGGGTCCCGGCTCGTCGGCGGGGAGCTCGCTCCCGGAGATCTGGAGCCGGGAGACCTCTTTCGGCGTATCGACGACACGGCCGGGGACCAGTGCCCTGGCCTCGGCGCCGTCGACCTCGATCGTGATGCCCGGCAGTTCCTGGACCGCCTGCCAGTGCGCGCCGCGCGCCCGCCGGGCGACCTTGCGGATCCGGCCGTCGACCCACGCCTTGAGCGGTTCGTGCCATTCCCCCTCGGGCGCGGCGCGTTCGTCGAGACAGACCGCGACCGCGGCCGCCGCGGCGGCCTCCAGCAACGCGGTCCGGGACGGCGGTTCGGCGCGTTCCATCCGCAGGATCACCGGCATGGCGCGGACCTCGGCGGGATCCTCGTCGGAGGTGTCCACCGTGTCCTCGGCGGGCAGCCCCAGCCAGTACGCGTAGCGCGCGGCCAGTGGTTCCAGGACGCTCATGGCCGGGAAAGTTCGAGACCGTCGGCCGCGTCGGCCGCCTCGATCTCGGCCCTGGTGACGCCGAGCAGGAACAGCACGGCGTCGAGGTACGGGTGCGAAAGCGCGGTGTCGGCGACCTCGCGCAGCGCCGGCTTCGCGTTGAAGGCGACACCCATCCCGGCGACCGACAGCATGTCGATGTCGTTCGCGCCGTCACCGACCGCGACGCACTGCTGCAGCGAGATCTCGTACTCCTCGGCGAAGCGGCGAAGCGCCTTCGCCTTGCCCTCGCGGTCGACGATCTCCCCGACGACGCGGCCGGTGAGCTTGCCGTCGACCACTTCGAGCTCGTTCGCGGCGGCGAAGTCGAGGCCGAGGTCGTCCACGAGGGAATCGATGATCTTGGTGAACCCGCCCGAAACGACACCGCAGCGGAATCCCATCCGCTTCAGCGTGCGGATGGTCGTGCGGGCGCCCGGGGTGAGCTCGATCGACGCGGCGACCTCGTGGAGCACCGTCTCCGGGAGGCCTTCCAACAGCGCGACGCGGCGTTCCAGCGACTCGCCGAAGTTCAGCTCGCCGCGCATCGCGGCCTCGGTGATCTCGCGGACCTGCGGTTCGACGCCGGCGTGCGCGCCGAGCATCTCGATGACCTCGCCCTGGATGAGCGTGGAATCGACGTCGAAGACGACCAGGCGCTTGGCGCGGCGGGCGAGCCCGGCGCGCTCGACGGAGATGTCGATCCCGGCCTCGACGGCGGCGTCCGCCAGCGCGGTGCGCAGCGCGGCGTCGGCCTCCGGGGTGTCTTGGGCGAGCGAGGCGTACAGCTCCAGCCCGGTGACCGGGTAGTCGGCGACACTGCGGATCGAGTCGATGTTGACGTCCAGCGCGGCGAGGCGGCGCGCGACGTCGGAGAACGCGCGCGCGGTCACCGGGCGGCCGAGCATCAGCAGGACGTGCGTCGAGTCCTTCTGTCCGATGGCGAACGGGTCGGCGCCGATGGCCGAACCGATCTTCACCTCGACCTCCATGCCGACCGACGCCATCGCCTGCTCGACGTATTCCTGCAGGCCCTCGGGGTCGCGGTAGACGCCGGCGAGCACGCCGAGCACCAGCTGACCGCGGATGACCACCTGCTCGACGTCGAGGACGTCGACGTCGTGGCGTGAAAGCACGGCGAACAGCACCGAGGACACGCCCGGCTTGTCGGGACCGGTGGTGGTGATGAGAACTGGTGTCTGCGTCACGGGGGTCAGTCTCCCTCAGCCGGGCAGAAAAAAGGCGCGTGCCTTGCCTCGGTGTGAGGCAGGGCACGCGCCATTTCCGCTTATCGGGTCACTGCTCGCTGGCGTTGTCCTTGGAGTGGTCACCCGGCATGGCCGCGTCGGTGAGCACCTGGGACGGCGCCCGGTGGGTGTTGACCTTCTGCTTCCCGAAGAAGCCGATCTCACCCTCCTTGTGGATGCGCTCGACCATATGCGGGTAGTGCAGTTCGAACGCCGGACGCTCGGAACGGATCCGCGGCAGCTCGGTGAAGTTGTGCCGCGGCGGCGGGCAGGAAGTCGCCCATTCGAGCGAGTTGCCGTAGCCCCACGGGTCGTCCACCGTGACGATCTCGCCGTACCGGTAGCTCTTGAAGACGTTCCAGATGAACGGCAGCGTCGAGGCACCGAGGATGTACGCGCCGATCGTGGAGATCGTGTTCAGCGTCGTGAACCCGTCGGACTGCAGGTAGTCCGCGTACCGGCGCGGCATGCCCTCGGCACCCAGCCAGTGCTGCACGAGGAACGTCGCGTGGAAGCCGATGAACGTGGTCCAGAAGTGCCACTTGCCGAGCTTCTCGTCCATCATGCGGCCGGTGATCTTCGGGAACCAGAAGTAGATCCCGGCGAACGTGGCGAACACGATCGTGCCGTAGAGCACGTAGTGGAAGTGCGCGACGACGAAGTAGCTGTCCGACACGTGGAAGTCGATCGCCGGCGCGGCCAGCATGATGCCGGTCAGACCGCCGAAGAGGAACGTGACGATGAAGCCCATCGAGAAGATCATCGGCGTCTCGAAGGACAGCTGGCCCTTCCACATCGTGCCGATCCAGTTGAAGAACTTCACGCCGGTCGGGACCGCGATCAGGAAGGTCATGAAGGAGAAGAACGGCAGCAGCACGGCGCCGGTCGCGTACATGTGGTGCGCCCACACGGCCACCGACAGCGCGGCGATCGCCAGCGTCGCCCAGACCAGGCCCTTGTATCCGAAGATCGGCTTGCGGCTGAAGACCGGGAAGATCTCCGACACGATCCCGAAGAACGGTAGGGCCACGATATAGACCTCTGGATGGCCGAAGAACCAGAAGAGGTGTTGCCAGAGGATCACGCCGCCGTTCGCGGGGTCGAACACATGCGCCCCGAGATGCCGGTCCGCCAGCAGGCCCATCAGCGCCGCGGTCAGGATCGGGAACGCCAGCAGGATCAGGATGCTGGTGACCAGGATGTTCCAGGTGAAGATCGGCATCCGGTACATCGTCATACCCGGGGCGCGCAGGCAGACCACCGTGGTGATCATGTTGACGCCACCGAGGATGGTGCCGAGACCCGACACGACCAGACCGGCGATCCACAGGTCGGCGCCGACGCCGGGCGAGTGGATGGCGTCCGACAGCGGGGTGTAGGCGAACCAGCCGAAGTCGGCGGCGCCACCCGGGGTCAGGAAGCCGGACATCACGATCAGGCCGCCGAAGAGGTACAGCCAGTACGAGAACGCGTTCAGCCGCGGGAAGGCCACGTCGGGCGAACCGATCTGCAGCGGCAGCACGAAGTTCGCGAATCCGAAGAGGATCGGCGTCGCGTACAGCAGCAGCATGATCGTGCCGTGCATCGTGAACAGCTGGTTGTACTGCTCCTGCGAAAGGAACTGCTGCCCGGGACGCGCCAGCTCGGAGCGGATCAGCATCGCCATCGCGCCGCCCACCATGAAGAAGGCGAACGACGTGACCAGGTACATGATGCCGATTTGCTTGTGGTCCGTCGTGCGGAACAACCGCAGCAGGTACGAACCCTTAACCGACTCGCGCGCGGGATACGGGCGCGTGGCGATCGGCTTGGGGGCTACGGCCGTCACTCCTGCCTCCAACACTCAAACCTTGTGGTGGTCAATGTTCTGCCGTCGACCGGGTTCGGGACCCATTACGGCGGCTAGTGGGGATCGTAGCCCTCACTACCCACCGTCGCGCGCACCGGCTGGCAAGATCGCGCCGTGACCGACGAACACACACGCGCGGGCGTGGCCGCGGCCATCGCTGTCGGTGACCGGTTCGGGCTTCCGACGGGGGCTCCCCAGGTGCTCCATTTCAAGTCGAACGTGCTGGTAAGACTGGGTCCGGTGGTGGCGCGGGTGCCGGGCACGACGCGCTTCGCCCGAGCCTCCCCGGTGGACTGGCTCGCGCGCGACGTCGCGCTGTCGAAGCACCTCACGGAGCGTGATGTGCTCGTCGTCTCACCCACCACGGATCCCCCGGCCGGACCGCATTTCGCCGACGGCCTGCCGGTCACTCTCTGGCATTACACGCCGCACGAACCGGGGCACACGCTGTCGCCGCGCGAGGTGGCGGTTTCGCTCGCCCGGGTGCACGACGCGCTCGCGGACTATCCCGGTGAGCTGCCCGCACTCGGACCCGTCCGTGAGCTCCGGACGCTGCTCGACCGGCACGGCTCCCTCGCGGGCGATGCGGCCCCCCGGCTGTACGAAGAGCTCGAACGGGTGGCGGCGGCCCTGCCGTCGGACGATGCCCGGCCGCTGCACGGTGACGCCCATCGGGGGAACGTCGTCGCGACGGCGGCCGGGCCGTGCTGGCTCGACTTCGAGGACACCTGGCGCGGACCGCTCGGCTGGGACCTCGGCGTGCTCTACGCGGAAGCCGGTCGCGAGACTTTGGACGCGTACCCGGCGGCTGTCGAGCCCGAATCGCTGGAGCCGTTCATCGCGTTGCGGCGGTTGTTCGAGATCCCCTGGCGGTTCGTCATCGCGCAGCGGTTCCCGGAGCGGCTCGGGGAGGCCGAAGCGGCCCTGGAGCGCTACTTCTCCCGCATTTAGTCACCTAAGCAGGAGGTTCGCCGCCACGTCGACACCGTCGGTCCGCACTTCACCGGCGACTTGAGCGGCGCGCGAAGCGACGTCGGGCCGAAGCACCTCCCCCAAAGCGAGCGTCAGCGCCTCGGCGGACGGCTCCCCCGAGATCGAGGTCCCCACCCCGAGGTCGCGGACGCGCTCCGCGAAGTACGGCTGGTCGAACGTCTGCGGAACGAGCACCTGCGGCACCCCGGCCCGGGTCGCCGCCGTGGTCGTCCCGGCGCCGCCGTGATGCACGACCGCCGCGACGCGCGGGAAGAGCGCCTGCTGGTTGACGTCCCCGATGGCGAGACAGTCGGGTTCGTCGTCGACCAGCGCCAGCTCGGTCCAGCCGCGGAACACGATCGCCCGCCGTCCGTGCGCCCGCGCCGCCTCGATCATCGCCTTCGCGATCTCCTCCGGCGCGCGGATGCTCCCGAATCCGAAGTAGACCGGCGGCTCCCCGGCGTCGAGGAACGCCTCCAGGTCCGGGGACAGCGGACTGTCGTCCGGCAGGAGCCAGGCGCCGGTCTGGTGCACGTCCAGCGCCGACGGTCCCCGCCACGGCGCCAGGACCGGATCGGCGGCCAGCCACGGCTCCTCGGTGAAGATGTGTCCCCGGACGTCCTCGACCGGCGGCAGGCCGAGCAGTTTCCGCTGCGCGTCGAGCACGCCGCCCCACTGCTCGTTCCACCGTTCCGCGTCGTAGGCCCACAACGCCGGGATGGCGGCGTCGGGATTCTTCGGCGCCCATTCCGCGAAGACGGGCGGACGATGATGCAGGGAAGGCAGCGTTATCGGGCAATAGGCGGTGAAGAAATAGGGAATCCCTTTTCGCTCGGCCACCGAATGGGCGGCGATGTTCAAAGCCATTCCCGCGACCACGGCGTCGCAGCCCTCGGCCGCCTCCGGCATCGTCCCGAACTGGCCGACGACCATGGCCTCGGCCAGCCGGCGCCGCCCTTCGGGGGACGCCATCGCCTTGGTCATCGCGGAATCCGGCTTCGCCGTCGACCGGAGTTCCGGGCCCAGCGGCACGAAAGAGATCCCGAGACCTTCCGCCCAGTCACGGAAATCCGGCGGCGCGCAGAGCCGGGTCTCGTGGCCGAGTTCCCGCAAGCGCACCGCCAGCGCCACCAGCGGCTGCACCTCACCCCTCGTCCCGATCGTGGACAGGAGCACACGCATGAGAATCCCCCTTCGGCGAATACGTGAAGGCGGGAATTGTGGACCGGGAATGGGGGCTTGCCGCAAGTCCCCCTGTCCGCTATACCTTTAAAGGGGCGAGGGAAACGCTTCTCATGCGGGGTACCAGCCCAAGATCGCTTCGACGACTCCGGCCGGATCCTCCAGTGGCGTCAGATGCCCCGCCTCCGGCAGCACGACCAGTGTGGCGTCCGGCAGCGTTTCCACCAGCGTGTTCGCCGCTTCCAGCGGGGTCAGGCCGTCCTCCTCGCCGACCACGACCAGTGCCGGCACGTCCGCCGAGCGCAGTGTTTCGAGCGAATCGGGCCGGGCGGCCATCGCGCGCGCCGCCCACGCGATCCCCGACGGCGGCTGCGTCGCGATCAGTTCGCGAAGCCGTTCCGCGACCTCCGGCGCGGCCTTTTCCGCGAGCAGTCCGGGCGTGACGGCCTCGGGCATCCAACCCGCGCCTTCCGCCTCGACCCGGGCCGCGACGTCGTGCCGGGCCTGCGCCGCCTCGGAGGTGTCGGCCGTCGCCTTCGTGTCGATGAACACCAGCCCGCCCACGCGTTCCGGCGCGAGACGCAGCACCGCCATCGTCAGATAGCCGCCCATCGAACAGCCGCCGAGAACGACCTTGTCCAGTTCGAGCCGGTCGAGCAGTGCCACGACGTCGCGGGCGGCGTCATCCAGGTTCGGCTCCCGGTCGGTCTCGGGCAGCGGGCTGCGGCCGAGGCCGCGCTGGTCGGGGGTGATCAGCCGCAGGCGTTCCGAGAGGGGCGCTCGCACCCCGTCCCACATCCGGGCGTCGACGGGGAAGGCGTGCAGCAGTACCAGCGGGAGATCCTTCATGGCGATAATTCTGTCGCACCCTGGCGCTACCGTCAGATCCGTGCTGACAGACATCAAGACGGCGAGGCTGCTCCTGCGGCGGCTGCGCGAGGCGGATCGCGAGAACATCGTCGCGCTCCAGGCCGATCCGGAGACGAACAAGTTCAACCCGGTGCCGCACACCGTCGAGGGCGCGAACGAGCTTTACGACGCCTGGCTGAAGCAATGGGCCGAGAACGGCTTCGGTTATCTCGTGGTGTCCGCTTTGGACGATCCCGAGGTGATCCTCGGGTTCGGCGGCGTCCGGTATCACGAATGGAACGGCGAGCGCGTGCTGAACCTCGCGTACCGCTTCTGGCCGTCCACCTGGGGCAAGGGCTACGCGACGGAGATGGCGGCGGCCGTCGTCGAGTGGGCGGAGCGGGAGATCCCGGACGTCCCGGTGATCGCCAACATCATGGTGTCCAACGAACCGTCGGTCCGGGTCGCCGAGCGGCTCGGCTTCAAGGTCCACACGGAGGAGGAATACGAGGGAGAACCTTCACTGCACCTGCGGCGCCGAATCACCAGCGGCTGAGTCACCAACGGCTGGGTCACCAACGACCTGGCCTTCGCCGGGACCGGGCTTCCCAGCACGCCTTGTGCCAGTGGCGGCGGTCGGCGACCCCGCCGGTGTCGTCGGCGGGCCAGGCGACCAGATGCGGGGTCCCCGGCCGGATCTCGTGGTCGCAGCCGGGACACCGGTAGTTCTTGGTGGCCTGCGCGCCGGGCACCGTCCGGACCAGCCATTCGCCGTCGGCCGACGATTCGGAGCGCGCCCAGCCGGTCGACGCGCCCAGGTCGGGGCGTCCACCGCGGTCGGGCCGATTACGTCGGGGCACGCCCGAGACGGTATCTGGCCCCCGCCGCACGCGTGTCGTCCGTCCGATCACACGTGTCGTCCACCGGATCACACGTGTCCCGCCTTCCGGCACGCGTGACGGAAGGCGGGACCGGGACCGGGACCGGAGGGAGGCGTATGGCGGCGTCGGGCCGCGGGCGTGCCGGCCGCCGGAACACACGTGATCGCCGCCGGAACACGCGTGACCGCTGCCCGATCACGCGTGACGCAAGGCGGATCATGCCGGGCTAGCCGTCGAAGTAGGCGCCCGGCGTCACACCGACCGCCCGGCGGAAGGCGACGACGAACGCGCTCGGCGAGGAGTAGCCGATCCGGCGGGAGACCGCGGTCAGCGGCATGCCCTCGGCGAGCAGCGGCAGCGACGCGCGCAACCGGGCCTGCACCCGCCACGTGCCGAACGTCGTCCGGCATTCGGTGAGGAACAGCCTCGCGAGCGTGCGTTCGCTCGCCCCCGCGTCGTGCGCGAAATCCGCGAGTCCGCGGCGGTCCGCCGGATCGGCGATCACCGCCCGCGCGACGGTCAGGGCCCGTTCGTCGGACGGCATCGGCACGGTGATCGGCACGACGTCGACCGGTTCGAGCAGGTCGAAGGCGACGGCCTCGGCCCGGCGGCGCGCGTCGTCGGCGAGGCCGGCCGCGCCGAGGTGCTCCAGCAGTTCCCGCAGCAGCGGCCGGACGGCGACGAGCGTCGGCGCGGTCCAGCGCACCGGGCACCGGTCCCGGGCGGCGTAGATCCCGCGCAGCACGGTCTGCGCGGTGGCCCCGGTCCGGTGCACGACACCGGCGGGGATCCACAGCGCCCGCGTCGGCGGCAGCACCCAGTGCCGCTCGCCGACATTCACGCTCAGGATCCCGCGGGCCGCCCAGGCGAGCTGGTGGCCGTCGTGCTCGTGCCACGGGAGCCAGGTGCCGGCGGGCAGGTCCATCTCGCCGAGCACCATCGCCGTCGACATCGGCGGAAGGAGTCCGATATTCGACATCGGTTGGCAGCCTATCGCCTACCGGTCACCGTTAGCTTCGGATTCATGCCGATGAACCTGGTGCACCGCAAATTGTGCAGTTCCGCGCTGTGGGCGAAGGCCGTCGCCGCCGAGATGCCGGGCAACGTCGCCGGGTTCGACCTCGGCGACTCCGTCCTGGAGATCGGGCCCGGCTTCGGCGCCACCACCCGCGCTCTCGTGGGACTCGTCCCGGAGCTCACCGCCGTCGAGATCGACGAGGCGTCGGCGGAGCTCCTGAAACGGGAGTTCGACGGCCGGGTGCGGATCGTCCAGGGCGACGGCGCCGCGCTGCCGTTCGAGGACGGCGAGTTCTCGGCGGTCGTCTGCTTCACGATGCTGCACCACGTGCCGACGACGGCGCTTCAGGACGCGATCTTCGCCGAGGCGTTCCGCG
Organism: Amycolatopsis sp. NPDC089917; assembly: GCF_040684635.1. NCBI lineage: Bacteria > Bacillati > Actinomycetota > Actinomycetes > Pseudonocardiales > Pseudonocardiaceae > Amycolatopsis > Amycolatopsis sp. NPDC089917. The sequence continues at coordinate 17,352 of NZ_JBFBGL010000071.1, read as the reverse complement.
TGCTGCGCCCGGGCGGTGTCCTGCGCGCGATCGACAGCCTGGAGAGCCTGCCGTTCCGGCTCCTCCACATCGGCGACACGATGAACGCGCTCGACCCGGTTTCGGTCTGGCCCCGGCTCACCGACGCCGGGTTCACCGACATCAAGGTCGACCACGTCCCGAAGCGCTCCGTGAAGTTCTCGGCCCGGAAGCCCGCCTGACGCGTTTCGCGGGGTCAGCCGCGGGCGAGGACCAGCGGGACGAGCTGTTCGGCCGGGGTCAGCGAGCCGTGCTGACCGACCAGGGAGGACTCGACGGCCTCGGCCAGTTCCCGCACGAGCCCGAAACGCCCCTTCGCCGCCACGACGACGTCGCCGATGCGCGGCCGGACCCGGTCGGCGACCGGCCCGAACCACCCCGCCTCGACGGCCTCGTCGCGCGAGAGGGTCCACGCACGGTCACCGATGACGTCGCGCCAAGCCGCCAGGACGTCGGCCTCCGCGCCCGGTTCGATGTAGACGTGCCGCGCCCGGACCTCGCCTCCGATGGCCCGGACGCCGCCGAGCAGCGCGGGGGTGTCGTCGATGTCGAGCGCGCCCTCGACGGTCACCATGCCGTGGTCGGCCACGACCGCGAGGAGCGCGCCGGACGGCAGACCGTCCACGATGGACTCGACCAGCCTGTCGACGTGCCGCAGCTGCATCCGCCACGGTGGCGAACCCGGCCCGTAGATGTGGCCCAGCATGTCGAGTTCGCTGTGATAGCCCCAGCAGAACGCCGGCCTCGCTTCGAGACAGTGCAGGATGCAGGCGGCCAGGTCGCCGAGCGCGTGGACGCCGATGTAGCGGCCTCCGGACTGCGTCGCGCGGGTCAAGGCGGTGTCGGCGAACTTCGCCGAAGACACCACGCTGGTCGTGATCCCGGCGGCCGCCGCGCGCTCGAACGTCGTCGGCAGCGGCTGCACCTCGCGTGGCGGCAACGCGCCGCGGAGATCGCCGCCGTCCACATGGCTGCTCCAGCGCAACGCGTTCAGGACGCCCGCGCCCGGCACCTCGAAGCTGTAGCCGACCAGGCCGTGCTCCCCCGAGGCCAGCCCGGTGCCGATCGCGCCGAGACCGGCGGCCGTCGTCGCCGGGAACCCGACCCGCAAAGGCGACTTCGCCAGGTGCGTGAGCACGGGCGCGTCGGCGGCGTGGTCGGCCAGCAGTTCCCAGCCGAGACCGTCGATGAGCAGGACACCGGCGCTGGAGGCCTCGACCAGGCTCAGGGAGTTGGCGAACTCCGCGGCGCCGAGGGCGGAAAGCACGGACGGGACGACTTGGCCGAGGTGCGGCACGTGCGCCGCGACAGGCAGTTCCACCCGGCCAGCTTGCCATCCCCGGACGCGAAAAGGAGATGGGATAATGGCGGACATGCCGACTTACGCCTACCGCTGCCGCGAATGCGCCGGGACCTTCGAACTGCTGCGGCCGATGAGCGAGTCCGGTGCGCCCGCGCCGTGCCCCGAGGGCCACCAGGACACCGTCAAGCTGCTGACGACCGTCGCGCTGACCGGGTCGGCGTCCGGTCCGGCGCCCGTTCCCGCGGGTGGCGGCGGTGGCTGCTGCGGAGGCGGCTGCTGCAGCTGACCCACCCGTTCGGGTGGCGCAACGTGTGATAGGCCATTTGGCGGGTACCCCCTTGCCACCAGTCTGGAAGCTCCAGTGGTGGGAAGGGAGAACGTCCAGTGGCCACATCAGCACTGGCGGCCGTCGATTTCGGTCAAGGCGTGTCCAGCGCCTGGAGTTCGGTCGCCACCTTCGTCCCGAAACTGCTCGCGTTCCTGGTCATCCTGTTCATCGGCTGGCTGATCGCCAAGGCGATCTCCAAGGCCGTGAGCATGGTGCTGGAGAAGGTCGGGTTCAACCGGCTCCTCGAACGCGGGGGCTTCAAGCAGATGCTCGCGCGGAGTCAGTTCGACGCGTCGAGCATCATCAGCAAGATCGTCTACTACGCGATCCTGCTGATCGCCCTGCAATTCGCGTTCGGCGTCTTCGGGCCGAACCCGGTGAGCTCGCTGCTCAACGACATCGTCGCCTGGCTGCCGCGCGCCATCGTCGCGATCGTCATCGTGGTGATCGCCGGCGCGATCGCCAAGGCGGTCAAGGACCTGGTGGGCAACGCTCTCGGCGGCGTCTCCTACGGCAAAGTGCTCGCCACCATCGCCTCGGTGTTCATCTGGGGCCTCGGCGCGATCGCCGCGCTGAACCAGATCGGGGTGGCCACCGCGGTCACGCTGCCGGTGCTGATCACCGTGCTCGCCACGATCGGCGGAATCGCCGTCGTCGGTGTCGGCGGTGGCCTGATCAAGCCGATGCAGCAGCGCTGGGAAACCTGGCTCGGCCGGGCCGAGGCCGAGATCCCCGCCGCGAAGGCGCAGGCCGAGGCGTACCAGCGTGGTCGCGAGGACGCCAGCCGTTCGGGTGATGTGCCGACGGAGCGGACGACCGCCCAGCCGGTGTCCGCCGGGCACCACGCCGCCGACCCGCACGCGATGGGTCAGCAGCCGACGCAGCACCAGCAGTTCCCGCCAAGCCAGGGTCAGGTGCCGCAGCACCAGGATCCCGGCCAGCGGCCCCCCGGTGGGTCAATGCCCCCTCCGCCGGAGTACCGCTGACCTTCCACGGGAGCGGGTGGGGCGTCCGGCCGCCCTACCCGTTCCCGGTCGGCTTCGTCCGCTGGTCGTCCATCGCGGCGGCCAGCGAACACACGCCGACCAGGCGCGCGGTCAGCCAGTCGCTGGTGTTCCAGGCGGTCAGATCGGCCGGGGCGCGGAACGTCCAGCCCTTGGCCTTGGCCTCGTCGAGCAGGCCGCGCGTGTAGCCGGCGAGCAGCACGACCCCGGCGACCGCCGCCGAACCTTCGACACCGGCCGCGAGGATGTCCCGCACCGCCGCCGAGTGCTGATCGAAGACGGCCGAAAGCCCGGGAAGAGCCGCCGCGGCGGCCAGCCCGGCCACACCGATCTGCTGGTGCAGCCGGGAAAGCGTGCTACGAGCCGAAGATTCCACCCAGGACGAGACCAGATCTTTCACCCGACCAGGTTAACCAGGCGGGACGATTTGTCGACATCCCGGTGATCACGATCGCAGTGATCTCAGCAGGCCTTGAGCGCCTGATCCAGGTCGTGCCACAGATCCTCGACGTCCTCCAGCCCCACCGACATGCGGATGAGCCGGTCGGTGACGCCCGCGCCGCGACGGTCGTGCTCGGCGACGATCCGGTGGCTGATCGACGCGGGATGCTGGATGAGCGAGTCCACGCTGCCGAGGCTGACGGCCGGGGTGATCAACCGGACCGCGCCGATGAGCGCGTGCGGATCGCCGTCGACCTCGAACGCGATCAGCGGACCTCCGACGCCCGGATAGTGCACGGCGCTCACGTTCGCGTGCCCGCGAAGCCGCTCGACGAGTTCGGCGGCCGTCGCGGACGCGGCGTTGACCCGCAGCGGAAGCGTCGAAAGGCCGCGAAGCAGCATGTACCCGGCCAGCGGGTGCAGCACGCCGCCGGTGGCGAAGCGGATCTGCCGCAGCATCCCGGCGTCTTCGGCGTCGCAAGCGACCACGCCGCCCATGACGTCGCCGTGGCCGCCGAGGAACTTGGTCGCGCTGTGCAGCACGAACCGGGCCCCGTGACGTCCGGGCCGCTGGAGCACCGGAGTGGCGAAGGTGTTGTCGACCAGCACCGGGACCTCGCCCGCGGCGCGCACGATCTCGGCGATGTCGACCTCGCGCAGCGTCGGGTTCGCGGGCGTTTCGAGCAGCACCAGTCCGGTGTCGGGGCGCAGCGCGGCGGTGACGCCTTCCGGATCGGCCCAGGTCACCTCGGTGCCGAGCAGACCGGACGTGAGCATGTGGTCGGTGCAGCCGTAAACCGGGCGGACGGCGACGACGTGCCGCTTGCCCTGCGCGACGGTGGCGAGCAGCGAGGCCGACACCGCGGCCATGCCGGTGGCGAACGCGACGGCGTCGTCGAACCCTTCGAGTTCGGCCAGCGCCTTCTCGAACCGCTCGACGGTCGGGTTGCTCAACCGCCCGTAGACCGGGAGCCCGGACAGCGAGCCGGTGGCGGCGAATTCGTCGATGCGGCCCGCCTCCTCGACGCTGTCCCGCGACGGGTAGGTCGTGGACAGGTCGAGCGGAGCGGCGTGGACGCCGAGGTCCGTGAGATCGTCACGGCCGGCGTGGACAGCTCGGGTGCGCAGCGTTGCGGTCATACCCCAGATGGTGCGATTTTCTCCGGATCGCCCGCAATATCCTCGGATATCATTCGCCCATGTCGGATTCTGTCGAACTGAGCACGGTCGACCTGCGGATTCTGCGGCTCCTCCAGAACGACGCACGGATCTCGAACAAGGATCTGGCGGCCGAGGTCGGCGTCGCGCCCTCGACCTGCCTCGACCGCGTCAACCGGCTGCGCGAGCTCGGGGTGATCACCGGGCAGCGCGCGGAGGTGGACGCCGCCAAACTCGGCCGCCCGCTCGAAGCCCTCCTGTTCGTCCAGGTCCGTCCGCACCGGCGGGCGCTGGTCGATTCGTTCGTCGAGCATCTGCTCGCCCTGCCCGAGGTCCGCGCCGTCTACCACCTGACCGGCCCGGACGACTTCCTCGCGCATGTCGCCACCGCGTCCGCGACCGAGCTGCAACGGCTGGTGCTCGACGAGCTGACCGCGCGCGACGAGGTCGCCCGGGTGCACACGAACCTGGTCTTCCAGCACTGGAGCGGGGGACCTTTGCTCCCGCCCGCCTGATCAGTCGATGCGGACCTTGACCGGATGCGTGACGTCGGTGGGGCAGGTGAAGATGTTCAGCACCCCCTGCCGGGCGAACGTCCAGCCGGCCGGGTCGTCCTCGGTGACCTCGCAGCCGCAGCCGACCTCGTGTTCCTCCGTGGCCAGCGCGATGGTCTGCCGCAGCTCGGCGCCGCACTCCCGGCAGCCCAGATCGACGCGATCTGTCCCGTACCAGGCCGTCCAGCCGCCGATCTTCGAATAGTGGTCCAGCTCCGGCCAGCCCTCCGGGTCGGCGCTGGCGCCCTCGGGGATGCCGAGCGCGGCACGGGTCTCCGGCGGGAAGTCGCAGAGCCGGGGCAGCTCGTCGATCGAGCACGGCTCGAAGACGCAGGGTTCCGGCAGGTAGGCGGCTTCGGCACCCTCGGGCGCGGGCGGCGGGACCGCGATGTCCCCCACCTCGCCGGAGTCGCGCCAGACCAGCCGGACCGCGGGCCCCCGGTGGTACGGGCTGTCGTGCTCCAGCGGGCAGAACAGGATCTGCAGGACGTCGGTGCCCTCCGGGAACGGCAGCTCCGGGAAGTCGTCGCGGAAGAACTGCGCCGCGCCGACCATCGCCGGGACCGGCTCGTCGAGCGGATGCCCGCCCAGCCACGCGTCGTCGGACGCGTCCGGGTCCGGCGGCCAGGTCACCGGGCATTCCGGCCACGGCTCGTCCGCCGGCCAAAGCAGCGGGCCGCCGAAATGGCTCTCGTCCGGGCGGGGGCGTCCGGGCGCGGGATGCAGCCGGATGGCCGTCCGGACCAGGTCGTTCAGGCCGGGGATGGGCACCCCGTCGTATGTCAGCTGACGCACCCAGGCGAGCTTAGAGGTCCGGCAGCGGATCTTCAGGTTTTGCCGCTTCCCGCATGATCTCCGCGTCGGCGGCGTGGACGACCGGGACGTACTCGTCGTCGATCTCGTAGTCGATGCCATTGAACTTGAACCACGGGACCGTCGCCGTGTCGACCGGTCCGATCCGCTGGTGGCGCAGGCTCGTCGAGACGACGCTCTTCGGCGTCTTCCGGCTCAGGTACCCGGTGGTCAGGATCGTGATCGTCTTGCGGGTGACCGCGAAGAACACGCCGGGATTGGTGCTGCCGAAGACGTCGGCCGGGAACACGTAGTGGATCTCGTCGTCCGGATCGAGGAACTCCGCGATCCGCTTCCTTACCCCCGAAGAAACTGGCATGTCCTCCAAGGTACCGAGCCCTGGTTCCGTGCCGCCGGGACAAGTGTCATGAAAGGGTCGTTCAGGACGAAAAACGTCTTGAACGACCCTTTCATGACATCCGGGACGGCGTCCGCGCGCCAGAGAGACCTACCGGGCCGAGTAGTCCTTGAAGCCCTTCCCCGTCTTCCGGCCCAGCCGCCCGGCGGTCACCAGGTGCTCCAGCAGGGGCGCGGGCGCGAAGCCCTCTTCGCGGAACTCGTTGTACAGCGTCCGCTGGATCGCCAGCGAAACGTCCAGCCCGACGACGTCGAGCAGCTCGAACGGTCCCATCGGCAGCCCGCAGCCCACCTTCATCGCGGTGTCGATGTCGTCGGCCTCCGCGTAGTGCGCTTCGAGCATCTTCACCGCGTCGTTCAGGTACGGGAACAGCAGCGCGTTCACGATGAACCCGGCCCGGTCGCCGCAGTGCACGGGATGCTTGCCCACCGCCGCGCAGACGGCGTCGACGGTCGCGATCACGTCGGGCGTGGTGGCGATGGTCGAGACGACCTCGACGAGTTTCATCACCGGCGCCGGGTTGAAGAAGTGCACGCCGACCACGTCCGAAGGCCGCGAGGTGGCGGCCGCGCATTCGATGACCGGCAGCGAGGACGTGGTCGTCGCCAGGACCGCGCCCGGCTTCACGACGTCGTCGAGCGCGGCGAAGACGGCCTGCTTGACGGCCAGGTCCTCGGCCACCGCTTCGACGACGAGGTCGACGTCGGCCAGTTCGTCGAACTCCACCGCGGGCGAGATCCGACCGAGCGCGGCGGCGGCGTCCTCTTCGGACAGCCTGCCCTTGACGACGGCCTTGTCCAGAGACTTCTTCACCCGCGCGACCGACGCCGCGGCCTTCTCCGCGCTCCGCGCCCGCAGGATGACCTCGTAGCCGCGTTTCGCGAACACCTCGACGATGCCGGTCGCCATCGTCCCGGTCCCGACGACACCGACCTTGCGCACCTCACGCGGCGTCACGGTGTCCACAGTGGACTTCGTGACCGCGTCGGTGACCGTCGGCGAATCGGGTGCGTCGTAGGCGTAGAAGCCCTGTCCCGTCTTCCGGCCGAGCAGCCCGGCGGTGATCATCTGCTTCAGCAGCGGCGCCGGCGCGTGCAGCCGGTTGCGCGACTGGTGGTACATCGTGTCGAGGATCTCGTAAGCCGTGTCCAGCCCGATGAGGTCGAGCAAAGCCAAGGGCCCCATGGGATATCCGCAGCCGAACCGCATCGCCGCGTCGAGGTCCTCACGCGTGGCGTAACGCTGCTCGTACATCCGCACGGCGTGGTTGAGGTACCCGAAGAGCAGGGCGTTCGCGATGAACCCGGCCCGGTCGCCGATCACCACCGGCGTCTTGCCGAGCCGTTCGGCGAACGCGACGACGTCGGTGATGACGTCGGGTTCGGTGACCACGGTGCGGACGATCTCGACCAGCTTGAGGATCGGCGCCGGGTTGAAGAAGTGCATCCCGACGACCTTGCCCGGCCGCGCCGTGTGCACGCCGATCTCGGTGATCGACAGCGAAGAGGTGTTGGACACGAAGATCGTGTCCGGTCCGGTGATCTTGTCCAGCTCGGCGAAAACGTCGGATTTCGCTTCGAGGTTCTCCGGGATCGCCTCGATCACCAGGTCCACATCGGACAGTTCGCCCAGTGACGTGGTGTAGCGGATCCGGCCCAGCAGCGCGTCGCGGCCGGCGGCGTCGAGCTTGCCGCCGGACACCGCCCGTTCGGTCGAATGCTCCAGATGTCCCCGGCCCCGGTGCACGCCGTCGTCGTCGATCTCGACCGCGACGACGGACACACCACTCCTCGCGAGCACCTCGGCGATCCCGGCGCCCATGGTGCCGAGACCGATGACTCCCACACTCGAGATTTCCCGCGCCACAACCGGCCTCCGGAGGTTACTCGCTGGTAGTTTCTCCGATCGTGCCACGCCGGGGCGCGGAAAGCAGCCGCTGTCACCCTCCGAATCGAGTAAGTGTCACTCGCGTCCCGTCGGAACAGGCCGACGTCCTGAAGTCGGTGAGGGCTTTCGCCTCGGCGAGGACGAGACGGCTCGCGGGATGTCGCGAAAGCCACTTTCGGGACGTCAGGTGTCCCGAAAGTGGCTTTCGCGACACCTGGGCGCTGCCTACGCTGCCCGGCGGGAACCGGTGTCGTGAAAGCCACTTTCGGGACCTTCAACGTCTCCAAAGTGGCTTTCGCGACACCCAGGCGAGAACGGTGCCACCCCGGCCGTAAGTGTCACTCAAGTAAGAGGGCCGAAGGGCGCCTTCCCCGCATGCCATGCGAGGAAGGCGCCCTTCACCACGTAAGACGAGGGGAAAGTCCCCTTCGGCTCACTCCCCGAAGTTCTGGTCGACGAGGTCCTTGACCTTCGTGAGTGCTTCTTCGGCCTGCGCGCCCTTGGCCCGGACCTCGATCCGGTCACCCTGGCGGGCGCCGAGCGCCATCAGCGCCAGCACGCTGTTCGCGTCCGCGGTCTCCTCGCCGAGCCGCACGGTGACCTCCGCGTCCAGCCCGGCGATGCTCCGGACCAGGACGGCGGCGGGCCGCGCGTGCAGTCCGACGTCGTTCCGCAGTGTGAGTTCGACACTGCTCTCGCCGTCCTGCACGCCGTCGTCCAACGTCAGATCCGGCGGAGCACCCGCCGACGCGGCGGCTTCGGAGACGGCCTGGCGGTCCGCCCCGCCCTGAGCCGCGACGGCGGCGGCGATCGCGCCCTCGACGAGCGGCGCGTCCACGACGACGGCGGCCGACGGGTCGGCGAGCGATTCGACGGCCAGTTCCGCGGTCATCTGCGCGCTGCCGAGGTCGTACAGCAGGACGACGCCCGCACCCGAGTCGGCGCGCTGCGTCGCGGCGACGACCTCGTCGTAATCCGTTCCGATCCCGCCCTCGGCCAGGCCGCCCGCCGCCACGATGGTGACGTCCGGCGCCATCTGGGCGGCGAGTTCCGCGAGTCCTTCGGCGATTTTGGCGCTGTGGGAGACGAGCACGATTCCGACGCTCACCGGGCGGCCTCCGCGAACGCGCGCAGCAGCAGCGCCGTCGAACGGGCGCCTGGGTCCATATGCCCCTTCGCGCGCTCGCCGAGGTACGACGCCCTACCCTTGCGCGGTACGAGATCCACAGTGGACTCGGCGCCCTTGTCCGCGGCGTCCGCGGCGGCGGCCAGGATCGCCGCGATGTCCGATCCGGCGGCCCCTTCGGCGGCTGAGACGGCGGGGATGAGCGCGTCGACCATGGTCGCGTCTCCCCCGACGGCCTTGCCGCGCGCCTGCACTCCTTCGAGGGCGGCGCGCAGGGCCTCGACGAGCAGCGGACCGTCCACTTCGGCCGCGTCGCCCAGTTTGACCGACGCCCGCAGGAAGGCCGTGCCGTACAGCGGGCCCGCCGCGCCGCCGACCTTCGAGATCAACGTCGTGGCGGCGAGTTTCGCGACCGCGGCGGGGGTTTCGGGGGTCGCGGTGTCCAATGCGGACACGATGGCGGTGAACCCGCGGTCCAGGTTCTCGCCGTGGTCGGCGTCGCCGATCGCGCGGTCGAGGTCGACCAGCTCGGCGCGATGCTCGGCGATCACCGCGGCCGCCGCCCGCAAGGCGGCGGCGAGCGTGTCGGCGGTGCAGGCCATCAGACTCCCCACCTCAGTGCCGGGGTGTTCACCGGCGCGTCCCACAACTCGGTCAGCTCGTCGTCCAGTTTCAGCAAAGTCAGGCTCATCCCCTGCATCTCGAGGCTGGTGATGTACGGCCCCACCAGGCGCCGTTCGACCACGATCCCACGCTCGGCCAGCAGCCGCTCGGCGATCCCGTGGGCGAGATACAGCTCGACCAGAGGGGTGCCGCCCATCGAGTTCGTGAACAGCAGGACCTTGTCGCCCTCGCCGAACGGCAGGTCCGTGACGATCGCGTCGACCATGCGGGCGACGAGTTCGTCGGCCGTCACCACGGCCGTCCGTTCGATGCCGGGTTCGCCGTGGATGCCGATGCCGAACTCGATCTCGTCGTCGGCGAGGTCGAAACTCGGCTCGCCCGCGTGCGGCACGGTCGGCGCGGTGAGCGCGACACCGATCGAGCGGACCTGGCCGATCACCTTGCGCGCCAAGGCCTCCACCGCGTCGAGCGCGTCACCCCGTTCGGCGGCGGCGCCGGTGATCTTCTCCAGCAGCACCGTGCCGCCGACTCCGCGGCGACCGGCGGTGTACGTCGAGTCCTTGACCGCGACGTCGTCGTCGATGACCACGCTGCGGACGTCGAGTCCCTCGGCGGCGGCGAGTTCTCCGGCGGTCTCGAAGTTGAGCACGTCGCCGGTGTAGTTCTTGACGATCAGCAGCGCGCCCGCCTCACCCGTGGTGGCCTTGACCGCCGCTTCGACGGCGTCCGGCGTCGGGGAGGTGAACACCGCTCCCGGGACGGCGGCCGCCAGCATGCCCCGGCCGACGAAGCCGCCGTGCAGCGGTTCGTGCCCGGAGCCGCCACCGGAGATCACCGCGACCTTGCCCGCGACGGGCGCGTCCGCACGCACCACGATCGCCGGGTCGTCCTCCACGCGCAGGACGTCCGCGTGCGCCGCGGCGAGCCCGCGCAAGGATTCCGCGACCACCGTTTTCGGGTCGTTGATGATCTTCTTCAAGGTGGCCTCCGGCCGTCGGCGGGTGGGGTGTCCCCTTCCTACCTCTCCCGGCCGGATGCCGCCAGCGTCAGGGCTTCGGCAGCTTGGAGATCACCGATTTGGCGATCTTCCCCGCCTTCTCACAGGACGCCGCTTCGTCCTTCTTCTCGTCGTAGTTCTGGTAGATCACGCTGGCGATCTCGACCGTGTCGTCCACCCACGGCCGCTGCTGCCACTCCATCTTGCACTCGGCGGAACTGCCGACGCCCGCCTTCTGGTAGACGGTGGTGCCCCCGAGGTCGACCTTCTTGGTCCCGTCGCGTTCCTGCGGCGGCAGGCCGTAGCGGAAGCCGATCGAGATCCGCGGACTGGAACCCGGGGACCAGTCGCAGGAGTGGAAGGTGGTCAGCGAGGTCGCGCCGTGCGGCACGACCTCGGTGAGGACGGCCGTGTCCGCGATGGCGCACGGGTCGACCGCGGTCAGCGTGCCCGCCGCGGAGGGGTACTTCGCCGGGGACGCGTGCAGGCTCTTCACGGCTTTCGCCGCCACCGCGCGGCCGGTCGCGCACGGGTCGCCGCCGTCGTAGGTGACCGAGAAGTTCATCCCGCGCTCGGGCTTGCGCAGTGTCATGACACCGACGTCGCAGGTCTTGCCGTCCTTGCCCTTCCGCTCGACCTGCGGCAGCCCCTCGACCACCGAAATGACCGCGCCGCCGTTGTCGTTCAGGTAGGTCGAGGCGCCGATGTCGACACTGACCGAGAGCTGCTTGCCACCGGCGTCGGTGACCTTCGCGCGGCAGGAGCCGAACGAGGTGAGCGACGGCCGCGGGTCCTCCGGGGCGCCGAGGTCGCTCAGCGCTTCTTTGCCCACCAGCGGGCACGGGTCGATCGTGCGCATCACCGCGGGCGTGACCGCCGGGTCGTTGATGTCCCCGCTCGGCACCTCACCACCGGAACCGGCTTCGGCGGCGACGGTGGTGCGGGCGAAGTTGGACTTGCCGAGGTTCTGACCGCAGGCCGACACCGCGCCGAGCGCGGCGACCAGGGCCAGCGCGGACGCGATCCGGCGACGTCGAGCGTTGAGCAGCACGAAGTGCACGGTAGCCGGACCGCCCCGACGCTGTCCGGACAACCCGGCTATTCGCCGTCCCCGCCCTCTGCCGACGGCGGCACGACGATGGGCCGCAGCTTCGCCCACAGCACGAAGAGCGCCGCGAACACCAGCATGCCGATGCCCGCCCACAGGTTGATCCTGACGCCGGCGGCCTTGGCGAGCTCCTCCTCGGTGGTGAAGCCGATGCCCATGATCGTGAGCACCAGCCCGTAGCCGCCGATGAGCAGCGCGATGATCAGCCGGATGTCGAAGACGCCGGCCTTCTTGGGAGCTTGGGACGCAGCCATCTCCGGCCTCCTAGAAGATGATGTTGAGCACGATGGTCAGGATCAGCACGATGCCCGCGAGCAGGCCCGGCTTGCGGTACCAGCCCGCGTCGTCGCCGGTCTCGTCGTGCTTCAGCGACTCCTTCGGGGTGAGGGAGTAGACGAGCCCGACCAGTTGCGACTCCGGCTTCGGCGCGGTGGCCAGCGAGACCCCGACGCTGACCGCGATGTCGACGACGAACGCCGTACCGGCGGCCACGAAGCTGATGCCCTGTCCGGTGAGCCCGAGCACCCCGGCCTGCGACAGCAGCCACACGGTGATCGCGGACGCGGTACCGGCGACGAGGCCGACCCAGCCCGCCGTCGGCGTCATCCGCTTCCAGAACATGCCGAGGATGAAGGTGGCGAACAGCGGCGCGTTGAAGAAGGAGAACAGGTCCTGCAGGTAGGTCAGGATGTTCCCGGAGTTCGACGCGATGAACGCGGTACCGATCGCCAGCACGGTGCCCGCCGCGGTGACCACGCGGCCGAGACGGAGGTAGTAGCCGTCCGACTCGTTCTTCTTCACGTACGACTGCCAGATGTCGTAGGTGAACACGGTGTTGAACGAGCTGAGGTTCGCGGCCATGCCCGCCATGAACGAGGCGAGGAGACCGGCGATCGCGACGCCGAGCATGCCGTTGGGCAGCAGGTCGCGCATCAACAGCAGGATCGCGTTGTTCGCGGTGACGCCGCTGGGCGCGTCGCCGCCGTCGAGCAGGACCTGCTTGTCCTGGACGTACTCGGACACGGTGACCGCGGCAATCATGCCGGGGATGATCACGATGAACGGGATCAGCATCTTCGGGAAGGCACCGATGATCGGCGTCCTCCGCGCGGCCGACATGCTCTTCGACGCCATCGCGCGCTGGACCTCGACGAAGTTCGTCGTCCAGTAACCGAACGAGAGCACGAAACCGAGACCGAAGACGAGGCCGAGGATCGAGAGGAAGCTGTTGCCGAACCCGGTGAGGTTGTCACCCGGCCAGGAGGACAGCTGCGCCTCGCCGCCGGGGTCCGCGCTGAGCTTGTCGACCAGGCCCTGCCAGCCGCCGACCTTGACCAGGCCGACGATGGTCAGCGGCAGCAGCGCCGCGACGATCACGAAGAACTGCAGGACCTCGTTGTAGATCGCGGCGGACAGGCCGCCGAGCGCGGTGTAGGAGAGCACGACCACGGCCGCGACGAGGATCGACACCCACAGCGGCCAGCCCAGCAGCAGGTTCACCACGCTGGCGAGCAGGAACAGGTTCGCGCCGGCGATGAGGATCTGCGCGCTCGCGAAGCTGATGCCGTTGACCAGGTGGGCGGGTTTGCCGAACCGGCGGAGCATGAACTCCGGGACACTGCGGACCTTCGAGCCGTAGTAGAACGGCATCATCACGATGCCGAGGAACAGCATCGCCGGGATCGCGCCGATCCAGAAGTAGTGGACGGTCGGCAGGCCGTAGAGCACGCCGTTGGCCGACATGCCCATGATCTCGACCGCGCCGAGGTTCGCCGAGATGAACGCGAGACCGGTGACCCAGGCGGGCAGCGAGCGGCCGGAGAGGAAGAAGTCGAGGCTGCTCGAGACCGACTTCCGCGCCATGTACCCGATGCCGAGCACCAGCGCGAAATAGAAGGCGAGCAGGACGTAGTCGATTGGACTTGCGTCGAGTCGCAGGTTCGCATCGGCCAGTACGTGCAACCGACCCACCTCCATAGTGAAAATGTCCACGAGAAACGCCGGTATCGCGTCAATCGCGGACCATACTGCATGGATTCAGGAACGGCAGTGCGGGTGGGTGACGTGAGCCCGGAAGTGTCCGTTCGGGCAGTTTTCTGACAATTCCTGTCCGGTTATCGCGAGCCCGTTCGCCACGGCCGGGGCCGGAAGGCACACCGGAAAAGGGTCGCTCCGTCTCCGGAACGACCCTTTCCCGTGACCGGCGGGGGGTTACCGGTCCGTGGGCAGGCCTACTTCGCCGTCCTCCTTGATCAACCGGGCGAGGACGTCGTCCGGCAGGAACGTGCGATGCGGGTAGCCCGGGCCCCAGGAGTTGAGGAACGGCACGGCGCCGAGCTCGTCGGCGCGCGGGTTGCCGAGGACCTCGTGCACCTCGTCGACCGTCTTCGCCCAGCGATAGGCCTGGATGCCGTTCTTCACGTCGGGCGTGTACGCGGCCCTCTTGACGTGATCGTCGTCGGCGTAGCTCTCGGACCACGGAACGTGTCCCAGCTCCAGCAGCACCTCGGCCGCCGCGCGGACGGACGTGCCGTTGTTGTCACCGGGATTGGTCTCGTCCCATTCGTCGCGCAGCTTCGACTGGTCCCACAGCCACCGCGCGGCGTAGAGGTCGCCGTTGAACAACGTCATGCAGCGCGACCAGCCGAAGCCGACGCAAGCGCCTTCGCTGCCCTGGTCGTAGAAGGCGTATTGCTTGTCGCCGTCGGTCGATTCACCGGGTTCGAGGCAGACACAATGGCCGCCGCGGATCCGGGTGAGCGTTTTCGCGCCGCCCTTCGCGACGAAGAACTCGCCGGACTTCTCGTCCTTCTCCGGTACGTCGAATTCCTTGTACCAGTTGACACCGATGACCACCGGCGACCGGGTCGGCCGGTCCTGGGTGGCCAGCGCGGTCAGCGGATAGCGCTCGACGTGGCGCCAGTCGTCCGGGACGAACCGGCCGAGGCGGCCGTCCGCGGGGTCACTGCCGATCGGGCGATAACCCATGGGATCCTCCTATCCCTCGTCCCACCGGAATACCGCCGGCGAGTTCACTGCGGCACAATCTTTTCCAGGAACCTCCGCGCGGCCTCCCGCCCGTTTTCGAAGAGGCGCTTCCTCTCCTCTTCGCCGAGCCCGAAGTCGACGGCGGAAACCCCGCTCGTGTCGACGTACACCGTCCGCCGGTTCACACCCTCCTCGTGCAACCGGTAACGATTCCAGTCCGAAAGCAGGGTTTCGAGCGAACCGATGGCGATCCGCAACGCGCTCTTCACCGGTTTGTCCCTGCCGCCCGCCGGTTCGCCGGAAAGCTTCACTCCCCAGGTGGGCCAGCGCGGCTCCTTCTTGTCGGTCCGGTCGAAGACGGTGATGGGGAAGTTCGACAGCAGTCCGCCGTCGACCCAGGTGACCGTGCCCTCGGGGCGGACGTCGAACTGCACCGGCCGGAAATAGAACGGGATGGACATCGACGCGCGGACCGCGTCGACGATCTTCTCTTCTCCGGGATCGCGTCCGTACTGGGAATAATCCCAAGGAAGCCGGACCAGGACGCGGCGGGTGAGGTCGCTGACGTGGACGACGAGGGAATACCGTTGGTATGGAGCCAAAGTACCTTCGGGATCGTCGATGGCGAGATCGGCGAAAGTGTGCACGCCGACCTCGTCCAGCAACGGCGCGAGCCATTCGGCGAGATAGTCGCCGGTGTGTATTCCGTCGTGCAGGAGCAGGTCGACGCCGTCGCCGACCGGGCCGGTGATCCGGTCGAACAGGGACCGATCCCGGAACCGGCGGCAGTCCATGTCGTTCATCACCGCTTCCAGGCCGCCGAGGTCCTTCCCGGCTTTCTGATAAGCGGCGACCAGCGTCGCGACGATCGCGCCCGCGCTCGTCCCGGCGATCCGGGGGAACGAATAACCGGCGTCGTGCAACTCCAGCACGGCTCCCAGCAATCCGATACCTTTGACGCCGCCGCCTTCCAGCACCAGATCCACGCGCTTCGAAGAACCAGCCATGGCACATCACCCCTGGACCCGCGACCGCCGTATGTCGGCGATACCCCTCGCGGAAATCGAGTGTGACACAACGCGAGACCGGCCAATCCGGCGTTCACCCGAATGACCCGGAAACAGCTGGTTCTTTTGCAGGACGAGTCGAGTTCGTTAATTTCCCGCCGCACTTCGGGGCATTCTGTGGTGCGAGAAAGAATGCAGATACAAAACCGAGGACTCGATTGGATATCGGCTGTTCACCGGCGAAGGGGCCGACGCGACCACTTGCGACAAGATTCGCTCAGAAGAGGCGGAACTCGTCCGACTCGATGCCGCGCAGCGCGTCGTAGTCCAGCGTCAGGCACCGGATGCCCCGGTCCTCGGCCAGCACCCGCGCCTGCGGCTTGATGATCTGCGCCGCGAAGACGCCCTGCACCGGCGCCAGCAGCGGGTCGCGGTTGAGCAGTTCGAGGTACCGGGTCAGCTGCTCGACGCCGTCGATCTCACCGCGTCGCTTGATCTCGACGGCGACGCTGGCCCCGTCGGCGTCGCGGGCCATGATGTCGACCGGTCCGATCGCGGTCGGGAACTCCCGCCGCACCAGGGTGTAGCCGTCACCGAGGGTCTTGATGTGCTCGGCGAGCAGTTCCTGCAGGTGCGCCTCGACGCCGTCCTTCTGCAAGCCGGGCTCCGCGCCGAGTTCCTGGGCGTGGTCGTGGAAGATCTCGTCGATCGTGATGACGAGCTTCTCCCCTTGCTTGTTCTCGACGATCCACAGCTTGCCGTCCTCGATCAGCCAGCACGGCGGGCTCATCCAGTTCAGCGGCTTGTAGGCGCGGTCGTCCGAGTGCACGGACACCGAGCCGTCGGCCTTCACGAGCAACAGCCGCGTGGCCATCGGCAGATGGGCGGTCAGACGGCCGGCGTAGTCGACCTGGCAGCGAGCGATCACTAGGCGCACCCCGCGAGGGTAGGACAAGCGCGGCGATACTGTGCGCATGGACCCCGTTCAGCGTGTCAGCTCCCGCGAGGTGTACCGGAACAACTGGATGACCGTGCGCGAAGACGCCGTCCGGCGGCTCGACGGTTCCGAAGGGATCTACGCGGTCGTCGACAAACCGACCTGCGCGGTCGTCATCCCTTTCGACGGCGCCCGGTTTCACCTGGTCGAGCAGTTCCGCTATCCGCTCGGTCTGCGGCGCTGGGAGTTCCCGATGGGCACCGCTCCCGATCTGGCCGACGTCCCGCCGCCCGAACTCGCCGCCCGCGAGCTGCGCGAGGAGACCGGGCTGATCGCGGGCTCGATGACCGACCTCGGCGTGACCGACGTCGCCGCCGGCATGTCGAGCCAGCGCGGACGCGTGTTCCTGGCCACCGATCTCACGCAGGGTGACGTCCAGCGCGAGCTCGAAGAGCAGGACATGCGGACGACGTGGTTCGAGCGCGGCGAGTTCGAGAAGATGATCGCCTCGGGTGACATCACGGACGCGCAGACGCTGGCGGCCTACGCCCTGCTGCTCATGCGTGAACGTAGGTCATGAAAGGGTCGTTCAGGACGAAAAACGTCCTGAACGACCCTTTCATGACATATTGTGCCAGCGCGGCACATCGGAAGAGCACACC
>NZ_JBFBGL010000070.1:15564-40790 GCF_040684635.1 Amycolatopsis sp. NPDC089917 | reverse complement strand
CCCGTTTTTGGCGGCGCCCGTCGTTGTTGCCCGCCCTGAGGGACTCTGGGTCCCTCAAGGAGGCCTTCACGGACAGCGGCGACACCTCAGCAGTCACACCGGTCACTACTGTCACGCCAAGCGTTCTCCGAAGCGCGTGAAGGTCAGGGCAGCTTCCAGTCCACGGGGCCGGCGCCCTGGTCGGCGAGCAGCTGGTTCGCCCGGCTGAACGGACGCGACCCGAAGAAGCCGGAGTGCGCGGAAAGCGGGCTCGGGTGCGCCGACTCGATGCACGGCACCTTCCCCAACATCGGCTTCAGATTCCGCGCGTTGCGGCCCCACAGGATCGCCACCATCGGCTCGTCCCGCGCGGCGAGAGCCTTGATGGCCTGCTCGGTGACATCTTCCCAGCCCTTGCCCTGATGCGAGTTCGACTTGCCCGGCTGCACCGTCAACGCCCTGTTGAGCAGCAGCACCCCCTGATCGGCCCACGGCGTCAGATCGCCATTCGACGGCAACGGGTGCCCGAGGTCCTCGCAGTACTCCTTGTAGATGTTGATCAGACTCTTCGGGATCGGCCGGACATCAGGCGCCACCGAGAAGCTCAGCCCCACCGCGTGCCCGGGCGTCGGGTACGGATCCTGGCCGACGATCAGCACCCGCACGTCGTGGAACGGCTGCTAAAAGGCCCGCAGCACATGTTCCCCCGCCGGGGTTCAGAGCGCCGAACCGACGTCACCGACATGCGAAACACCGTGATCGTCGCATCGACCCTGGACCTCGCCGAGGAGCACCCGCAGCAGTGAGGAGAGCTGGGCGCGCTGCTCGTCGCTCAGCCCGGAGATCAGTTCGAGCTCCCGCTCCAGCACCCGATCGACCGTCTGCTCCACCAGGGCGTGCCCGGCCGGCGTCAGTGTCACGTACACGCTGCGGCCGCGCGGTTCGGTGTGCCGCTCGACCAGCCCCTCGCGTTCCGCGCGGGCCACCCGCTGCGAGATCGCCCCCGCCGTGACCAGGGTCAGCCTCGCCAGCTCCCTGGTCGTCAGCGAGTACGGCGGCGAGCTGCGCCGGAGCATGCTGAGCAGATCCAGCGTGGCCGAATCGACGTCGGAGTCCAGCAGGACGCGGCGCCGGTCCTCACCGAACAGCTTCGCCAGCTGCCACACCCGGGTCACGATGCCGATGGACTCGGTCGACGTGCCGGGCCGTTCGCGCTGCCATGCCGCCTCGATCTCGTCCGCGGCGTCCGGCGTGGGGTCCTTTTCGGACGCTGCACTCATCCCAGACCTCCACCGCGGTTGTCGGCTGCACGACGCACAGCCTATCATTTAGGTCTAAACGTGAGTTAGGACCGGCGAACACGAAGGAGGCTAGATGACCCGGACAATCCTGGTCACCGGCGGGGGCACCGGCATCGGCAGGGCCGTGGCGGCGAGATTCGCGGCGTCCGACGCCGTCGTGCACATCACCGGCCGCCGCAAGGACGTACTGGTCTCGGCGGCCGCCGACCTCGGCTCGTCGGTCCGGCCGCTCGTCTGCGACGGCACCGATCCCGAACAGGTGACCGCCACGCTGGACGCGCTGGATGGGCCGATCGACGTACTGGTCAACAACGCGGGCGGCAACACCGACTTCGACCTCCCCGAGCAGGACGGGCTCGCCGGGGTCCTCGCGCACTGGCGGGCCAACCTGGACGCGAACCTGATCAGCGCGGTGCTGACCACCACCGCCGTCCAGGACAAGCTGGCCGAAGGCGGATCGGTGATCCACATCGGGTCCATCGCCGCGGACCAGGGCGCCGGATCGTACGGCGCGGCCAAGGCGGGACTCGCGTCGTGGAACGTCGACCTGGCCAAGCAGCTCGGGGCCCGCAGGATCACCGCGAACGTGGTTTCGCCGGGCTACATCCGCGAGACCGAGTTCTTCCGGGACAAGCTCCCCGCCGAGCGGGCCGAGCAGCTGATCGACGCGACCAGCACCGGCCGCGCCGGGATTCCCGCCGACATCGCCGAAACGGTGTACTTCCTCGCTTCCGCCGGCGCCCGGCACATCACCGGGCAGACTTTCGGTGTCAACGGCGGCGCCCACCCGACCAGGTAAGGACGAGAATGGTTGCCGTCGAGGAAACATCACTCTCGACCGTGCCCAGTCCTCGTGACTGGGCGGGGATCGGGGTGGTCCTGCTGGCCACGTTCATGGGCCAGATCGACATGTTCATCGTGAACGTGGCCAGCCCGCCGATCCAAGCGGATCTGGGCGCCAGCTTCGGCCAGATCCAGTTCGTCATCGACGGCTACGTGATCGCCTACGCGGCGGGCATGGTCACCGGCGGCAAGCTCGGCGACCGGTTCGGCCGCAAGAAGGTGTTCCAGTACGGGGTGGCGGCGTTCACCGTCGCGTCGTTGCTGTGCGCGCTGTGCCCCACGGCGAATCTGCTGATCGTGGCTCGGGTCGTGCAGGGCGCCGCGGCGGCCGTCCTCATGCCGCAGGTGCTGTCGATCATCCAGGGCACCTTCGCCCGCCCGCGGGACCGGCAGCGCGCGATCGGCGCGTACGGCTCGGTGATCGGGCTCGGGGTCGTCGCCGGGCTGATCGGCGGCGGGCTGCTCCTGAACGTGGACGTCGCCGGGCTGGAATGGCGGACGATCTTCCTGATCAACGTCCCGATCGGGGCGCTCATCCTGCTGGCCGCGCCGTCGACGGTCCGGGAGAGCCAGAGCGAGGTCACCGCGCCACTGGACATGGTGGGGACGGTGCTCACCGCGTCCGTGCTGCCGATCCTGCTGATCCCGTTGTCGCTGGGCCCGGAACACGGCTGGCCGCCGTGGATCTGGGGCTGCTTCGCCGCGGCGGCGCTGCTGACGGCGGGCCTGTTCCGGTACGAGAACAGGCTCGCCGCGCGCGGCGGCGATCCCCTGCTGCCGGCCCGCGTCCTGCGCCGGCGCGGATTCCCGGCCAGCATGGCGACGGTGACGGTGTTCTTCGCCGGCAACGCGGGCTACTTCCTGGTGCTGACCTACTACCTCCAGTCCGCGCTGCGCCTGGACCCGCTGGCCACCGGTGTGGTGTTCGTGCCGCTGGGCGTCGGGTTCGCGGTGGCTTCGGTGGCCGGACGACGGCTGGCCGAGCGCTACGGCACCCGGGTGCTGATCACCGGCGCGCTGCTGATGTTCGCGAGCTTCCTGCCGATGCCGTTCATCGTGCAGGCGGGCACCGGTACCCAGGCCGTCGCGCTCGCGGTCACCATCGGGCTGTCCGGGATCGGGCAGGGACTCGTGGTCTCGCCGCTGGTCGGCATCGCCATGGCCCAGGTGCCCGCCGATCTGACCGGGGCGGGTTCGGGGGTGCTGAACACCGTCACCCAGGCCGCGATGGCCGTCGGGATCGCGGGGATCGGCACGGTCTACCGCGCCGTGCTGGGGCGCAATCCGCAGGACACGGCGTCGATCCCCGCGAGCGACTTCGGTGACGCGTTCGTCGTCACCTGCGGGGTGCTCGCGGCGCTCGCCGTGGCGACGGCGGTGCTGAGCTGGGTGCTCGGCCGATCGGGAACGGCGACAGAGGCGGGAGCCGGGCTGTGACGGACAGGGAACACCGACCGGTGGAACTCGACGGCGAGGGCCTGGACCTCGCCGGTGTCCGGCGGATCGCCGAGGACGGGGCGCCGTGCGCGGTGGCCCCGTCCGCGCTGGCCGCCGTCGCAAGGAACCGGAAGTCTTTCGAGGAGCTGGTGGGCCGCGGCGTACCCGTCTACGGCGTCACCACCGGGTACGGCGAACTGGTGCACCATCCGGTCGGCGCGGGCGACGAGGTGGCCCTGCAGACGAACCTCGTCCGCAGCCACAGTGCCGGTGTCGGCCCGCTGTTCGCCGAGGACGAGGTCCGGGCGATGATCGCGGCCCGGCTCAACGCGCTCGCCAAGGGCCACTCGGCGGTGCGCCCCGCCGTCCTCGACCGGCTGGCGGCGTACCTGAACCTGAACATCACCCCGGCCGTGCCGGAGATCGGGTCGCTGGGCGCCAGCGGGGACCTCGCGCCGCTCTCGCACGTCGCCGTCACCCTGATCGGCGAGGGTTACGTCCTCGAAGACGGCGAACGGACACGGACCGGCCCGGTCCTCGAGCGGCACGGGCTCGTTCCGCTCGAACTGCGGGCCAAGGAAGGGCTCGCGCTGATCAACGGCACGTCGGCGATGACCGGGCTCGGCGCCCTGGTGGTCGGCCGCGCGCTGGACCAGGTGCGGCAGGCCGAGATCGTCTCCGCGCTGGTCCTGGAGGTGCTGCGCGGTTCGACGAGCCCGTTCCTCGCCGCCGGGCACGAGCGGGCCCGGCCCCACCGCGGTCAGATCGACACCGCGGCGAACCTGCGGCTGTTGCTGGACGGCAGCGGGCTCGCCGTCGGTCACGCCGAACTTTCGCGGCAGGCCCGCGACGGCGAAGGCGAGGTCTATCTGCAGAAGGCGTACACCCTGCGTGCGGTGCCGCAGGTGCTCGGCGCCGTGCGCGACACCCTCAGGCAGGCCGAAGCCACACTGGAGATCGAACTCAACTCCGCCAACGACAATCCGCTGTTCTTCGGCGAATCCGGTGACGCCGGCGAGGAAGAGATCTTCCACGGCGCGAACTTCCACGGCCAGCCGATCGCCTTCGCGATGGACTACTGCACCATCGCGCTCACCCAGCTCGGCGTGTTCTCCGAACGCCGGACGCATCGGCTGCTGAACCGGCATCTCAACGACGGCCTGCCCGAGTTCCTCATCTCGAGCGATCCCGGCCTGCACAGCGGGCTCGCCGGTGCCCAGTATCCGGCGAGCGCGCTGGTCGCCGAGAACCGGACGATCGGCCCCGCCAGCACCCAGAGCGTGCCCGCCAACGCCGACAACCAGGACGTCGTCAGCATGGGCCTGATCGGGGCCAGGAACGCCCGCCGGGTACTGGCGAACAACAACGGGATCCTGGCGGTGGAACTGCTCGCCGCGACGCAGGCCGTGGACGTGTCGGGCCGGTACCGGCGGCTCGGTCCGCTCGGCCGGATCACCCATGACCAGGTCCGGGCGATCGTCCCGGCCCTGGACCGGGACCGGTATCTGAGCGACGACCTCGGAGCGCTCGCCGCCGCGCTCGCGCGTGGCGACTTCCTCGACGCGGTCGTCCGCCACGGAGCGGAACTGCGGTGACGGCCGATCTCGGTTCGCTCCGGCTCGGAAAGGGGTCTCGGTGACGTACGACGATGTCCTGCCCACGCGTGTCCTGGGGAACGGCGGTCCCGCCGTGTCCGCGCTCGGACTCGGCTGCTTCGGGATGAGCCGGGCCTACGGCGCCGCGGACGACGCCGAATCGATAGCCACCGTCCACCGGGCACTCGACCTCGGCTGCACCTTCTTCGACACCGCGGAGGTCTATGGCCCCTTCGACAACGAAGCACTGCTCGGCTCCGCCTTGCTCGGACGGCGCGACGAAGCGTTCATCTCCACGAAGTTCGGCTGGGAGTACGCCCCGGACGGCACCCGTGGCAGGCTGAACAGCAGGCCCGGCCACATCCGCCGGACCGTCGACGCGATGCTCGTCCGGCTGCGCACCGACCGCATCGACCTGCTGTCGCAGCACCGGGTCGACCCCACGGTCCCGATCGAGGACGTGGCCGACGGCGTCGGCGGGCTGATCGCCTCCGGCAAGGTCCGGTACTTCGGCCTTTCCGAAGCCGGGACGGCCACGATCCGCCGCGCGCACGCGGTCACCCCCGTGACCGCCCTGCAGACCGAGTACGCCTTGTGGGAGCGCCACATCGAGGCCGAGATCCTGCCTCTCCTGCGCGAACTGGGTATCGGCCTGGTCGCGTATTCCCCGCTGGGCCGCGGTTTCCTGACCGGAAACGCCAAACCCGCGGAGGAGTACGCCGACGACGACTACCGCCGGCGGGATCCTCGTTTCCAGGGCGAGAACTTCAGCGCGAACTCCGCCGCCGTCGACGAGGCCGGCGTCGTCGCCGCCCGGGTCGGCGCGAGCCCCGCGCAGGTGTGCCTGGCGTGGCTGCTGGCCAAAGGTGACGACGTCGTGCCGATACCGGGCACCAAGCGGCGGTGCACGCTCGAGGAAAACGTCCGGGCCGCGTCCCTGCGGCTCGGTCCCGGGGACATGGCACTGCTCGACGCTGCGGTGCCGGCGGGCTTCACGAAGGGGCAGCGGTACCCGGAAGACGCCATGTACATGAACGGTCTCTGACGCCGAACACGAACAGGCGCCGCCTGACCGGAGCCCCACGGAGTCACGACTCAGGTGCGGCTCAGGAGCCGCCTGGCTCCCGCGACGACCGCGGTCGCCAGCAGCCAGCCCGCGACCACCAGCGCCATCGCCACCATTTTGCCGGTGCCGACGGGATCCCAGGCCTTCTCCTGGCCGAGGTCGACGACCGGCACCACGAGATCGAGCGCGTAGACGAACGGATCCCAGGTGGGGTGCTCGTTCTGCTTGAGCGGGCGCACCGGATGGGCGGAGAACCACCATCCCCCGGTGCCGACCATGGCCGTGAGCCACAGGAGCGCTCTGGTCGGAACGAATCCGTACCCGAACAACGCGTCCTGGATCCAGCCCCAGACCCGGCCCGCGAAGTGACGGCGGCGCAGGAGATGCCGTTCCCTCGCCAGCCTGACCGTCCGGGCGGACCGCTCGTCGCCCGCGCTCTGATAATGGGCGGCCAGTCGCTCGAACGAGGCCGCGCTCACTTCCGGATCACGGGTGAGCCAGCCGATCCGCTCGCGGGCCGTCAGGGATTCCGTGGCCCCGATCCGGTCGTACCCCAGTCCTTCCAGGTCCAGATCGCCCTCGGCGGGCCAGGCCGAAACCGAATCGATCAGCGAGCTGACCCGTACGTCGCGCAGGATGAGGCGCCCGCTCGGAGCGGCGCGGGTGTCCAGCCTGAGACGCGAAGTCGCGAGCCTGGTGAGGTTCGCGGACGTCGGCGATCCGCGCAGTTCGGCGTCGTGGAACGTGACGATGTTGCCCGCCTGCATGGCCAGCAGATCCACCGGTCCGGACGCGACGAACCCGTACGCGGCGAAGAACCCGCCGCTCACCGTCACGATGCTCGCGTCGACCTCGCCGACCTCCGCCCCGTCGAGCACGATGGAGTTCGCCAGTTTCGCCTCCCAGAGACTGATTCCCCCGGTCGTACGGAGTCGATTGGCGATCAACGAACCGGATGCCAGCAGCCGCGGCGCGTAGAACGCCCATTGCCCGCCGGTGTGGATCGTGGCCTCCGACAGGACGACGTCGCCGTCGATCCGGCTGCTCGTCAGGGTCACCGGAGCAACCACGTCCCGGTCCGGCGTCCGTATCGGTGTCTGCACCTGGTCGCCTTTGCGACGACGGAATTCCTGCGCGGCGGACCGAGGCCCGCGCCGGTCCGCCTGCCCTATCCGGGCTTGGTGCAGCACGAGGTCTCCGTCGATCCGGGTGCCGGCGGCGAGGAAGGCGTCCATCTCGGTACCGGACAGGTCGATCGAACCGACGGTCGTGCCCGTGAGCACCAGCCCGCCGGAGATCGCGCATCCCGCCAGATCCAGATCACAAGCCAGGCGAAGGTGAGAGAGATCCAGAGAACCGATGATGCGGATATTGCGGATCCGCAGGGGATGCAGTGAAGATATCTTGTGCCGCGCGCACGCCAGCAGAAGTTCTCGTACTTCTTCCGCGGGCATCGAAAGACCGCGATCGACTCCGTCGATTCCGCCGTCGAGCACTGTTTTGATCGAGTGTCTCGATCTCCCCCGGCGATTCAGCACTGGTTTCCCTCGTTTCCCTCGACGGCGAATCATCGAATATAGGTGCCGAATCCGGTTTGGCGGCTGAAAGGTCGCCCACCTCGTCCCACACAGCGTGACAAGATGGCTGCTTGGTCCGCGATCCGAGGAGGGTGCCGGTGTCTCGACGGGCGGTTTTGGGGCGTGTGGCCCTGTGGGCGGTGCTGGCGATGGGTCTCGCGGTCATGTGGGGCCGCTACGGAGCCGCGACGGCGACCACCTTGCTGACCATCATCTCGGGCGGCGCGGCTTTGGCGCAGCTCGTGACCGCTCTGCGCTGGCGATCCGCGCAGGACGAGTCGAGCACGTCGGAGCAACTGGACCGGGCCGTCGAAGCACTGGCCTGGGAGGTGCGCACCCAGTGGGAAGCCGAAGCCGGCCGCAGGCTCCTCGACGAGGCGGACGGCCTGCCTCTGCGCTGGGAAACGAAGAACGGCTCGGCGGCAGGTGCTCTGGCGGAGCTCGTCGGCTCGTACGCCGATGCCCCTCGGCGGCTCGTGGTGATCGGAGAACCGGGATCGGGCAAGACAGGCCTGTGCGTGCTGGTGACGCTGGAGTTGCTGCGCCGCCCCTCACCGTCGCGGACACCCGTGCTGCTGCAGATCTCGTCCTGGAATCCGTCGGAGGACTTCCACAGCTGGCTCATCCGCAGCGTTCTCGAGTTCTATCCGTTCCTCGGCAACGAGGCGCGATACGGCGCCACCGCGGTCCGGGATCTCCTCGCGCAGCACCGGATCCTGCCGGTGCTGGACGGGCTTGACGAAATGGCCGAGGATCGCCGGGCGGTGGCGTTGCGGACCATCGGGCTCGATCGCCGCAGCGGCGAACCACTGGTCTTGACGAGCCGCACCGCCGAGTTCGAGGCAACCGGGATCGTCCGCGACGCCTTGGTGGTGAAGCTGTTGCCGCTGACCGCGGACACCGCGGCGGAGTACCTTCTCGACGTCGCTCCGAGCGCGGGACTAGATCGGTGGGATCCGGTGCTGGCCCGGCTCACCGAGGGGGACGGCGGACCGGTCGCCGAGGCACTGCGCACCCCGCTGATGCTCTATCTCGCTCGCGCGGCGTACGCCGATCCCGGCACCACTCCGGCGGAACTGCTGGATCTTCCCGACACCCGGAGAGTCGAAGAACATCTACTCGACACCTTCGCCGTGCAGGTGTTCGCCTACCGGCCCCCTTCCCCTCTCGCCAGTACGACACGTCCTTCCCGGCAGTGGGATCCGGCGAAGGCGGAGCGATGGCTCGGCGCTCTCGCCCGGATGACCGAAGGCGACATCGCTTGGTGGCGGTTGTACCGCGCGGTCCCGAAGGCGGTGTTCATCGGCACCGGCATGCTCATCGGCGGATCGGCGTGCACCCTGCTGGGCTGGTTGATGTTCGGTCTGTTCGGCCGCCCCGTCCTCGGTGCGCTGCTCGGGCTCGCGGTCGGCCTCACCGGCGGTCTCGCGCTCGGCTTCGTCCCGACCGAGGCACCGCGACGGTTCGTGCCGCGTGTGCTGCGCCGCAGCGAGCTCACCAGAGACCTGGGATTCGGCCTGATCGGCGCCGTGGTCGGCGGACTGGTGGTGGGAATCCTCTACGGCGGAGGCTTCGGTATCGCGATCGGCCTGGTCTTCGGCGTCGCGTTCGGCATGGTCCGCAGATTCACCGAACCGACCGAGCCTCGCGAGGCGGTCACTCCCGCCAGCGTCCTGCGAAGCGACCGATTCGCCGTCCTGTACGCCGCCGGACTCGGCGGGCTGGTCGGCGCACTGGTCGGCGCGTTCATGGGCGGAGTGGTCGGCGCGGTCACCCGCGGGCTGGTGATCAGGATCGACAATCCGGTCCTGGTCGGTTTGCTGGGTGCGGCGGTCGGCGCACTGCTCGGCGCGTTCGGCCTGGCGTTGATCGTTCAATCCACCAGCGCGTCGGGACGCTCCACCACCACGCGGGCCTGGCTGGCGTTGCGGGGCGTCACACCGCTGCGACTCATGACCTTCCTGGACGACGCCCGCCGTCTGGGTGTGCTGCGCCAGGTCGGTCCGTACTACCAGTTCCGGCACGCGCTGCTCCGTGACCGGCTTGCGCGGCGACACTGATCACCACAGGAGTGCCCAGCAGCCAATACGTCCGGCGGCCGGACGGCTGCAGGCCGTACCGCGCCTGGGGGAACCGCACCTGGGCGGATGCCCCCGGCCTCAACGCAGGCCGGAACTCCAGGTCCCCGAGCCGCCGGTACACGCGTTCCCAGCCTGCCACCGGATAGACGAAGTCCAGCCTGACCCGGGCGTCATCGTCGGAGCGCCGCAGCAATTCCCGCACGTCGCCGGGATTCGTGAGGTCGCGGATCCGCCCGTCCACGGTGAGGCGCATCACCTCGAAAACGCCTTCCCGCAACAACTCCGACCGCTCGGCCAGCCATACCGGCTCGAACGCGTACTGGCGTCGTTCGCCCGCGACCAGCACCATCGCCCGGAACGCCGTGTACACCGCGAGTACGACGCCCCCCACCGTGAACGACTCGCGAAAGGCACCGACGACCACGAACTGGCCCAGCGCCACCAGCGCGACCGCCGCGGTCACGAGCCAGAGGGTCACTCGATGCGCCCGCGCGAACGCCGGCTCCCGAAGCATCGTCAAACCCCGCGAAACAGCGACGCTCCCCCAGCTGGGCGGTGGCAGCGGGATCGGGAGATCGGGGCGGAGCAGGCCCGGTTCGAACGGCGCGCCACTCGTCACCATTCCCACCGTCCCCGGCCTTCGACCGCTGATCAATCCCTGCGACGCCGCTCTCCCGCCCTTTGTATCAGGTTATCGCCCGGCCGCATCAGCACGCCGAAGGGCGTGGACGCGGGCAGCCGTCCGACCCCCAATCCTGGCCAGTGCAGCCGAAGAAAAGCTATCCACAGAATGGCGTACAGCACTGCGAAAAAGGGCCGTATCCGCCCATAATGCTCAGCGAGCGGCCGTTTCATCACCCGAAATCGCCGACAGATATCACTCAATGTCACCTCGCCCCGGACGGCGGCGGTCTCGATCCCGGCCTGCCGGTCCAGCACCACGTCCTGATAGTCATCGAGCAGTTGCAGAACACCGCCGACCTCGCGGATCAGGGTCACTTCACAGTCGCTCATCGCCGGCCGCATCAACGCGAACAGCACGACGATCGCGCTCCCTCCCTTGGCCTCGGTGATCTCCATCAGGGTCACCGGCGAGATCTCCGGATCGCTCTGTCCACGAGATCGTGTCTGATACTCGTGCACAGCCGTCATCGCGGTGAAGATCGGGTCGTCGCGGCCACGATCGAGACGCCGTTCCACCTCACGATAGAGTTCACTCAAAAGCCGTTCCACGTCGTTTCGCGGCGAAAACGGACCGCCGTCGAAGAGCGCGGACAACCTTCCGGCGAGATCCTCGGATCCGTACTCGTCGATCAGGTCGTCGTACAAGCGCGCCACCGCGCCCCCGAGTACCGCCAGATCCGCCCGGAACGGCACGCCGGCCATCGTCGCGTAGGCCTTGATCAGAAAACTGATCTTCGTGCCCGCCGCGCAAAGCGACCGGCCGACGTGCTCACGCAGGCCAGGGTCGTTCAGCGCCGAGTCGACGATCGGGGCGACGATGTCCCCGTACACCGCGACGTATTCGGCCGCACGACCTCTGACCTTTTTCACCGGACCCGCCATCCACACCGACCTGCCCAGCGCGCCGAGATCCCGCCAGAATCCTCCACCCATCCACTGATACTCAGGTGATCACACGAACAAAGTCGAGCCCCATGGCGATACTTGTCCGTGCGGGTGGCCTCCCCGCGATCGCCGTCGACGAGGACCAGCCGATCGCACGCGACATTTGTCCAAGACCCGGTGGCGGGCGGCCGGGCACCATCCTCGTATGAGCGAGAACGGTGTTGAGCATTCGCAGGGGATCCACGTGGTGCACGACGGTCCACCGCAGGGACCGCCGCTGCTGCTCATCCACGGATCCGGGGCCTCGGGTGCCTCGTGGAGCCCGGTGGTCCCGGCCCTTGCCGGGCGCCACCACGTCATCCGCGTCGACCTGCCGGGCTGTGGCCAGTCCCCGCCTTCTCCGCCTTACGACGTGCCCGTGCAGGCGAGCCGGGTGGCGGCGGTACTCGACGACCTCGGCCTCGGCGACGTCACGGTCGTCGGGCACTCCAGTGGCGGCTACGTCGCCACCTCCCTCGCCGAACAGCGACCCGATCTGGTGTGCTCGATCGCGCTGATCAGCTGCGGCCCGCATCCCGACGCGTTGCTTCCCCAGCCTTTGATCATCCGGCTCCTGCTGGGCCCGCCGTTCGGCCCGCTGATCTGGCCGAGGCGTTCGGCCGCGATGATCCGCAAGGGAATCCAGGCGACCGCCGCTCGGCCGGTGGACATACCCGACGACGCGGTCGCCGATCTCGAACACCTCTCCTACGACACGTTCAGGACGATAGTGCGCCGCAACACCGAGTACATCGCCGAGCGCGGCGTGCCCGATCGTCTCGCCACCCTCACCGTCCCGGTGCAGGTGATCTTCGGTACCGCCGACCCCCGCTGGGACCCGTCGTCCGTGCGCCGGTACGAGGCGGTGCCCGACGCTCGGATCGAACTGCTGCCCGGTGTCGGGCACCTGCCCCCGTTCGAAGCCCCCGACGCGATCGCCGAACTACTGCTGGGCTGGACCTCGCGGCGGCGGACCGCGAGCGCCCCGCCGACGGTTCCCGATCCCTAGACTGGCCGTGTGCCCCCGACCGGAACACCACCTGACTGGAACACGGTGGACATCGCGGTCCCGCACCGGCCGGATCGGCTGCCCGGAATCAGCATGGCCGGATTCCGCCAGAGTCTCCCCTCGGCCGTGGACATCGCCATGGTCGCGCATCCCTCCGTCACCCTGCTCGTCGACCTGAGCGAGGGCGAAGGCATCGTCTTCGACAGCCCCGGCCGGCACGAGCGCGGCAGCGTCGTCATCGGGCTCATGCCCGGCGATCTACGGGCAGGTGGCCGTGTGGGCGAATGCCTCCAGATCCGGCTGGAGCCGGACGTGGCGGCCGCGGTGCTCGACGCGGCACCGGATCTCAGCGGGACGATGGCACCCCTGGCGGACGTCTGGGGTCGCGACGCCGAGCGTTTAGAGGACCGATTGCGCGCCACCGCGTCGTGGGACGAACGGTTCGCCATCGCGTCCGAGGTCGTGAACCGGCGGCTGCACGCCCGCACGCCGGTCGAACCGGAAGTCGCCCGCACCTGGCGGCAGACGCTCAAGAGCCGAGGACGGACACAGGTCACCAGCCTGGCAGGCGACGTCGGCTGGGACCGCAAACGCCTGTGGTCCCGCTTCCAATCCCAGCTCGGGATCAGCCCCAAACGCGCCATCAGGCTGGTGCGGTTCGACCACGCCGCCCACCTCCTCGCGACCGGTCACGCCGCCGCGAGTGTCGCCGCCGAATGCGGCTACGTCGACCAGTCCCACCTCCACCGCGAGGTCAAGGCGTTCACCGGACTCACCCCCTCGGCCGTGGCCGTCGCACCGTGGCTCGCCATAGACGACGTCGCGTGGCCCCGAAACCTTCGCTGACAACCGGCACAGCGACGCTCTCCGGGCCGTAACCCCCTTGCGTATCAACACAGGTGAGCATCCACACAGAGTGGGAGGTCGTCCGATGCGCGGGACAATGGCGACGGGGTGACGATGGGCTGTCCTCACCACCGCTTCTCACACCGGTCGCCGGGGCACCAGGACCTCGACGTTCCCCGCGTTCTCCCGGACCTCCAGCCGGGGCAACGGCGGCGGCGCCAAGGGCAACTGGTGGAACACGACCGCACCGTCCACGGCGAACGCCGTCCGGTGGCACGGGCAGTTCAGCCGCAGGGTCGCGGTGTCCAACGCGAGTCGGCACCCCAGGTGCGTGCAGATCCCGGACACCGCGTGCACCTCGCCCCCGGCCCGGCGCACGAACCCGGTGACCGTGCCGAAGTCGAACGGCCGCACCGCGTTCTCCACCAACTCGGCGGACGACACCACGGCCTGCCACTGACCATCGTGGGGCACGATGGTCGCCTCTGGCATGGAAGAAGACGGCCGGAGCAGGTGATCCACGGTCGCGCCCAACGCGGCGGCGGCGGCCGCGGCCACCGAGGTGGCCTGGACGAATTTGCGGCGGTTGTCGCCCTTCGGCTTGCCGTCCGCCTCGGCCGCGAGCCGGGCTCCGAGTTCGGCCACGAACTCCTCATCCGGTCGGTCGCCGCCGGGCCGGGCCGAGTTGAGCAGGATCGCCGTGCGAATGTCGGCCTCGTCGTCCTCGGTGATCCGCGCCGGCAAACAAGCCGCCCGGGAGATCCTCCGAGCACGTGCCGACGACGGCTCCACGGCCACCCCGCCCACGATCCCACCGGCCACCGGACCTGGCCAGTACCGCCCCACCCCGCCCGGGTTCGCGCCGGCGGTGTTCACCCACTGGCCTGCCGTGCGGCCGTTCGTCCTGGCCCGGGCCAGTGACTTCCGGCCCGGCCGGTACCCGGAACTCACAAGCGCGCGGTACGCGAACGCCGCGAACGAGGTCGCCTCGCTGGGGCAGGACATCAGCAAGACTCGTACCGCCGACCAGACCGAGCAAGCGAAGTTCTGGGCCGCGCCGATCTGGAACCTCTGGAACGAGATCGCCCAGTCCGTGCTGGCCACCGTCTCCACGGCGAGAGCCGCGCAGGTGTTCGCCCGGCTCAACCTCACGTTCGCCGACGCCGTGATCGCCTTCTACGACGCCAAGTACCACTATCGGATCTGGCGGCCGATCACCGCGGTCCGATTGGCCGGCACCGACGGAAATCCGGCGACCACGGCCGACCCGGCCTGGAACAGCCTGGCGGCCACCCCGGCAGATCCGGCGTACCCGGGCGCGCACAGCGTGATCTCCCAAGCGGGCGCGCTGATCCTGCGACACGAACCCGCCTCTCACCGGATGCTGTCGGTGACGTCCGAGGCGTTACCGGGGACCGTCCGGCGCTTCCGGACCTTCCAGCAGGCGGCCGACGAGGCTGGGGAAAGCCGGATCTTCGCCGGCGTGCACAGCCGCCTCGACCACGTCTCGGGCAAACGTCTCGGATCGGACGTGGCTCGCGCCGTGGTCCCGGATGTGCGCCACTAGCCGGAATACTCGTCCCGGCGAACCACCACGATCACAAGCGATCGGAAGGAGTGCGGACGTGGACAGCGGCATCGACGCGGTCTGGCGGCAGATCATGGCCTGGCTGCGCATCCGCACGCCGGTCACCGCCACGACGAACACGACTACCGCACCGTCTTCGCCGCCCCAGGCGGGGACATGCCACTCGCGGTGGCACGGCGCGTTGATCTGGTCGCAGGTCTCGCTGGACGCGGACGGTTCAGCTGATGAAACCCGCCGACTTGAGCCAGTCGTGGGCGACCGTGGTGGCCTTCTGGCCGTCGACGCTGACCTTCTTGTTCAGCTCCGTGAGCGTCGCGGTGTCGAGCTTCGCGGCGATCGGTGTGAAGACCTCCTCCAGCTGCGGATATTTCTGGGCGAGCGGGGTGGCGATCGTGATGGCGGGGTTGTACGTCGGGAAGAAGTGCTTGTCGTCGTCGAGCACGGTGAGGTTCTGCGCGATCACGCGGCCGTCGGTGGAGGCGACCGAGCCGAAGCCGCAGGGATCCCCCTTGCCGACGCTCGGATAGACGACGGCGTCGTTGAGCAAATGCACCTGCGGGTCGGGCAGGGTGAACCCGTAGGTCTTCGCCAGGCCGGGGAATCCGTCGTCCCGGTTTTTGAACTCCGACCCCATGCAGGTCGAGGCCGCGGCCGGGTCCCGCTTCACCAGGGCCGCGTAGTCGGACAGCGTCTTGACACCGGTCCGGGCCAGCGTCGCCGGGTTGCCGGCGAGGGCGTAGGTGTCGTTGGCGGGCGAGCGGGCCCACCAGGTGACGCCGTTGGCGATGTCGGCCTGCTTGACCGCGTCATACTGCGCCTGCGGATCGCTGATCGGCTTGGTCTGGTTGAGGTAACTGATCCAGGCAGTGCCGGTGTACTCCCAGTACAGGTCGACCGCGCCACTGGTGAGCGCCTGGCGGACGTTGCTCGATCCGGTGATGTTGGTCTTGTCCTGCGGGCTCGCCCCGGCGGCCTGCAGCGCGACGAGGGCGATCTGACCGAGCAGCAACTGCTCGTCGAACTCCTTGGAGCTGACGCGGATCTGGACGCCGTTCAGCGCGTCGATCTTCTTGATGGATCCCGCGCCCACCTGGGCGCCGGTCTCGTCCTTGCCGATCGTGCAGCCGGCCGCGAGCGCCGCCGCCGTGGCGAGCGCGAGCACGGCGGCGGTCGTGCGCTGGAGCATCCGCATGGATTGGTCCTCCTTGAATTCGGTCGAGCTACGTGCCGCGCGGGTGCAGGACCTCCTCGGCGATCAGCCCCAGCCAGTCGACGAAGAGCGCCAGCGCGGCGACGATGATGCCGAAGGTCAGGCTCAGCATCGGGCGGTACAGCCCGATCCCGGCGACAAGACCACCGCCGAGGCCGCCGCCGTCGATGAACGTCGCCAGCGTCGCGCTCGCGACGGTGAGCACCAGCGCGGTCCGGATCCCGGCGAGGATCACCGGGACGGCCAGCGGCAGTTCGATCCGCCAGAGGATGGCCGTCCTGCCCATGCCCATACCTCGTGCGGCGTCGACGAGGGTCGGGTCGACGCCGTCGAGCCCGACGATCGTGTTGCGCAGCACCGGCAACGTCGCGTAGACGACGAGCGCCGTCACCGCCGTCGCGGTGCCCGTGCCCATCCAGAGCGCGAGCAGCACGACGAGCCCGATCGACGGGATCGCCTGGCCGAGGTTGCCCAGCCCCAGTCCGATGGGCCGGGCCCAGCGGGCGCCGGCGCGGGTGAGCAGGATGCCGAGCGGGAGGGCGATGGCCACGGTGCACACCGTCGAGATCAGGGTGAGCCGCAGGTGCTCGCCCAGTTCGGTGAAGATCGTCCCGGCGTTGAGGAAACGCTGTTCGATCGAATCGATCGGGTGCGCACGCACGATCAGGAAGAGCGCCAGCAAGGCGAGGGTCAGCAGGACCGGGCGCACCAGCAGCCCGAGCCGTCGCCGCCGGGGCCGCGCGGACACGGTGGTCTCCGGCCCCGGGCCAGGCGCCTCCTCCGCCGCAGCGGGGATCACGGGCGCCTCGCCGGTGGGCCGGAGCGCCGCGAGGAGGCCGGCCACGTCACACACTCCGAGCGGCTGCGCTTCGCTGTCCTCGGTGACCACGACCGCGGTGCTGCCGGTCCGCACCATCACGTCCAGCACATCCAGCAGGGTGACGCCGGGCCGGACCGGGGGCAGGCCGTCCGGCCCGGCCGCCGGCCGGAGGTCCAGGTCACCCACCCGGATCAGCGCGAGCCGCTTCAGGTTCCGCTTCGAGCCGACGAAGCTCGCGACGTAGTCGTCCGCGGGCGCGGCGAGGATCGCCTGGGGCGTGTCGTACTGCGCGATCACCGACCGCGGCCGCAGCACGGCGATCCGGTCGCCGACCTTCAGCGCCTCGTCGAAATCGTGCGTGACGAACACGATCGTCTTGCGCACTTCCCGTTGCAGGCGAAGGAATTCGTCCTGCAGCCGGGCGCGCGTGATCGGGTCGGTGGAGCCGAACGGCTCGTCCATCAGCATGACCGGCGGGTCCGCGGCCATCGCCCGCGCCACCCCGACGCGCTGCTGCTGACCGCCGGAAAGCTCACGCGGGTACCGGGCGCCGTGCTCGCGGGTCAGGCCGACGACGTCGAGCAGTTCGCGCACGCGGTCGGCGATACGCCGTCGAGTCCAGCCGAGCACCCGCGGCACCACGCCGATGTTGGCGTCCACTCGCAGGTGCGGGAACAGCCCGATCTGCTGGATGACGTAGCCGGTGTTGCGCCGGTGTTCGTCGAGGTCGAGCGCCGACACGTCCGTGCCGCCGATCGTGACGACACCCGCGCTGGGCTCGACGAGCCGGTTGATCATCCGCATGGTCGTCGTCTTGCCGCACCCCGACGGACCGGTCAGCACGACGATCTCGCCCGCGGGGATTCGCATCGTCAGGCTTTCGACCGCCGGTACCGCTCGTCCGGGGTAGTGCTTGCCGACGTCCCGCAGCTCGATCGCCTCGCCGCCCATCCCGGCTGTTCCCCCCGATGTCGCCGGAGCCTCCGCTCGACGGGCACGGGGACGTCGCCGTGTGGTCAGCTTGCCGGCCACCACGAAGGCCAGGTCGAACAGCAGCGCCAGCACCATGATCCCGAGCGTCCCGGTGAGGACCTGGTTCAGTGAGTTGACCGAGCCGAACCGGCCGAGCCCGTCGAAGATCTGGTTGCCGAGGCCGGGGCCCTTGACGTACGCGCCGATGGCCGCGATGCCGATCGTGATCTGCGTCGAGACCCGGATACCGGACAGGATCACCGGCCAGGCGAGCGGCAGGCGCACCCGCAACAGCAGCCGCACGCGGCCGAACCCCATCCCCCGCGCCGCGTCCACCACGGCCGGGTCAACGCCACGCAGTCCGACGATCGTGTTGCGCGTGATCGGCAGAAGCGCGTAGAGCACCAGCGCGAACAGGACGTTCGTCAGCCCCAGCCCGAACGGGCCGATCAGGATGCCCAGCAGCGCGATCGACGGGACGGTCAGGAACGCCGCCGTCGTCGTGGTCGCCATCGCGCCGAGCCACCGCCGCCGGTAGGTGAGCAGGCCGATCGTCATGCCGACCAGCACGGCCAGTGCCATCGCCGCCAGGGTGAGATCCACGTGCAGGATCGCGTCGTTCACGACGTCGATCCAGTTCTCCCGGAGGTACTCCGACAGGGTCAGGGCCGCTCCTCGACGTCGCAGGAAAGAAAATCGCCGACCACGTCGGGTTCGGCCAGGTCTCAGCCCAACATGCCGGCAGGGCTCCTGTCCACAGGCCGACGTGAAGAAGTTCGGCCCGGATCCCGCACTCGACGTGCCCGGGCCTGATGGCCGCAGTGCCCGACGCACGCGGCGAAGGCCCTTCGACCGGGGAATGAGACACAGGGAATCGTCGTCACCAAGGACCCGTTCGGCAAACGTCTACCTGGCGTTCGAGTCCGGCGCGCACTACTACAGCAAAGCCTCGGACAAGCCGGGGAACATCATTTCGAACCTGCGCAAGGCGCCACTGTCCTCTTTGGAGGAACTCGCGCCCCGGTGACGGTTCGCCGGAGACCGACGCACGCGATATTCGACGTCGCGAAAGCCACTTCCGCGACGTCGAATATCGCGGAAGTGGCTTTCGCGGCAACCTCACGCCACGCTTGCTCCTTGGCGAGAATCGCTCGCCTGCTGCTCGGCGATCCAGCCCCGGTACACCGTCACATCGGTCCAGATACCCAGACCGCTGGCGCACTTCGGGTCCGCGTCACCGTCGCGGCTGGTGGCACCGACCAGTTCCCACTCCCCCGGCCTGCCCTTGATCTGCGGTCCGCCCGAGTCGCCGTAGCAGCCCATCGCGTCCGGCGTGTCGGAACCGGTGCAGATCTCCTTGCCCGTGGCCAGATTGCGGCATTTCTCCGCCGGCATGACCTTGGTGTCCAGCTCCTGGAGGATCTCCGGCGCCCCGCAGTTCTGCTCGGCGCAGTGCTCACCCCAGCCGAGGATCCGAGTCGCCGTTCCCGCGTCGCCCAGTGCCCCGGCGATCTTGATCGGCTGCTCGGTCACCGGTTTGTCCAACCGCACCAGCGCGATGTCCCCGCCCTGCGGCTTCTCCCCGGCGAAGTCCGGATGCACGATGATCCGGCTGACGCCGGTTTCGGTGCCGCCGCTGTTGTGCTGCCGTGCCCCGATCCTGGTCTTGATCTGCTCCGGCTTCGCGCCCTGTACGCAGTGCGCCGCGGTCACCACCCAGTCCTCGCTGATCAGCGAGCCGCCGCAGAAGTGCCGCCCATCCTGCTGCAGCGACACCATGAACGAGTAGTTCTCGGTGGCGTCGTGCCCGCCGATGACGTACGGCGTCGGCCCGTCCGCCGCCGCCGCGACCCCCGGTAGCAGCACCGCTCCCGCCGCGGCCAACCCGACCGCCAGTATCCCCGTCTTGTGAAGCATTATCGTGACCTCCCCGTAGATGACGAATTGCTGACAGTCGTCACGCTATGGGGTGATGATCACGTCGTGGATCGGCTCATCGGCCGGGTGCGCATCGGCCGAATGGCCGACCCAGCGTGACACCGCGCCACACGATGGGTGATGGCGCGACCGCGGTGGCGCCACCCCCTTGCTCGACGCCCGACACCACCGCGGTCACCATGAACGCCACGATCGTTCTCCACATCGCCACTCTCGCTCTCCCCGGTCGGGGAACGACGGAAGCGCGACCGTAGTGCTCCCCGCCGGCGGGTGGCGGGCCGCGTCGCTCGAAAAGGACCTTAGGACGAGAAACGCGGGGACCTCTGTCGTCGCGCTTGCACGGCGCTGTCGTCCGGGCGAGCGCGGGCCCGGGCTACCCCGGGATGGACCGGGCGTGCGCGGAAAGCAGCGCCCGGATCTCTTCGGCGGCGGTTTCATCACCGTCGCGAAGGCACCGGTCGTAGGCCTCCCGCCAGACTCGGCGCGCTTGGTCGACGTCGCCGAGTGCGTGCAGCGCGTGCCCCCAGCCGACTCGGAGCGGCACTGCCGACCTGGTCACGTGGACCTCCTCGACGAGGTCGACGGCTTCCCGGTAGGTCGCGGCGGCGGTGCGGTGATCGCCCGACCCCGCCTGTACGGACGCGATGGTTTCCAGACCGGCGACGATCCGCGCGGGCTCCTCCCCTTTCCGGAAAGTGTCGAGCGCTCGCTGGGCGGGACCACTCGCCTCTTCGTAGCGGCCGAGCCCGGCGAACGTATCCGCGAGATTGTTGAGCGCCATCGCGGCGGACAGGTCGTCGCCGACCGACTCGTACAACCGGACGGCTTCGCGCAGCGGCTCCACGGCCTCGGCGAACCGGTGCAGCCAGTTGAGGGCCGAGCCCAGGTTGAGCAGCGCCGTGCCCTGTTCGGCGATGTCGCCCAGTTCGCGAAAGATCTCCAGCGCGGCAGTGCAGTAGGCGATCTGCTTGTCGCGGTCGGCGGTCCGGCCGTAACCGGTGCTCGCGCCGTTGAAGCACTTGGCCCGCAGGAATCGATCGCCCGCGGCGGTCGCGCTGCGGATCGCGGCCTCTCCCATGTCGACTATCCGATGCCAGTGCCCGCGCAGGTTGAGGTAGTGCCACGACAACTGGAACAGCACCGCGGCCTGGGCGTGCAGCCCATGCTCGTCCGCGCCGAGGACCAGCCTGGCGATCGTGTCGATCTCCCGGTCGAACCAGGCGACCGCGGAGTGATCGTCGGCGAAGACGGCGACCGGGACGCCGGGCCCGGCCACGGCGATCGGCATCCGGTGCGGAATGCGACTGAGGTGATAGCGCGCCCGTTCCGCGGTGTGCACGTAGTGCGCCACCAGCCGCTCGATCGCGGCCGGCGCGCCGGGCAGAGCCTCCGCCTTGTCTCGCGCGTACTGGCGGAGCAGGTCGTGCGGCTCGAACCGGTCGGGCAGCCGCTGCTCCAGCATGCTGACCTCCGCCAGTCGCGCGAGCGCGGCACCGGCCACCGACGGCGGGATCGCGGCCAGCGCGGCGACCGCGTACCGCCCGATGCCGTCGCCGGGGAACAGGCCGAGGACATCGAACACCGCCGCCGCCTGGGCGTCGAGCGCGTCGTAGGACCAGTCGAACAGTGAACGCAGGTCGCTGTCGCGGTCGTCGTCGACCGACAGCACCTCGAGGCCACGCTGGTCGGCCAGCTCCTCCCGCAGCGAGGACAGCGGCCACTCCGGATGCCGGGCCGCGTGGTCCGCGGCCAGCCGCAACGCCAGCGGCAGCCGCGCGCACAACTCCACGATCGCCGCCGCCGCGTCCGGCTCGGCCGCCACCCGGTCCCGGCCGACCTGATCGGTGAACAGCTCCAGCCCCTCGGCCGGCGAGAGCAGGCCCAGGGTGACGTGGCGTGCTCCATCCCGCGCGGACAGGCCACGGAGCTTGCGGCGGCTGGTCACCACGACCGAACCCCCGCCGGGCAGCAACGGCCGCACCTGGGCACTGTCCCGGGCGTTGTCCAGCACGACGAGCATCCCGCGCACGGCGGACTCGGTGCGCCAGAGCGCCGCCCGCTCCTCGATGCCGACCGGGACGCGTTCCGGCTGCACCCCGATCGAACGCAGCAGCATGTCCAGCGCGGCCGCCGGATCGACCGGCACGCTGGGACCGTAACCACGCAGGTTCAGATACAGCTGCCCGTCCGGGAACCGTGGCGCGGCCCGATGCGCCCAGTGCACGGCCAGACTCGTCTTCCCGATGCCGGCGGCACCGTCGACGGCGGAGATCACGACCGGCTGCCCCCCGGCCCCGCTCACCAGACGGTCCAGCCCCGCGAGCTCGTCACCACGCCCCACGAACCCGCGAACGTCCCCTGGCAACTGGCGGGGTACCTGCGCCGTGACCGGCTGCCCGGCCGCGAGCGCCTCGTCGTCGAGCAGGATCGACCGGTGCAGATCGGCGACGGCGCGCCCCACGTCGAGACCGAGCTGGTCCCGCACCAGATCGGTGACCTGCCGATAGGCGTCCAGCGCCTCGGCCCGCCGCCCCGCCCGGTGCAGAGCCAGCATCAACCTGGCCCACAGCGACTCCCGCAGCGGGTGGCGCGCGGTGAGATCCCGCAGGTCGGCGATCACCTCCGGCCCGTGACCTCGTTCGAGGTCGACGTCCAGCATCCGCTCGCGGGCGGCGAACCACAGCTCGGTGACCTGCGGTCCCGCCTCCGCCCGCAGGCCCGGCGACGCGACGTCCTCCAGCGGATCACCACGCCACAGCCGGACCGCCGACGCCAGCGACGCGTACTCCCGGCCGGTGTCCCCTTCCCGCGCCGCGACGGCCGCCGACTCGACCTGTTCACGCAGCGCTAGAAGGTCGAGCTCTTCGGCGGTGGCACGCAGCAGGTAGCCGCCTTCGGTCGTCTCGATGGCGTCGGCTCCGAGGCCGCGCCGCAACCTGCTCACCAGCGTCTGAAGACCATTGCGCACGTCCAGCGGGGATTCCTCGCCCCACACGTGCTCGATCAGCTTCCAGAGCGGGACGACCTGATTCGCCGAGAACGCCAGCGACGCCAGCAACGCGCGCTGCCGCCCGCCCACGTCCACCGGCCCCGCGGCCGTCTCGACCTCGAACGGACCCAGCACCCTGATCCGCAGGCCGCGAGCCGTTGCTTTCCCCTGAACCATGACCGCCCTTCGTCCGGCGTGCCACAGATCATGCCGCAAGACCGACCGCCCGACGAGACGCGTCCGCCGCGCAGCCACAGGCTGACGCGGCGGACGGTGTTCCCGCTGCGGGCTTTCAGGCGGAACTCGTCCTAGTCGGGAGCGCCGACCTGGGTGTTCGACAGGTCGAGACCGATCGAGAAGTCCGCCGTGTAAGTGGTTCCGGTCTGCCTTGGACTCAGCAGCATTTGGGCTCCGCCGCTGCGATAGATCGAGTCCCGGTTGTTGGTCGTGTCGGCCGGGCCTTTCCGCCGGTACGGATCGGTCCGCAGATAGGCCGCGCCGAACTCGGGGGTGAAGTAAAGCTGCGATGTGAACTCGTACGGCCTGCCGTTGGTTCCGACGGTGCGAATCTTGACGTGGATGTGCAGCGTTCGTCCCGTGTACCAGCCCGGCAGAATGGTGGTGAACCGGGCCGCTCCCGCTTGGTCGGTGTTCTGGTAACCGCGCAGGAAACGGCGGCCGCGACTGCCCTGGGACGGAATGTCGGAGTACAGCCCGAGCGCGTCGCACTGCCAGAGGTCGACCATCGCTCCCGGCAGCGGCGTGCATTGCTGCTGCCGGATTTGCTGGACGGTGAAATTGATTACCAGCGCGGTGCCGGGAACCAGTTGCCCGGTGGCCGGCTCACTGCGGATGTCGGAGCGGTTGAGCCGCTCGTCGACGAAATACGGGCCCTCCATTTGCTCTGGCTTGACCACGCAGTCCAGCGAGCAGACTTCGGGAGTGCCCGCGGTGGAGGTGGTGGCACTCGCGGTGGCGGATCCGGCGACAGTGAGTGTCGCGCCGGCGGCGCCGAGCAGAATCAACGCCTGCCGCCTGCCGAGAACCCGGCCTACCGGCTCATCATCGTCATGCATAAGGTTCCTTTTCGCCGAATGATGGGAGCAGGGAACTGAGCGCGACAAGGCTTTTCCTACCGGATGCCGCGCGCATCCGAGTGTCCGCCAGGGCTCGTCCACTGTCGAGGAATTTCACTCTCGCGCATCATACTTCGAAGAGAGAAGTACTCTTTTATGGCCCATGTTCTCGAACCCCGGATACGGCATTTCGCCTACGACGAATGGCTTGGGAAAGTTCACGGGGTTCCCGCGCCGGCATTTGCCGAAAAACAAGCTTGCCCTCTCATAGCAGCGACGACAAGCCCGGCCAGAGCCCCTCCTCCCAAAACCGGATGACCTTGTTCCGGCCCCGCCAGTAGTCTCCAGCGGACCAAGGAACAGGAGGAGTGATCGTGTCCAGCCACTTCGAGGCGATCGGGATCGGCGTCACCAGCGAGGACGAGTTCGGGGAGCGAGTGATCTCCCTGATCGGCGAGGCGACGGCCCGGCAAGTCGCCAAGAAGGTCAGTGAGCATGTCTGGACCGATCCCTCAGGCGCGCGGCTGGTCGCGCAGGTGCACGACGGCGGGATCGAATTCCTCCTGCCCTGCCTGGCGGGCACGGCGCCCGCGGTACCGGTGCGCGATGTCCGCCTGGTCGACGACGAGACCGCGATGCTCGACCTCGTCGACGGTGTCGAAGGAGAGATGATCTGCCCCATCGCGGTGGAACTGGAAGACCGAGCCGTCCTCGCCCATTCCGGCGGACGGCTGGACAGCGGATCCCTGGTGCTGGCAGCCCTGGCCGAAGACGTCACCGTGCACGCCGACGCCGACGCGTACTACGCCTCTCAGGACGACGACGGGCCGAAATTCGCCGCCGACTACTTCATCCCCTCCGGGACTTTCTCGCCTGAGCAGTCGTCGTTCGACTGGACGCCTTCCGCTCACGCGCTGTTCGCCGGCGAGGTCGTCGAGGCCGAGACCCCCGTCAACACCGTTACCGGAACGGCATTCCATCGGATCCGGGTCCGCACCATCGCCGCGATCGAACTCGACGTCGCGATCGCGGCCTCCAGCCTCGAAGGACCACCGGCACGCGGCAATGTCGTGACCGGGACCTTATTCCTGACCGGAAGGTTGGGGCTGCAGGCAGCAGACCCGGCGAAGCGGCGGCGCTGGTTCCGGCGGTAGTCCCCGTTCAGAGCCTCGCCGGCCCGCGTCGGTGACTCCTCATCGTGGTCGGGGGGGCCCGGGCGGGGGCCCACCCAGGTGGGGGGACGCCGCCGGGCGGGGGGGGGGGGGGCGGGGGGGAACCGCGGCACCAACCC
>NZ_JBFBGL010000070.1:0-15554 GCF_040684635.1 Amycolatopsis sp. NPDC089917 | reverse complement strand
TGGAGCGTGCGGGCGATACGGGCAGACTTGAGTTCGGTAGGGGAGACTGGAATTCCTGGCGCACGTGCGCGACGACCACGATGAGGGCTATCGTCGAACGGGCCAGTTTCCGTCACCGCACTTCGCGAGGCGAATCTCATGCCATCGGAGACGTTCGACAGCCAAGACGTGGGTGAGATCGAAGCGTTCGTCAGCAAGATCTACTCCAAGATGAACATCGGGAACGTCGCCGGCCGCACCCGCGCGCGAATCCGGCGACGCACCCTGTCCGACGAGGTCGTCTTCGACGACGCCGACTACAGCTTCGACATCGGCTACGCGGCGCAACCACCGGACCGGCTGATCATCTGCGACGTCACCCACAACACGATCCGCACCGACAACCGCGGCCGCGAAGACACGTTCGGTCCCGGCGACCAATTCCTGATCGCCAGACCCGATCTCCCGTACGCCGGAGTGGGCCAATGCTCCAGATTGCGGTTCACCCTGGTCGATCCCGACATCCTGAACCGGGT
Organism: Amycolatopsis sp. NPDC089917; assembly: GCF_040684635.1. NCBI lineage: Bacteria > Bacillati > Actinomycetota > Actinomycetes > Pseudonocardiales > Pseudonocardiaceae > Amycolatopsis > Amycolatopsis sp. NPDC089917. Next base: position 15,039 of record NZ_JBFBGL010000070.1, on the reverse strand, counting down.
CGCCGGAAGCCCCGACGACGCGGCCGGACCGGTGCGCCTGCTCGATCACCGGCCGGTCTCCTGGCAGGCCCAGCTGCAACTGCAACGCACGATCACCTACCTGCGGGACGGCCTGCTGAGTGAGGAGACCGGCCCGGCGGCGCCGTTGATCGCGGCGGCCGCGAGCCAGTACCTCGCGGCCGGCGTGCTGCTGGCCTATCCGAACAACGCCGTCACGGAGGCCACCGCCGAAGACCGCCACGACGCCCACCCGAACACGGTGCGCCGCGCCGTCGCGTTCATCGAGGCCAACGCCGACCTCGGCCTGACCGTGCCCGACATCGCCCACGCCGCGAACGTCACGCCCCGCGCGCTGCAACTCGCGTTCCGCCGGCACTTGGACACGACTCCCCTGGCCTACCTGCGGCGAGTCCGCCTCGACCACGCTCGCGACGACCTCCGCACCGCCGCGGACGGACGTACCGTCGCCGACATCGCCGCCCGCTGGGGTTTCACCAGCACCCGCTTCACCCAGCTGTACCGCGAAGCCTACGGTGACCTGCCCAGCCAGACCCTCCACGGACGGCACGACAGCGACTGATCCTCACCGGCCTCGCGGCGAGAGTGACCGCCGTCACTGTTCGCCGGGCCGTGGCAACCTCGGGTACTCACGAGCGCCTTCAAGCTCGAGAAGTACCGATACCGGAACCTGGGGGAAACACATGAAGAGACTCTCCGTCATGCTGGCCGCGATACTGGCGGTACTCGCCTTGACACCCGCCTCACCCGCCGGTGCGACGCCCCGCTTCGACCGGGAACTCCAGGCGCGCATCGCACGCGCGCAGGCCTACGCCGACAGCAGGCCCGGTGACACCGGGATCGTCCTGCGCGACCGGTGGACCGGTGCCGTCTACCGGAGCGCGGACGCCGGGACCCTCATCTGGGCCTGTTCCACCCCCAAGCTGGCCATGGTCGTCGACCTGTTGCTGCGCAACGATTCCGGGGCCGTGAAGCTGACCGCCGAGGACCGGGACCTGATCCACCGGATGCTCAACTCCAGCGATGACGCCGCGGCCCACACACTGTGGACCCGGTACGGCGGGGAGGCCGAGTTCGCTCAGCGGTTCCCGTCGTACGGGATGACCGACATGCGGTTCACCGACCAGCACCCGCATCACTGGGGCTGGATCCTGACCACCGCGAACGACCTCGACCGGCTGGTCAACTACGTGCTGACGAAGCTGCCCCGTCAGCACCGCGACTACATCGTCGGCGAGATGCGCACCGTCGACGTCAACCAGCAGTGGGGCGTCTGGGGCGCAGGCCCCGCCGCGCGGCCGGGCAACAAGGACGGCTGGTCCGACGACAACGACGACGGCTCCTGGATCATGAACTCCGTCGGCTTCGCCGGGCCGCACGAGCGATACACCCTCGCCTTGATGAACAACACCAAGGTCATCCAGAACGGCTACGAGACCGGTCAGGAGACCACGACCAGGATCAGCGAGATCCTGTTCAAGGGCTACTTCAAGGGCTGACGACGCTGCGGCCCAGGCGGATTCCCGGGCACGATCGGGTCATGAGCGACGAAGAAACCTCGACGCCTCGACGCTGGTTCCGCCGGCGTGTGGTGATGGTGTCCTTCGCCGTGCCGGTGGTGCTCGCGGCGTTGGGCGGCGCCACGTTCCTTCCCAAGGTGGCGGACCGCTTCGGCTACGCCCTGCCAGGAGAAAGAGGGCTTCCGTACCGGATCCACCACAACGACAGGGACTACCGCAACACCCTGACCTGTGCCGGTGCGCGGTGGTGCGAAGACGGGAAAACCGCGGAACAGCGGGCAAGGCCGTACTGCCGGCCTCTCTCCGAACTGCGCCTCGGGAGGGACGGCCACGACGCGGAGCTGGTGAAGGTCGATGAGGTCTTCACGCTGTTCGGGCCGTCACATCCCGTTTTCGTCACCGGCGTCGTTCCGCCCGGAACGACCGTGACGGTGGTCGTCGTCGAAGCCTCCACCGACTGCTACCTGGTCTACAAGCTGATGGGAGGCCCTTAGCTTCCGCCGTCGCGGATCCGGACGCCCTCGCCGCGGGGCTCGGCGGCGACGCGCCCGAGGTCCCTCGAATCCGGGACCAACGGCACCGGACCACGCGCGTCCGGCCGCCTAGCTTGGGTCATCCGGGCCCTCGCGAGCGGAAAGAGCCGATGATGAACCGAAGCCTCCGGCAGACCGGGCCGATCGTGGTCGGGACCGACGGGTCGGTCGGTTCCCTGGCGGCCGTGGCCTGGGGCGCGCAGGCCGCCGAGCGGCACGACACCTCGCTCGAACTGTGGCACGCGCTGGGTATCCCCCGACTACTACATGGGGTCGATCCCGCCGACCGAAGAACTGCTGCACAAGATCAGGAATCGCGGGGAAACGATCCTGCGCGACGCGACGGACGCCGCCGGTCCCGCCACCGGTACCAACCTCTCCGAGACGTCCGCCGCGCCCGCGCTGATCGCGGCCTCCGGGCACAGCCGGTTCACCGCGATGTTCGGCGGATCGGTGACGACCGCGCTCGCCGGGCACTCGCGCTGCCCCGTGGTGTCCGTCCGGGGTCGCACGTGGGACCTGCCCATCGCGGCGAAACTGCCGGTGGTGACCGGGGTCGACGGGAGCCCGGGGCCGAGATCGCGCTCGCTGCCGCGTTCGACGAGGCCCGCGCCAGGGGTTCGGAACTGATCGCGGTGTACGCGTGGGAGGACGTCCTGACGGCCCGCTGGTTCGGCGACCCCGCGGGCAACTACAGCTGGGGCACCTTCGCCGAGTCCGCCGAACGGATGCTCACCCGGGAGGTCGCGAAGTTCCTCGACGGCTATCCGGATGTCGTCGTACACCGCGTCGTCGTCCACGACGATCCGCGCCAGGAGTTGCCGCGCTGGAGTGTCCAGGCACAGCTGATCGTCGTCGGCAGCAGGGGCCGGGGCGGGTTCCGCGGTCTCCTGCTGGGCTCGACCGGGCAAAGCCTGATCCATCACGCCGCCTGCCCGGTGCTGATCGCCCGTACCGGGAAATCCTGAGACCGCGACGGGATCGGCTTCGGATGGGCCAAGCCCGAGGTCTGTCCGGTTCATGGCTATCGCTGGACGGCTTTCGTGGCATTCGGCGTGCTTTCGGCGGCGACCACCCGACTTCGGTTTCCGCGCTCGTGGCCTGGTTCCCCGCCACCCTTGGCACGGAACGGAAAACCGGCGAGAGGCAGGTCGTCCACTAAGGGAAGCGGGAACGGCGTTTCTCTGTTTACGGATTCTTCCGCCGAAGGTTCCCCGCGCAGTGGTGGCCGGTTAGGTTCGAGGCGCACAGTTCTTGTGCGACAGGCCCACCGCGAGGAAAGAAGGTCCACAGTGAACAGCAGAACCGCCCGCGCCCTGGCCGTCACCACGCTCGCCGGCGCGATGTTCGGCGTCGTGACACCGTCGGCCTCGGCGAGCTCGGTACCGGGCTATCAGACCTGGCTTTCCGACGTGCACACCGCGATGCGGGGCGGCACGACCTACCTCGACGAGCGGATCGCCAAGGGTGGCACCAAGCTGGCCGTCGTCACCGACATCGACAACACCGCGCTCGAAACCTACTACCACCCCGGCGACCCCACCGCCGACGTGCGCGCCTTCATCAAGCACGCCAAGGAAAAGGGCGTCTCCGTCCTGGTGGCCAGCTACCGCAGCAGCGCGAGCAGCGCGAAAGCGGCCCTCGTCGACGCGGGGTACCCCGTGGACCGCGTCTGCGTCCGGAAGAGCTCGGAGTCCCACGCGACCGACACGAAACAGCGCTGCCGCAAGGAATACGCGGCCGCCGGGTACACCATCATCGCCAACGTCGGGAACCGTCCCGGCGACTTCACCGGTGGCAACTACGAAAAGGGCTTCAAGCTTCCCGACTACAACGAGCAGCTCTCCTAGCGGACGGGAGAGAGCGAACCCGGCATGTCGCTGGCCACCAGCGCGCCGCCGAAGCGCGAGCGTTTCCGGCGCCATCGACCGGTCGATGGCGCCGGCCGTTCGAACGCTTCGGAACAGCTAAAGCGAGCTTTTCCACTCGTCGGTTTCGAGACGGCGAAGCGTCCACAGCCCGTACAAGGCGAGCAAGGGCTTGGCGATCAGCCACTCGCCGGGGCGGTAGTCGTCCGCGGGCACGAGTCTTTCGGCGAGATCGGGACGCTGCCGGCGCAAGTACGCGCGGGCCTTGAGCGCGTGAGCCGGTTGGGAGACGATCTTGATGCGGTCGGCGTCTTCGAGCAGCGGGATCACGTTCGTGACGTTCTCCCAGGTCGATCCGCTGTGCTCTTCGAGGAACACCGTGCCGTCGAAACCGAGTACGGACTTCGCGTAGCCGGCCATCACCTGCGCCTCGGACGCGCCGCCGCTGGTCGAGCCGCCGCTGAAGATCATGCGTGCTTCGTCCGCGGCGACGGAACGAAGACCGGCACGGACGCGCCAGCGGTTGACGAGGTTCGCCGTCGCTTGGGGATTCCGGTATCCCAGCACGACGACGGCCTCGGAAACGCCCTGACCGTGTCCCACGAGGGCTCGCGACCAACGCCGGTTCAGCCATTCTCCCCAGCCCAGGACCAGCGCCCCGGCGACCGCCACCCCTGTCCGCCGTCTCATGCCGCGACTCTAGGGCACCTCGTCATCGGCCGACGCGCTCCTCGTCCGGGCGTGAGCGCCCTAAGCTTCCGTACGAATCTGCGGCGGAAGGGTGCGAGATGGCGAACGAGGTACTCCAGGACCGGTACGCCCTGGTCCGGGAACTCGGCCGTGGCGGGATGGGAGTCGTGTGGCTCGCGCGGGATCGGGTGCTGGGGCGCGCGGTCGCGGTCAAGCAGCTCCTCGCGGGCGAAGGCGGTCACGTCGCGTCGACGCGGTTCATCCGGGAAGCCCGTCTCGCCGGCCGGCTCAACAATCCCCGCATCGTCACCGTCTACGACGTCTTCCACCAGGACGGCGTCCCGTACGTCGTGATGGAGCTGCTGGACGGCGACAACCTCGCCGACCACGTCGAGCGGCACGGCCCGCTGCCCGCGCACCGCGTCGCCGAGATCGGGCTCGACCTGCTCTCCGCGCTGACCACGGCGCACACCGCCGGGATCGTCCACCGGGACGTCAAACCCGCGAACGTCATCCTCACCCCGGCCTCGGCCAAACTGACCGACTTCGGTATCGCCCACTCGGCCGGCGACCCGCGTCTGACCAGCACCGGCCTGCTGATCGGCTCCCCCGCCTACATAGCGCCGGAGCGGTTCAACGGCCACGACGCCACGGCCGAATCCGACCTGTGGGCGCTCGGTGCCACCCTCTTCTACGCGGCCGAAGGACGGCACGCGTTCCAGCGAGCCAACCTCGAAGCCACCATGGCCGCCGTCCTCACCGAAAGACCGGTGCTCGCCGGCACCCACGGACCTCTCGCCGACGTCGTCACCGGCCTGCTCGCGCCGGAACGGAACCGCCTGGACGCCGGCTCCACGCGCGCCCTGCTCGAACGTGCCCGCGACGAGACCGGCGCGGTCCACCGACCGCGCCGGTCTCGGAAACTCCTGCTCTGGGGTACCGCGGCCGTCGTGGTCGCCGCGCTCACCGCCGCGGCGATCCTCTGGCCCACCGGCGGAGACCGGCCGAACGCCGCCCCCGGTTCCACGACGCCACCCCCGCCGACGTCGAAACCCTCGACGTCGGCACCCGTCCTGCCACCGTGTTCCATCGACGAGATCGAGGTGTCCGGTGAGGTGGGCCATCGCCCCGCCATCACGATTCCCCGGCACTGCTCCGCGCCGGCCTCGCTGGTCGTCCACGACGTCGCCAAGGGGCGAGGCGGAGAACCGGTCGCCGACCGCGACGACGACAAGCTCACCCTCGACATCAGGACCGAAGCGCTGTCCTGGTCCGGCAAACCGGTCTGGTCGGATTGGAATCTCAAGGTCGCGCCCAACGTCCTGATGGGTCACCGCGCCGGTGACGGCCTCGGCGGAATGCGGCCCGGTGGCAGGCGCACCATCCTCGTGCCACCGCACCACCCCTTCTGGTCGACACTGCACCAGACGGGCCCGGGCACCTCGCCCTGGCCCGCGGACGAACCCGTCGTGTTGGTGGTCGATCTCGTTCGCTGACGTCTCCGATGCGCAGGAACGCGGCGCCGAAGCTCGCGGCCTGACCCCGTCGTCCTGCTCACCGTCGCACTCGTCCAACGCCTCTTAGGCGGCACTGGATCCGTACGGACGGGTGAGGATCTCCAGTATGTGGCCGTCGGGGTCGTCGAAGTAGACGCCCCGGCCGCCGTCGTTGGTGTTGATCTCGCCGGCGCCGCGGTGCCCCGGCCCCGCCCAGTACGGCACGCTTCCGTCGCGGATCCGCCCGAAGATGGTGTCGAACTCGTCCTCCTCGACCAGGAACGCGTAATGCTGCCTGGAGAACTCGTCGGCGCTGCGCATGACGTCGAGCGAGACCCCGTTACCGGTCTGGACCACCAGGAACGGGCCGAATTCGGCGGGTTCGGGCAGGCCGAGGATCGAGACCAGGAAGTCCGCCGTGGCGGCCCGGTCGGTGGCGTTGACGATGGTGTGATTCAGCTGCACTGTCATGAAAGGAACCCTAAAATCTCAAGTTAACTGGAGGTCAACCGGCGCGTCGGTAACGTTTCCCGGCCTGTCACGACTTGTGTACTGCAAGCCGACACGAAGGGGACGTGATGCGCGCTTTGGTGATGGCCGGTGTGGCCGGTCTGCTTACCCTGACCCTCGCTCCGCCGGCGGCGGCGACCTCCGCCGTACCGGAACAGTGGTCCGCCGGACCGTTCACGGCGCAGGTCGCGGTGATGGCCGGAGACGTCGACGGCGACGGCAAGGACGACCTGGTCAGCTACAACACCTATCTCTACGGGTGCTACGTGATGCGGTCGAACGGTTCGGCCTTCCAGCCACAGCAGAACTGGGGCGCGGGCAACTTCCTGAGCACCGGTTTCAACGGCAACGCCAACTTCGTCGGCGACACGGACAACGACGGCCGCGCCGACGCCATCGCCGTCCGGCGGCCCTCGTCCTCGGCGCCGCAGGGCATCTTCGTGGCGAAGTCGATCACCGACTACTACGGCGTGGAACGCTTCGGGACGCCCACGCAGTGGCTGAACAACTACATCGCCGGCGATTTCGGGAACCTGGCCGCGGATCTGGACGGCGACGGCGACACCGACATCATCGGCCTGTTCGACGTGGCCACCCTGGCCGCGCGATCGGACGGCACCAAGTCGCTGCCGCTGATCGCCTGGGCGCCGCCCATCCGCGGCGGGAAGGTGACCCTGGCGGCGGACGCGACCGGTGACGGCAAGGCCGACTTCATCCTCGTCGACCAGAACGGCACGCGGGTCGTGACCGGCTCCGCGAACCGCTGGTTCGACGCCCCGGTGTCCTGGTCGACGACTCCCTTCTACGGCACCAAGAAGACCCTCACCGCGGACATCGACGGCGACGGCGACGCGGACCTCATCGCCGTCAACGACACCGATGTGCAGGTCATGCGCTCCACCGGTTCGAGCTATTCCGCGCCGGAAGTGTGGTACGCGGGTTCCTTCTCCGGCACGAAGGAGACCCTCACGGCCGACGTGGACGGTGACGGAGACGCGGACCTCGTCGCGGTGAACGCCGACGACGTCTGGGTGTTGCGCTCGCAGTAGCTCTCAAGCACCGCCTGCCCTCGCGAGTCGCTGTCGCCACCGCAGTGGGCGCAGCGACTCGCGAAGCGCGGGCACCGCTTGGCGTTTCGTGGCCTCCTGGAACTCGTACAACGCCGGCGCGAGCGCCCGGTCGAGGCGCCTTGCCCGCCGGTGGGCCGCATCGCGTGCACGGCGTCCCCGAGCGCCGTCACCGCCCGCACCGGCCACGGGGTGAGATCGGCGTCCGGATCGGCGGCGTAGCAGGGAAAACGGGTGACCTGGGCGGGGTCGGAGTGATCGAGCAGCGTGGCTCGTCAGCGCCACCGGATGGCGCGTCCGCCGCCACACCGGCCCGGCAGGTCGGACCTCCGGCGGTCAGACGAGGGTCTGACGACCTCACCGCGACGCCGGGCGAGTGCGACCTCGGGCGCACGGAAGACTTCGCCCCTCGGTCCGATTCGCCCATCACGGTGGCGGGACAGCATTTCCGTCATGATTGAGATCAGGGAACTGACCAAGCGCTACGGCCCGACGGTCGCCGTGGACAACCTGTCCTTCCGGGTCGAACCCGGCCACGTGACCGGTTTCCTCGGCCCCAACGGCGCGGGCAAGTCGACCACGATGCGGGCCGCGCTCGGCCTGGACACGCCGACCTCCGGCGCCGCGTTGATCGACGGACGGCGTTACGCGGCCATCGACCGTCCCCTCCACCGAGTAGGCGCGCTGCTGGACGCGTCGGCCGTGCACGGCGGCCGCAACGCCTTCGAGCATCTGTACTGCCTGGCCCTCGGCAACAGGATACGGAAAGCGCGGGTGCGCGCGGTGCTGGACCGGGTCGGCCTCGGCGGGGTGGCGGGCAACCGGATCGGAGGCTTCTCCCTCGGCATGAAACAACGGCTCGGGATCGCCGGGGCACTGCTCGGCGATCCCGGCGTCCTCCTGTTCGACGAGCCGGGCAACGGTCTCGATCCGGAGGGCATCCGGTGGATCCGCGACCTCATGCGCTCGCTGGCGGCCGAGGGCCGGACCGTGCTCGTCTCCAGTCACCTCATGAGCGAAATGGAGCTCACCGCCGACCGGATCGTGGTCATCGGGCGGGGGAAGCTGATCGCGGAGGCGTCGATCCGCGAACTCGCGGAACGGTTCCGGCGTGACGTGCTGGTGCGCACGCCGGACGTCGCCGAGCTGACCCGCCTGTTGCGATCGGCCGGTTGCGCCGTCACCCACCTGCTCGACGGAAGTCTTGCCGCACAAGGGCTCGACGCCGTGACCATCGGCGACATCGCCATGCGGCACCGGATCGCCGTGCACGAGCTCACGCCGCGCAGCGACTCCCTCGAAGACGCCTACCTCAAACTCACCGACGACAGCATCGAGTACCGCGCGGAAAGGACGACCTCGTGATCGACATCATCGCTTCGGAGGCGGTCAAGGCGAGATCGGTCCGTTCGACGCGTGTCCTTCTCGTCTCCTCGGCCGCGGCCGTTCTCGTCGGCGGACTGATGGCCCTGATCTCGGCCGGCGCCTGGGACGCGGCCACCCCCGACGAACGCTCCCATTTCGGCGGCCTCGGTGACGGAACCTCGGTCCTCACCGTCGTGCAGCTGTGCCTGATGGCGTTCGGCATCCTGACCGCCTCGTCCGAGTACTCCACCGGGATGATCCGCACCAGTCTCGTCGCCGTCCCGGTGCGGCGGAAACTTCTGCTGTCCAAGGCCTCGGTCGTCGCGGCGATCACCCTGATCGCGGGCGAGGCGATCGCGGTCGCGACGTTCTTCCTGAGCAGGTTGCTGATCGGCGGCCGACCCATCGGCTCACTGTCCTCTGTGGACACCGGGCTTCCGGTGATCCTGGCCGAGGGCCTGCTCATGATGGTCGTCGCGCTGATCGCGGTCGGCCTCGCCACGATGATCAGGTCCACCGCCGGGACGCTGGTCACCATGGCGGTGCTGCTCTTCGCCCTCCCGATGCTGCCGCAGCTGCTGGTGCCCGCGCCCTGGGGCGGCCGGATCGCCTCGGTGCTGCCCTCGGAGCTGGCGGGCCAGCTCAGCGGGGCGGCGACGGAGACGGTTCTCTCCCCGTTGGGCGCGCTCGTCGCGATGGCGGTGTGGGTGGTCGCGGCGCTCTACGCCGGTCTCGTCGCCATCACGCGGCGAGACGCCTGATCGAGGCGGTCAGTGGCCACCGACGAGTTCGCCGGACAGCTTCTCGTGCATCCGGGCGCTGTGCCTGTTCAGGCCGACGATTTCGACGGTCTTGTCCCGTGCTTCGTACTTGGCGGTGATCGCGTCGAGGGCGGCGACGGTGGAGGCGTCCCAGATGTGGGCGTCGGTGAGATCGATGACGACCCTGGCCGGATCGTGCGCGTAGTCGAACCGGTGGACCAAGTCGTTGCTGGAAGCGAAGAACAGTTCGCCGGTGACGGCGTAGACGACCTGGGTTCCGTCCGGGTCGAGGGCCGAGGTGACGTCGACCAGACGCGCGACCCGGCGGGCGAAGATCACCATCGCGACGATCGACCCGACCACCACGCCGATGGCGAGGTTGTCGGTGGCCACCACGACGCCCACGGTGACGACCATGACGATGATCTCCCCCGCGGGCATCCGCTTGAGGGTGGCCGGGGCGACGCTGTGCCAGTCGAAGGTGCCGAACGCGACCAGGACCATGACGGCCACCAGGGCTGCCATCGGGATCCGCGAGACGAGCGGGCCGAACACGACGCACAGGACCATCAGGAACGTCCCGGCCAGGAACGTCGAGAGCCGGGTCCGGGCGCCCGAGGTCTTCACGTTGATCATGGTCTGCCCGATCATCGCGCAGCCGCCCATGCCGCCGAAGAAGCCGGTGACGACGTTGGCCACCCCCTGGCCGATCGCCTCGCGGGTCTTGTTGGAGCGCGTGTCGGTGATGTCGTCGACCAGCTTCGCCGTCATCAGCGACTCCATCAGCCCCACCAGCGCGAACGCGAGCGCGTAAGGCGCGATCAGGCCCAGGGTGGCGAAGGTGAACGGCACGTCCGGCATCCCCGGCGTCGGCAGCGAGGACGGCAGCGTGCCCTTGTCACCGACCGTCGGGATCGCGATCCCCGCGGCGATCGTCAGCGCCGTCAAGGCCACGATGGACACCAGCGGCGCGGGAATCACCTTGGTGAGCTTGGGGAACAGCACCATCAGCACGAGCCCGCCCGCGAACAACGGGTACACCGGCCACGGCACGTCGATCAGCTCCGGCACCTGCGCCAGGAAGATCAGGATGGCCAGGGCGTTCACGAACCCGACCATGACGCTGCGCGGGACGAACCTCATCAGCTTGGCCACGCCCAGTGAGCCGAGCACGATCTGGAACAGGCCGCCCAGGACGACCGTGGCGACGAGGTACCCGAAGCCGTGCTCCCGGGCCAGCGGCGCGACGACCAGCGCGATCGCCCCGGTCGCGGCGGAGATCATCGCCGGCCGTCCGCCGACGATCGAGATCACCACCGCCATCGTGAACGACGCGAACAGCCCGACACTCGGGTCGACGCCCGCGATGACGGAGAACGAGATCGCCTCCGGGATCAACGCGAGCGCGACCACGAGACCGGCAAGGATTTCGGTGCGCGCCACCTTCGGCGACGACCACGACGGACGCGTGCCGCGCAGCCGCGCCGACACCTGAGTCACGAGACTCGACACAGACGGACAACCTGACTTTCCCGGGCGCCACGCGAGACGCGGAACACCTTCGCACGATGGACCGGCGGGCATGATCGTCACCACCGTCGACGGCGTTCACCTTACGTCAAGGGCCGCCGGGTCATTCCCGGACGGCCGCCGGGGCCGCGTCCCGCTCGGGTCCGACGGGGGCGGGCTCGGCAGGCACCCCGGCCACGGGCTTGCCGCGACGCCTGCGGAACTCGAAACCGATGAGGATCAGCACGAGCGTCACCGCGCTGAGCCAGAACTGCGAACGGGTCGACGGCAGCAGCGCCATCGCCAGGATCACCCCGGCCATCAGCGCGATGGTCGCGTAGCTCAGCCACGGGAACAGCCACATCTTGAGCGCGAGCTTCTCGGGGGCCTCCCGTTCCAGCCTGCGGCGGAGCCGCACCTGCGCGAGCGCGATCGAGAGGTACACGAACAGCGCAACGGCACCGTAGGAGTTGACCAGGAACTGGAAGATCAGGTTCGGCGAGGTGTAGGCGGCGATGACGGACACGTACCCGATCACCGTCCCGGCCAGGATCGCGCGCCTCGGCACACCGCTGCGCGAGAGCCGGGTGAACGCCTTCGGCGCGTCGCCGTTGCTGGTGAGCGCGAACAGCATCCGCGACGAGGTGTACAGGGCCGAGTTCAGGCAGGACAGCACCGCGGTCAGGACGATCGCGTTCATGATCGTCGCCACGGCCGGGATGCCGAGCACCTCCAGCACGGCCGCGTACGGGCTGACCGCGGTCGCCGGATCGTCCCAGGACTTGATCGCGACGACGAGGAACACCGAACCGACGTAGAACAGCACCACCCGGAGGATGATCGACCGCATGGCCTTCGCGACCGCTTTCTTCGGCTCCGCGGACTCGGCGGCGGCGATGGTGACGATCTCCGCGCCGGTGTAGAAACCGATGCACGGGACCACCGCCGCGAGCACCGCGCCGATGCCGAGTGGCGCGAATCCGCCGTGGGACACCAGATTCGAGACGCCGCCGTGGGCACCCGGCCAGAAACCGAACAGGTACAAGGCGCCGACGGCCAGGAAGACGACGATCGCGACGACCTTGATCGAGGAGAACCAGTACTCGAACTCGCCGTAGGAGCGGGCCGAGACCATGTTGGTGCCGGTGAGGATCAGGAGCAGGCCGAGACTGAGCACCCACAGTGGCACGTCCGGTACCCACAGCTGCAGGATCCGGCCGCCCGCGACGGCTTCGACCGCCACGACGATGACGAAGAAGTACCAGTACATCCAGCCGACGGCGAAGCCCGCGCGGTTGCCGAGCGCTTCCCTGGCGTAGACGTAGAACGACCCGAGCGCGGGTTTGGCGATCGTCATCTCCGCGAGCATGCGCATGATGAGCACGGTGATCAGGCCCGCGATGAGGAACGAGACCACCGCGGCCGGACCGGCCGACTCGATGACCACGCCGCTGCCGACGAACAGGCCGGCTCCGATCACGCCACCGAGGGCGATCAAGTTCATATGTCGCTGCTTGAGCCCTGGTTTCAGGCCGCTGCTCTGTGCCGGGTCGGACGCTGAAGTCACGTCTCCTCCTTCTCGCACGCACCGCCGGAGCGGTGGCGCTGGGAGCTCCATTGTGGTTCCGGTCACCGTAGGAACAAGTCGGGCCCTGGGCGAGTGCCAGTTACGATGTGGGACAGGGGTCCAGATCCCGGCGTACCGCCAGGGCGAGCAGTTCCGCCGCGGGACCTGCCTGGCGCCGCCCTTCCGGCCAGACCGCGCGCAGCACGCGGCCGAAGTCCACGCCGTCGACCGGGACGGTCACCAGCCCGCTTTCCGCGACGTCCAGCTCGCTGATCACCGCGGGGCCGGCTCCCGCGACGACGGCGTTGCGGACGGCGGAGGCGGAACCCAGTTCCAGCAACGGTTGCACCGGTCCCACCCCGGCCCGGCGCAAGGCGGCGTCGACGGTCTCCCTGGTCCCGGAACCGGGTTCCCGCACGATGAGCGGCGTGCCCGCCAGCTCCGCCGGAGTCAGCGGACGACGGTCGCGCGCCCAGGGATGGGCCTCGGAGACGACCACCACGAGACGATCGGCGGCGACCCTCAGCGACGTCAGGCCGGGCAGCGCGCCGGGCGACTCGACGAAGCCGACATCGACCTTGCCCGCGCGGGCCAGTGCGGCGGCCTGCCCCGAATTCGTGACCACGAGGCCGAGATCGAGGCCGGGATTCGCGCGTTTGAGCTCGCCGATCCACGCCGGGACCAGGTGTTCGGCCGGTGTCATGCTCGCCGCGACCCGGAGCCCGGCTTCGTGCCGGGTCCGCAAGGCCGCGGCGCCGTCGAGCAGCCCGCCGAGTTCGGTGAGCACGCGCCGCGCCCAGCCCACGATCACCCGGCCGTCCGGGGTGAGCGCGGAACCGCGGCGGGTCCGGTCGATCAGCACCAGGCCGAGTCTGCGTTCCACAGTGGACAGTCGTTTGCTCGCCGACGGCTGCGCCATCCCGAGGACGGCGGCGGCCTGGGCGATGCTGCCCAGCTCGGCGACGAGCATGAGCAGGCGCAAGGCGTCCAGCTCCGGTGCGGTCATAGCCGAAGTGCATGACCTACCCGTCGCTCTCCCGGCTACCGGGGCGGACCTCTCCGGACGACGCTCGTCGACATGGGCACCATCACCGCGCGGCGAACGAAGCCGCATCTGACCGGTCTGGCCGTCACCGCCCTCGGGGTGGCTGTCGCGTACCTGCTGAGCAGCGCGGTTCCCGTGCTCAGCGCGCTCACCCTCGCCGTCGTGCTCGGGGTGCTCGCCGGTTCGCTGCCGGTGCTGTCGGACGGCACCCGGCAAGCGATCGCGAAGGTGACGAAGAAGCTCTTGCGCGCCGGGGTCGTCCTTCTCGGTTTGCAACTCGCGCTCCCGTCCGTGCTCTCCCTCGGTCCCGGCACGCTGCTCGCGGTCGTGCTGACCGTCGGCCTCACGTTCCTCGGCACGATCGGGATCGGCAGGCTGATCGGCGTGCCGCGCGGGCTCGCGATGCTGGTCGCGACCGGGTTCTCGATCTGCGGCGCGTCGGCGATCGCGGCGATGGAAGGCGTCGTCGAACGCGAGGACTCCGACGTCGCGACCGCGGTCGCCCTGGTCACCTTCTACGGTGGCCTGGCGATCGCGGCGGTCCCGCTCCTCGGCGGCTGGCTGGGGATGGACGCGCTGCGGATCGGCGGCTGGGCCGGGCTGGGCGTGCACGAGGTCGCCCAGGTGGTCGCGGCCGCCACCCCGGCCGGGACCGCCGCCGTCGCGGTCGCCGTGGTGGTGAAACTGAGCCGGGTCGTCCTGCTGGCCCCGATGGTCGCCGCGGTCAGCGTGCGCGAACGCCGCCGCCGTCCGTCCGCGGGCGGGAAGCGCGCCCCGCTGGTCCCGTTGTTCGTCCTCGGTTTCCTGGCGATGGTGGTGGTGCGGAGCACCGGGATCCTGCCGGGCGTCGCGCTCGACGTCGCCAAGGTCGTGTGCACCCTCCTGCTGGCGGGAGCGCTGTTCGGGCTGGGCTGCGCGGTGCGGATCGGCGCCCTGATCCGCACCGGCGGCCGGGCGCTGCTGCTCGGCCTGCTCTCCACGCTGCTGGTCGGCACCATCGCCTACGTGGCCCTGGCCCTGCTCGGCTAGTCCGCGTTCCGTGAAGGCCTCCTTGAGGGTCTCTGGGTCCCTCAAGGAGGCCATCACGGAA
>NZ_JBFBGL010000069.1:0-41228 GCF_040684635.1 Amycolatopsis sp. NPDC089917 | reverse complement strand
CCTTACATCACCGCCCCCTGTTTTTCTGGTGGGGTCCCCTGGTGACGAAACCCGTCCCATGGGGACCCCTCATGACACTTCAGAGCGAGGTCAGCGTCCCCGGAAGGCCTTCACGGCCTCCAGCGCGGTGTCCGGCTGGTCCGAGAAGTACCCGTCGACACCCGCCTTGAGGAACGCCTCCTGCTCGGCGAACGCGTCGCCGTACTCGGCGGGGTTCGCCGACGAGCGCAGGTTCTGCGGGAGGAAGTTGTTCTCGTTGCGGAACGTGTACGGCCCGACCTTCAGCCCGGCCTTGTGCGCGTCGGCCACGAGCGCGGTCGGCTTGCCCAGCGCGCCGTTCACCACCGGGATGACCTGTGCCTTCTCCGGGCCGAGGTAGTCCGCGTACTTCGAGATCTCCTTCAGGCCCACCGGCGTGACGAGGTCCGCGTACGTGCGCGGGTCGCCCTTCGCCACGAAGTCGGCCGGAGCGCCGGTCGCCGAGGTCAGCTGCAGCAGCGGCACCCGCACCTGGCGCGAGAGCTCGATCAGGTTCGACACCTCGAACGACTGGATGATCACCGGCGCCTTCGGGTGGTTGAGCCCGTTGCGCTTGAGCAGCTCGACCAGCTTCGGCTCGGTCGGGTTCTTGATCGAGGAGAAGTACGTCGAGTGCTTGACCTCCGGGTACGTCCCCAGCTCACGGCGCAATTCGCGGCCCAAGCGGCGCGTCAGGTCGAGCACCTCCTGGTAGGTGGCGATCTGGTAGCGGCCGTCGTAGACCTTGTTGTTCGGCCGCAGCTGCGGGATCCGCTCGGTCGCGCGCAGGGTCTTCAGCTCGGCGAGCGTGAAGTCCTCGGTGAACCAGCCGGTGAACGACGTGCCGTCGATGACCTTGGTCGTCTTCCGGTTCGCGAACTCGGGGTGCTTCGCGACGTCGGTGGTGCCGCCGATCTCGTTCTCATGCCGGGCGACCAGCCGGCCGTCCTTGGTGGGCACCAGGTCGACGTCGACCCAGTCGACGCCCTGACGGTAGGCGAGCTCATACGAGGCGAGCGTGTGCTCCGGGCGGTAGCCGGGGGCGCCGCGGTGTCCGACGATCACCGGCCCATCGTGGCCCTTCGCCAGCGCCGACACATCTCGGGCGCCCGGCTCGGCGGCGCCGGCCATCCCCGTGACGCTGAGTACGGCGAGTCCGGACAGGGCGAGCACGCCCAGGCGCTTTCGCATGGTGGGTAACCTCTTTCGCTTGAACTCGGGGTACCGCGCCACCCTTGACGCAGGAGGCGTCCGGACGGCGAAGTCGGACCGGCGGAGCGCTGACCGCCGGGTGAACGCCGGATGGAACCACCCGCTCGAGGACGGCGACGTGTTCGGGCCTCACCGGCACGGTTACCCTGTGCGTCGTGCGCGTACTGGTAATCGGGTCCGGCGCCCGTGAGCATGCACTCGTCCTCGCGGTCGCGGAAGACCCTTCCGTCACGGCGCTGGCCTGTGCCCCGGGCAATGCCGGCACCTCTTCGGTGGCCGAGCAGCTCGGTGTGGACGCGGCCGACCCCGAGTCGGTGTCCGCCCTCGCCAAGCAGTGGCAGGCGGACCTGGTCGTGGTCGGTCCCGAGGTCCCGCTGGTGGCGGGCGTCGCCGACGCGGTCCGGAAGGCGGGCATCGCCTGCTTCGGCCCGTCCGCGTCCGCGGCCCGGATCGAGGGCTCGAAGGCGTTCGCGAAGGACGTCATGGCGGCCGCGAAGGTGCCGACGGCGCACTGTGAGGTCGTCGACAACCCGGCCCGCCTCGACGCCGCGCTCGGCCGCTTCGGCCCCACCTGGGTGGTCAAGGACGACGGTCTCGCCGCGGGCAAGGGTGTCGTGGTCACCACGGACGTCGACGTCGCGCGCAAGCACGCCCTGATGCTGCTCGACGGCGGTCACCCGGTGCTCCTGGAGTCCTTCCTCGACGGCCCCGAGGCCTCACTCTTCTGCTTCGTCGACGGCCGCACGGTCGTCCCGCTGCTGCCCGCGCAGGACTTCAAGCGCGTCGGCGACGGCGACGCGGGCCCGAACACCGGCGGCATGGGGGCGTACGCGCCGTTGCCGTGGGCGCCGAAGGACCTGGTCGACGACGTCGTCGAGCGGATCGTCCAGCCCGTGGTCGACGAGCTCGACGAGCGCGGCGCCACCTTCTCCGGCCTGCTCTACGCCGGTCTCGCGCTGACGTCCGAGGGCCCGCAGGTCATCGAGTTCAACTGCCGCTTCGGCGACCCGGAGACCCAGGTCGTCCTGGCGCTGCTGCGCAGCCCGCTCGGCCAGGTCCTGCACGCGACGGCGACCGGCAAGCTCGCCGACCTGCCGCCGCTGGACTGGGATTCGGGCGCGGCGGTCACCGTCGTGCTGGCCGCGGACGGCTACCCCGGCAAGCCGAGGACCGGCGACGTCATCACCGGCGGTGAGCTCGAAGGCGTGCTCCACGCGGGCACCCGCCGCCGTGACGACGGCGCCGTGGTCTCCTCCGGCGGCCGCGTGCTGTCGGTCGTCGGCACCGGCAAGAACCTGAAGGCCGCTCGCAAGGACGCCTACGCGACGGTCGAGAAGGTCCACCTGGCCGGCTCGCACCACCGCACCGACATCGCCCTGCTCGCCGCCAAGGGAGAGATCGCCACCCCGGTCTTGTGAATTCCGGACGGAACCGTCCCCGTCCCGGGTGCGTCTAACCCGGTATTTCCTGCAAAGCTTAGGCAGCCGATACATCCGCGTTGGTAGCCTCGGCAGGGCGAACGGTCACCGTGCGTGTTTCCAAAGGGGTGGGGATGGCAGCATCGGGCAAGATCCAGGACCTCACGTCGGCGGTCCCGACGCCGCCGTCGGTGGCCGACATCAGGGTGGATCCGTCGAAACTGCTCGAAGTCGCGAAGATCGTCGAGGAGCAGGTCGACGCGCTCCAGGACAAGCTTCTGACGCGGCTCGACCAGCTGCGCATCGACACTCCGGCCAACGACACCGTGAGCGTGCACTCGACCAGCGTCTGGAACGAGCTCGTGGCCGACGGCGACCAGTCGTACGCCGCGCAGGTCAAGGCGTACGTGGCCGGTCTGAGGGGACTCGTCAACCAGCTCCGCACGGCGGCCAAGGAGTACAAGACCAGTGATGCGGACAAGGCCGCCGCGTTCGGGGACCGTGGTGTACACCGGGCGTAGGCCTCGTGTGCTGGTCTCCGGCGGGGTGCTCACGCTCGTGCTGGCCGGATGCGCCACGGACACGGGCGGACAGGCGTTTCCCGACGAACCGGCGCTGGCTTCGGCCACGCAGGGCGCCAAGGCGTCCGCGCTGCCCGCCAGGCCCGCCGAGCTGAAGCTGCAAGGGGCCGATCCGTGCGCCCTGCTCACCGAGCCGCAGCTCGACCAGCTCAAGATCAACAGCAAGCCGCGCGCGGCCGCGGAACCGATCGACGGTCCGACCTGCGTCTTCGACGCGGACGCGGCGGAGCCGTTCCACACCTACTACGTCCGCGCGGTCGCCGCGGACGTCGAAGAGTGGTTCACCGGCAAGCGCCGCAAGAACAGCATGACGACGGAACCGAAGGCGGTCGGCGGGTTTCCCGCCGTCACGAACTACCGCGACGCCGGGAAACCGGGCGATTGCGAAACGCTCGTCGGTGTCGCGAAAGGGCAGACGCTGGCGGTGCGGGCCGTCGCCGTCACCGCTGGCGCGTTCACCATGCCGCAACTGTGCGAGATGTCCGCGCACGCGGCCGATTCGGCTTTGCAGACCTTGAAAGCACGCAACTAGGGAGGGCGCCGTGAACGTTTCCGACCTCGCGGGCAGGCTCCGCGATCTTCGGTTCGACGGCTACACCGACACCGGGATCGCGACCGAGATCGAGCGTTTCCGCAGCGGCGACGGCACCGGCAGCATCGGCATCGCCGTCGAGGCGCTGAAGTCCGTCGCGGGCGCGCTCGCCGACACCGACAAGACGCTGCGTGACGAGCTGGGCAAGCTCGGCGTGGAATGGCAGAGTGAGGCGGGCGGCGCCGCCGGCCAGGTGTTCACCGAGCAGGCGGGCTTCTCCCAGGACGCGAACTCGAAGGTCTCGCACTCCGCGGAGATGATCTTCGCCCAGGGTGAGGCCTTCAACCGGACGCTGCACAAGCTCCCGGATCCCGAAGTGGTCCGGAAGGGCGCGGGCGGGCTGACCCTCGGCGACGTCGTGCTGAGCCTCATCGGGTTCGAGACCGACCACGCCAAGAGCGTCGGCGCCGCGAACAACGCGCGGGCGCAGGCGCAGGAGGCGTTGAACGACTACGCCAAGACGAGCGGCGAGAACCTGCTGACGACCGACACGCTGGCCGATCCGCAGGCGATGAACCTGACCCAGAACACCACCACCGCCGGAGCGGGTGGCGGTCCCGGCCCGCTCAACCTCGCGGGCACGGCCACCGACCTGACCCCGGACGGCAGCGTGCGGCCCGCGTCGGCCGCCGTCGAGTCGAAGTACGTGCCGCCGCCGGTGCAGACCGTCAGCAACCCGAAGGCGCCGTCCTACGACGCGCCGACCCCGGCCTACGGCGTCGCGATGGGTGGCGGAGTCGCCCGGAAGACCGGTGCGTCGGCGCCCAACGCCGGTGCCACCGTGCCCGCGGCCGCCGCCCCGACCACGCCGTCCGGCACGTCGCGGCCCACGCCCGCCCCGGGCAGCGGCTGGGTGGCGCCGAACCGGCCCACTCCGCAGCCCGAGACGTCGAGGCCGTCGTACCCGGTCACGGGTTCGCCCACCTCGCCGCCGTTCGTCCCGCCGGGTGCGCCGAACCTGCCGCCCGGCTCCACGAACATCCCGCCGGGCCAGTCCACCGGGAGCCTGCCGCCGAGCAGCACCACGTCGGCGCAGCCGGTGGGCAAGTCGTTCGGCCCCGGCCCCGGGGTCGAAAGCGCACTGGGCAAGGGCCTCGGCTCCACGTCGGGCCCGGGCGTCTTCGGCGGCGTCGGCGGTGGCACGGGCGGCGGCGACCAGGCACTCGGCAAGGGCCGCTCGGTCGGCGCCGGACCGCAGGCGCCGATGGTGCCCGGCAACGAGTCCGGCCGCGGTTTCCCCGCCGTCCCGAAGGTCACCGGTCCGCCCGCGGGCGATCTGGGCGCCGGCGCGGCCGCGCTCGGCGCCGGTGTCGCGGGCGGTGCGCTGAGCGGCGACAAGGAACGCGACCGCCGTCCCCGCCAGGAAGGCGGCGCCGTCAAACCGACCCGCCAGCTGCCGATCGGCGAGCTTCCCGAAGAGGAGGCCATGCGCCGCTCGGAGAAGATCGGCGCGAAGCAGCCGAAGGCCGAGTCGAAGTTCATGGAGCGCGCGGCGACCCAGGACGTCGAGGAGGACGCCGAGCACATCAGGCGTTACGGCGTCGACGACAAGGACCTGTTCACCGACGAGCGCATGGTGTCGCCCGACGTGATCGGTGACCACGGCAACCCCGAAGCGCGCTGAACCTGTGCCGAACGACAACGGCAGCCTGGTGCTGTCCGCACTCGAGTTCGAAATGCTCTGGGAAGCCGAACGGCTGCCCCGCCGCCATGTCGCACTCGACGTGCCGAGTCCCGGAACGACCCATACGGAGCGGGCGACACTGATCGAAGAGGCCTGGGAATCCCTGCGCGCGCGAGGTCTCGCGCGGGGTCACCAGGCGTCGGGCGAACTGGTCGACATGCTGAACCTGTTCGCGCACCCCCGGTTCGCGATCGACGTCTGGGTGTGGACCGACCGCGAGATCAAGGGCCAGGCGGTCAGCGTCGGCAACCAGGCCCTGCTCGGCGTGATCGACGACGGCCAGGTGTGGCTGATCCCGGCCAGGGAAAGCTCCCTCGCCGAGGCCGCCGTCTCCGTCGCGGGTGACCTCGGCCCCGGCGTCGGCCAGTCGATCAGCCTCCCGCACGACCTCCTCGTCCAGGCCGACGCCGCTGCCCGTGGCGACGCGAAAGCCCTGGTCACCGCCCTGGAAGACCTGGACGTGCCGCTGTGGCAGGCCCAGGAGGTGGCGGGCATGCTGCTCGGCCAGGAGGCCCGCGGCCAGTTCGGCATCGAACGTGCTGGCCGGGACGGTCGGCCTCGCCGCGCGGACAACGTCGTCGCCTTTTACGACACGGACGCGGGCCGGTACCTGTTCCAGGTCGCGCGGAACCGGGACGGGCGGGATTGGGCGACCATCACCCCGGCGGACAGCCAGCTGCTGGCGACCCGGATCCGGGAAGTCGCCGACTTCTGAGTTCACGTCCGACTTAATCGGGTTTACCCCGATTCGGCCGTTTCGGGAAGTGGATATCGGCGGGGTGGAAGTTGGCGTGGATGCGCACATCACCCGCGGTCGAGGTCTTAAAGTATGCGCGGGAACCGTCCTGATCGGCCGCGCGTCTGATCGGGCGGATACGAGTTTTCCGCGAAGGGGATGACGAACCGTGCCTGTGTACGACCCGGATTCGATGGGGATCGCCGCCGGTCAGGTGGAGAAGCTCAAGGACGAGTTCGAGAAGACCAAAAAAGGCGTCACCGGTATGGATGACGAGAAGGAAAGCCCCTTCGGCGGAGTGGACGAGCACGGCGACGCGCACGGCGCGGTCGGCAAGTTCAAGCAGGGCGTCCACAATGAATTCGATTCGGCCGGTCAGCTGATGGAGGCCACCGCCTTCGTGCTGCGAAAGGCGGCAGGCTTGATCAAGGAGACCGAAGCGGTCCACGTGGACAACCTGAAGGTGCACGGGGACCTGTGACGATTCGGCAGGCCTGGGGGCCGCAGACCAAGGGGGCTTGAGCAGTGGGTTTGAACAACGTCGGCGCCGGCGAGCCGGCCGGCTGGGGCGAACTGGTCAAGAAGGCCGATCAGATCGACAAGGTGAACCTCGACGCTATTCACAACGCTTCGGTCCAGTTCAAGAAGGCCGCCGACAACGCGGGCGACCACAGCGCGGCCTTGTCGAGCTCGACCGAAGCGTTGAACGGCGGCGTCTGGGTCGGGCCCGCCGCGGACGAATTCTTCAAGTACGTCAAATCGATCACCACGGCCGGGAAGAACGTCGAGGATCAGCTGGGCAAGGTCGTGGACGACCTCGACCGCGTCCACACCGACCTCGGTAACATCAAGACCCAGGTCGCGGACGCCTACAAGGGCGCCGAAGAAGCGGTCAACAAGCGGAACACCCAGGCGGAGTCGGACAAGAACGCGGCGACCCAGGCCGCCGCGCAGGCCGAGAAGGATCACAAGCCGGCGCCGAGCCCCTCGGCCGCCGAGATCATCCAGAAGGCCAAGACCGACATCGACAAGATCGCCGGCGACGCCGACACCAGGGTCAAGGGGCTGCTCGACCAGGCCAACCAGATGATCCAGAAGTCCCAGGCGCTGATGAAGCAGGACATCCAGGACGGCTACTCCAAGGTCCCGATGCCCGGCAAGGACGGCACCGTCCCCAAACGCACCGGCGGTCTCCACGCCGGAGGTGGCGGTGGAGGGGGCGGCGGCGGTGGCGGTGGGGGCGGCGGCCTCGGGCCGAGCGGCGGCCCGCCGTCGACGACCCCGCCGGGCAACGTCCAGCAGTGGATCCAGGAGGCCATCAAGATCCTGCAGGCCAACGGGATCCCGGTGACCGACGCGGACATCCAGAAGATCTGGACGATCATCGAGAAGGAGTCCGGCGGAAATCCCAACGCCATCAACAACTGGGACTCCAACGCGGCCAAGGGGACCCCGTCCAAGGGGCTGATGCAGTGCATCGACCCGACCTTCAACTCGCACAAGCTTCCCGGGCACGACAACATCTACAACCCGGTCGACAACATCATCGCGGGCGTGCGGTACACGTTCTCGCGGTACGGCGGGTTCGAGGGACACCCGGGGCTGAAGTCCATGGCCGGTGGCGGCGGGTACCAGGGCTACTAGCGACCTCGTGAGTGGCGATTCGGGTTAGAGCGGACCGGTATTCAGCTACCCACGCCTGAACTGGACGAGAGTGTGGCTCCGCGGCTGCCGGGCGCGACGATGTAGGAATTGGGACGTCAGACGTCCCAATTCCTACATCGTCACCAGGGACACCAAGGTCATATCGGTCAGGACCGATCGCAGACGAAGTGACAGGGGAGGATTCCCCGTCGACCACACCGGCCCCCAGCACCGGCTTCACTCGACCGCCCATCACGCCAGTGGGTAGGCAAATGCGAGTCCGTTAGAACCCGAATCGCCACTCACGACCCACTTGGCCTGGTGTTCTCCGGTAGCGCCCGGTGTCGCGAAAGCCACTTTCGGGACGTCCGATGTCGCGAAAGTGGCTTTCGCGACACTCGGAGGCGGGAGGCGCGAGCGGTGAGGGCGCGACACCTTTGCCTTGCCCTTCAAGAGAACCGTCCTCGCCGCTCACGACAGCACCAACGCGTTCGCCGCCTCCGTCAGCGGGCGCATGGCGGCTTTCAGTACCCGGTCCCGGAACGGCAGGTACGGCAGCACGCGCATCGACTGGATCTGTTTCCACTGTTGAAACCGCGTCTGCTTCTTCTGGTTCAGCGAAGCCAGCGCTTGGTTCAGCCGGACGAACGGCCGCATTTCCTTTTCGTACGAGGCGAAAGCGGCGCGATGATCGGCGGAAGCCGCCAGTGAAGCGGCGAGCACGTAAGCCCCGACGAGCGCCAAACTGGTGCCCTGTCCCGAAAGCGGCGATGGCCCGTAGCCCGCGTCACCCACCAGGGCGACCCGTCCTTCGGTGAACCGGTCCATCCGGATCTGGGTCATGGAATCGAAGTACAGCTCGCTCGACTCCATTTCCCGCAGCAGCCGCGGCACTTCCCAGCCCTGGCCGGAGAACCGGCCGGCGATCAGTTTCCGCTGCTGATCGAGGTCATGCCGGTCGAAGCCGAGTTCCGCCGACTGGAAGCCGAGCATCGCCCGCGCCTCCGTGTTGTTTCGCGCGCTGTAAAGACCGGCCAGCTTCCCCGGCGTCAGATGGAACGTCTGCCAGCGGTCCAGGTCGAGGAAGTTCGGCACGGTGAACACCGCGAGATAGGTGTCCATGTGATGCGAGAACCGTTGCTCCGCCCCGAAAACCAGTGATCGCACGGCCGAGTGCTGGCCGTCCGCGCCGAAGACGAGGTCGAAGTCCCGCGCCTCGCCGCGGGCGAAGGCGACCCGGACGCCGTCGGTTCGCTGCGCGATTCCGGTGATCCAGTCCCCGTAGACGTACTCGACGCCGTCCTGGGAGATCGACGCCAGCGTGTCCGTGAGGTCGTCCCGCAGGATCTCGACGTCGTCGCTGTCGGTCAGGCCACCGGTCAGCGTGTGGTCGGTGACCTTCGCCAGCGTCTTGCCCGCGCCGTTCACGAACGACATCCCGCGCATGTCCGTCCGCAGGTCGGCAAGCCGCCCGAGCACGCCCATCCGGTCGACGACGCCGAGCGCCGTGCCGCGGATGTCGACCGCGTGCCCGCCGACGCGGGGCGCGGGAGCCCGCTCGACGACCGTCGGCGCGAAACCGTGCCGCCGCAGCCAGTACGCCAGCGTCGTACCGGCGATTCCCGCGCCCGAAATCAGGACCTTTCGCATCCGAACTCCCTGTGTACGGTGTTGTGAAGCACTGCGTACAACGTATGAGCACAACTGCGAAAGACCAGGAAAACGAGCTGATTTACTTCACCGCACTAGTGCGATTAAGGTAGTGCGGCAGCCGAAACGAAGCAGAGTGCACTACTGCGAGGAGGCGACCATGGCCGAGCCGCCCTACCTGCGGATCGCCGCCGAGATCCGCCACCGGATCGTCTCCGGCGAGCTGCGCGAAGGCGACAAGGTCCCGTCGACGCGGCAGATCATCGCGGAGTGGGGAGTCGCGATGGCGACGGCGACGAAGGTCCTCACCACGCTCAAACGGGACGGCCTGGTCATCGCCAAACCCGGCGCGGGCACGGTGGTCGCGAGCCGCACCCGGAAGGCCGTGCCCAGGGCTGAGCCGGAGCTGTCACGCGAGCGGGTGGTGAAGGCCGCGATCCGGATCGCCGACGCCGAGGGCATCCGCGCGCTGTCGATGCGCCGCGTCGCGTCCGGCCTCGGCGTCGCGACGATGGCGCTTTATCGCCATGTCACCGCGAAGGAGGAGCTGATCCTCGAGATGGCCGACACGGCACTCGGCGAGATCCGCTTCCCGCCCGAACCGCCGGCGGGCTGGCGGGCACAGCTGGAGTTGATGGCCAGAGCGCAATGGGCCCTGTTCCGGCGGCATCCCTGGCTCGCGCAGGCGCTCTCGATCACCCGGCCGCAGCCGCTGCCGAACCTGTTGAGCCACGCCGACTGGGCCACCCGCGCCCTCGACGGTCACGGCCTCCCGGCGCCGACGATCATGTACGCGCACATCACGATCTTCAACCACGTCCGCGGCATTGCCCTCAACTTCGAGGCCGAGGCCGAGAGCGAATCCGGGACGGCGGTTTCGGCCGACGCCTGGCTCGCCGTGCACGAACCGATCCTCTGGGACCTGGTCTCCGAGGGCCGTTTCCCGAACTTCGCCGGTGTCGTCTCGCGCGCCCCGTTCGACTACGACCTCGACACGCTCTTCGAGTTCGGTCTCCAACGACTCCTCGACGGATTCTCGGTCCTCCTGGCGAAGGCGAGTTAGCCTCACCCCATGTCCTTCCCCGGTCCCGCCGCGCGCTCCGACGTCCCGCCGTTCCACGTCATGGACGTCCTTTCGGCGGCACAAGCGCGGCAGCGCAGCCATGGCGATCTGGTCCCCCTGCTCGCGGGGCAGCCGTCCGCGCCGGCACCGCGACCGGTGCTCGAAGCCGCCCAGCGGGCGCTGAGGAACGACAACCTCGGCTACACCGAGCAACTCGGCATCCCCGAACTGCGCGAAGCCGTCGCGGCGCACTACAACCGCACGTACCCGGTCGACGTCGGCCCGCAGGACGTCATCGTGACGACCGGTTCTTCCGGTGGCTTCCTGCTCTCGTTCCTCAGCGCCTTCGAAGCGGGCGACCGCGTCGCGATGGCGCGTCCCGGCTACCCGGCCTACCGCAACCTGCTGAAGGTGCTCGGCTGCGAGGTCGTCGAGTTCGCCACCGGACCCGAAACGAACTTTCAGCCGACCGTGGCGCTGCTCGACGAACTGGGGCCGATCAAGGGACTCATCGTGGCCAGCCCGAGCAATCCCACCGGCACCGTCCTCCCGCCGGGTGAACTCGCCGCGATCAGCGGCTGGTGCGCGTCACGCGGGGTGCAGCTGATCAGCGACGAGATCTACCACGGCATCTCCTACGGCAGCGGACTCGACTGCGCCTGGCAGTACGGCGACGAGGCGCTCGTGCTCGGCTCGTTCTCCAAGTACTTCGCGATGACCGGCTGGCGGCTCGGCTGGATGCTCGCACCCCAGCGGCTGCACCGCGCGATCGACGTCCTGACCGGCAACTTCACCATCTGCCCGCCCGCGGTCTCCCAGCACGCCGCGACCGCCGCGTTCACCGAGGAGTCTTACTCGGAAGCCAACGGTCACGTCGAGCGCTACCGCGAAAACCGCGACGTGCTCTTCGATGGGCTCAAGGGCATCGGCATCGACAAGCTCGCCCCGGCCGAAGGCGCCTTCTACGCCTACGCCGACGTCTCGGCGTACACGAACGACAGCCTCAGCTGGTGTCAGCGGCTCCTCGCGGAAACCGGCGTCGCGATCGCCCCCGGCATCGATTTCGACCCCGTCGACGGCGGGAGGTTCGTGCGATTCTCCTTCGCGGGCTCGCGCGAGGACATCGACGAGGGGGTCCGCAGACTCGGCGACTGGCTCACACGGTCAGGGGGAACCCCGAATTCACCCTGAACGTTGGGCAGAATGAAGGCGCTCGCGAGTTCTGCCTGACAACCTGGACTCACCGGGCCCGCACGGGCACGGTGAGGCAATCGGAGGATGCCATGTTCTGGAAGATCGTCGGCGGGCTGATTCTGGCTTGGGTGGCCTTCATGGTGCTCGGGTCCGTGCTCGGGTTTCTCGTGAAGGCCGTCTTTTGGATCGCCGTCATCGGCGGCGCGGTCTTCCTCGGCACGGCCGCCTATGGCGCCATCAAGGGCAAGGGCACCCCGAAGCAGCTCCGTTAAGGTTTGCGCGCAACCCCGCCGAGCGACGTGTAGTTGACGGGCGCCAGCGGGGTGAAGCGCGGCCCGTCCGGCCACCACAGGTGTGGGTAGGTCAGCCCGGGTTCCATGAGATCGAGTCCCTCGAACAGGGACTCGATCTCCTCACGCGTGCGGTAGCGCGTGTCCAGCCCGGTGCCGTCGAAGCGCTTCTCCAGCGACGTCGCGATGTCGGCCGCTTCGGAGCCGTCGGCGGGGTTGTGCTGGTGGAGCAGGACGACGAAGGAGCCCGGCGCGAGCGCGTCGACGTAGGCGCGGACGACCTTCCGCGCCTCGTCGAGGTCCTGGATGTGGTGCACGATCGCGCACAGGATCAGCGCGGCGGGCCGATCGAAGTCCAGCCGGTGGGTGCGGGCGAGTTCCTCGACGACCTCGGTGGGCTGGGTCAGGTCGGCGCCCAGCATGTGCGCGAAATCGTTCGCCGCGAGGATCGCGCGTCCGTGCGCCTGGACCACCGGATCGTGGTCGACGTACACGACCTGTGCCTCGGGGTTGTACCGCTGCGCGACCTGGTGCGTGTTCTCCACGGTCGGGAAGCCGGAGCCGAGGTCGAGGAACTGGTCGACGCCCTCCCGGTCGGTCAGGTAGCGCACGGTCCGGACCAGCCAGTGCCGGACCTCCTTGGCCATGACCTGGGCTTCCGGCGCGAGCTCCAGGATCTGGCGCAGCACCACCCTGTCGGCCTCGTAGTTGTCCTGGCCACCCATGAGCGCGTCGAAGACCCGCGCGATGCTCGGCCGGTCGAAGTCGACCGGGACGAACGGGCGCTGCTTCGCTGACATGGGCACCTGCCGGATGAATCGGTTCGGACGGGTCCAGCGTAGGTCATCCACTTCACCGCACGTAAGCGGACGAACGGTGAGGGTGAATTATTCCTCCGAAGAGCCGAAGGCGGATTGCGCCGTTGTCACGCCGACCCACCGTTCGGCCTTCATCCCGATCGCCCGTGCTCCGTCCACATTGGACTGGCGGTCGTCGAAGAACAGGCAATCGGCCGGTTCGGCGCCGAGTTCGGCGAGCAGGATCCGGTAGATCTTCTCGTCGGGTTTCATGCAGCCGAGGTCGCCCGAAAAGAGCTTCACGCGGAACAGGTTCGACCATTCCTGCTCGCGCACCCACCGGCCGAAGGTCGACGACGCGTTGGAAAGCAGCGCGAGCGGCGCGCCCGCCTCGTGCAGTCCTTCCAGCAGTTCGAGCACGTCCGGTTCGAGACGCGTCCAGCCGGTGACGTCGATGCGGGTCAGTTCCTCGGCGAAGGACTTGTCGACCGGGACGTCCAGCGCCCGGCCGATGCTCTGCCAGTACTCGAGGTCCGAACCACCGGAGTCGTACCGGTTCCGTTCGGCCCAGTAATGCGGCTCGAACTCGGCGAGTTCGAGGCCGAAGGACTTGGCAAGGGTGGGCAGCGCGTCGGTGTGCTTGCTGATGACATCGCCGTAGTCGAAGACGATCCAGTTCATGTTCAGCCCCCGGTCGTGATGCGTCGAAGGGTTTCCTCGATGTCGGCCGCGGAAAGGTCCCGATGTGCCACGAACCTGATCTTGCCCGAACTGGGCAGCGTCTGGATCCCGAGTTCGGCGAGCCACGCCAGCCTGCCTTCGAGATCGGGCGCGGTGACCCGCACGATGTTGGTCTCGGGCGTGTTCACCTCCCAGCCGTGCTCGGCGAGCCCGGCCGCGAGCCGCGTCGCGTTCTCGTGCGTCTCGGCCAGGTCGCCGACGCGGTCCAGCGCGACCAGGCCCGCCGCGGCCAGCACGCCCGCCTGACGGACGCCGCCGCCGAGCATCTGGCGCATCCGCCGCGCCTTCTCGACGAACTCCCGGCTGCCGGCGACCACCGAACCGACGGGCGCGCCGAGGCCCTTGGAGAAGCAGGCGGAAACGGTGTCGACGCCGACCGTGAGCGCCGCGGGCGGCACCCCCAGCGCGACCGACGCGTGCCAGAGGCGGGCGCCGTCGAGGTGCACGGTCAGCCCGGCCTCCTTCGCCACCGCGACCAGCTGGGCGTGCTCGTCGGGCGGGGTGATCGCGCCGCCCGCCGAGTTGTGCGTGTTCTCCAGGCACAGCAGCGGCGTGCGCAGCGCGTAGTACGGCCCGCGCGGGTTGCCGATCGCGGCGGAAAGCGTTTCCGGCGTCGGCCGCCCGGGCCCGGCGTCGTGCTCCAGCGGCTCCGGCATGCCGCCCGCGAGCCAGGCGGCGGACCCGAGTTCGTCGGTGATCACGTGCGAGCCGCGCGGCGCGAGGAACCGGTCGCCGCGCTGGAGGTGGAGGCACAGCGCGATCAGGTTCGCCATGGTCCCGGTCGGCGTCCAGAGCGCCGCCGGCATGCCGAGCAGCTTCGCGGCGCGTTCTTCCAGGGCGCCGATGGTCGGATCGCCGTCGAGGACGTTGTCGCCGACCTCGGCGTTCGCCATGGCCTGGCGCATGACGTCGTCCGGCCGGGTCACGGTGTCGGAGCGGAAATCGATCAGCGGGAGAGGGCGAGAGGTCACGGTACGATCACATCACATCGACGGCCCCGCCATGAATCTCCTCCCCGGCTGGTCCGCCGCGCCCGCTCATGCAACCGTGGACGCCCCCGGTTCCGTCCTACCCACCGACGAGGCAAGAGCGGAGACAAAACCCGCGTGAACCAGCGCGACGAACAAGAGTTCGCGGAGTACTTCGCCGCGAAGCGGGACTCCGTGCGCAGGACCGCGTACATGCTCTGCGGTGACTGGCATCGCGCGGACGACCTCGCGCAGACGGCGTTCGTCGCGCTGCACCGGAGGTGGAAGAAGATCAGAGAACGGGCGGCGACCGACGCCTACGTGCGGAAGACGCTGGTCAGGGCGGCCATCGACGAGTCGAGGCGGCCGTGGCGGCGGGAGTGGCAGACCGAAGAGCTGCCCGAACCGCCGCAGGACGGCTTCGACCTCGGCGAACAGGTCGTCACCAGGGAAGACCTGCTGGCCGCGCTGCGCGAAGTACCCCCGAAGCAGCGGGCCGTGCTGGTGCTCCGGTTCTTCGAGGGGCTGGACGTCGGCGCGGCGGCGAAGGTGCTCGGCTGCAGCGAAGGCAACGTGAAGAGCCAGACCGCTCGCGGTCTCGCGAACCTCAGGCAGGTCATGGAGAAGGAGGAGGTGGCACGGGATGGACGAGAATGACCTGAAGGCGTTGTTCCGTGACGCTCCCGGCGACGCGCCGTCTCCCTCCTTCGACACGGCCGACGTCGTCCGCGCGTCGAAACGCGCCACTGCCCGGCGTCGAAACGGTATCGCCGTCGCCTGTAGTGCGGTGGTTTTGGTCCTGGCCGGAGTGGGCATGTTCGGCGTGCTCGGGGGAACCGAGCTCCAGACGGGGTCCGCCGCCAAATCCGACGACCAAGCCGCCGCACCGAAGCAACCCGGAGCCGCTTCGGTACGTCCTCAAGACGGGGAGTCCACGAACTTCTCGAACCCGCCGCCTCAGCAGGGGGGCGACGGGCCAGAGAGGACCGGCCAGCTATCGGCCGAAGGCACCTACGGGTGCGACCAGGTGGACCGGGAGCTCGCCACCGCCCTCGCTGGCGAGCTCCCGGTCCCCGTGGATGTCGCCAAGTCGACGCCCGGCGACATCTGTTCGACGGGCGCCAGGTCCGCGGGGTTCCCCATGCCGGGCGGCACGGTTTCCGCCGCGGTCTATCCGGCGGGCGCGTCCGTCCCGGCGATGCCCATCGGGGCGGCCGAGGCGCGGCGGACCACCGCCAAGGGATCGCTGGTGGTCGTGGTGAGCCTCGGTGACGGTTCGGGCGGGCCCGCGTTCTCGGACGCCGACGTCGACCGGTTCGCCGCCGTGCTCGCGGCTCGTTACTGACGGCGCCTGGCAAAATAGCCCGCCATGACTGCCGCAGCGACCACGCCGAAGGGTGAGCGACGCCGTGCCGAGCTCATCGAGGCCGCCGCGTCGCTGCTGGCCGAGGGCGGTTTCGACGCCGTGCGGCACCGTGCGGTCGCCGAACGCGCGGGGCTGCCGCTGGCTTCGACGACGTACTACTTCGATTCACTCGAAGAACTGGTCACCGCCGCTGTCGAGCACCACGCGAACCAGGAACTGGAGACCGGGCGGCGCCGTCTCGACGAGCTCGCGACCCGCAACCGCGGTGTCGAGGCCACCGTCGACCTGGTGCTGGACATGCTCCTCGGCCCGCTTCGGCCGGATCGCGAGGCCGACGCCGAAGCGGTCCTCCTGCGCTACGAGCGTCTCGTCGGGACCGGTCGGCGTCCGTACCTTCGGCCGCTGATGCGGACGCTGTCCGCGCAGCTGTACGAACTGCTCCACGAGATCTTCGAGCGCTCCGGCAATCCCGTGGACGGCACCGAACTGGAGCGGCTGGTCGCGCTGGTCGACGGCGCCGTGGTCAACGCGCTGATCGAGGTCGATCCGGAGCCGCGGGCCGCCGCCGCGCGGATGCTGCAAGCCGCCCTCGCGTAGCGCCCGGTTAGTCTGGCCGCGTGACGGACAAGCCCCGCATCCCCAACGTGCTCGCCGGCCGCTACGCCTCGCCTGAGCTGGTCGAACTCTGGTCCCCGGAACGCAAGGTCGTGCTGGAGCGCGAACTCTGGCTCGCCGTGCTCCGGGCGCAGGCCGATCTCGGCGTCGAGGTACCGGACGGGGTCGTCGCCGACTACGAGCGCGTGCTGGAGCAGGTCGACCTCGACTCGATCGCCGCGCGCGAGCGGGTCACCCGGCACGACGTGAAGGCCCGGATCGAGGAGTTCAACGCGCTCGCCGGGCACGAGCACGTCCACAAGGGCATGACGTCGCGCGACCTCACCGAGAACGTCGAGCAGCTGCAGCTGCTCCGTTCGCTGGAGCTGATGCGAAGCCGCGTCGGCGCGGTGCTGGCCCGGCTCGCCTCGATCGCGGTCGAGCACGCCGACACGGTGATGGCGGGCCGTTCGCACAACGTCGCCGCGCAGGCGACGACCCTGGGCAAGCGCTTCGCCACCGCCGCCGACGAACTGCTGGTCGCCTTCGACCGGCTCGAAAACCTGATCTCCCGGTACCCGCTGCGCGGCATCAAGGGACCGGTCGGCACCGCGCAGGACATGCTCGACCTGCTCGGCGACGAGTCCACTTTGGACGAACTGGAGTCGCGGGTCGCGAGCCACCTCGGCTTCGAGAACGTGTTCACCAGCGTCGGCCAGGTGTACCCGCGTTCGCTCGACTTCGACGTGCTGTCCACCGTGGTCCAGCTCGCGGCCGCGCCGTCGAGCCTGGCGAAGACGATCCGCCTGATGGCGGGCCACGAACTGGTCACCGAGGGCTTCAAACCGGGCCAGGTCGGCTCGTCGGCCATGCCGCACAAGATGAACACGCGGTCGTGCGAGCGCGTCAACGGGCTCGCCGTCGTGCTGCGCGGTTACCTGTCGATGGTCGGCGAGCTCGCGGGCGACCAGTGGAACGAAGGCGACGTGTCCGACTCCGTCGTCCGCCGGGTCGCGCTGCCCGACGCGTTCTTCGCGCTCGACGGCCTGCTGGAGACCTTCCTCACGGTGCTCGCCGAGTTCGGCGCCTTCCCCGCGGTCATCGGACGTGAGCTCGATCGCTATCTGCCGTTCCTCGCGACCACCAAGGTGCTCATGGCCTCGGTCCGCGCGGGCGTCGGGCGTGAAACCGCTCACGAGGCCATCAAGGAGAACGCCGTCGGCGTCGCCCTCGCGATGCGGGAGCAGGGGCTGGCGGAGAACGACCTCCTCGACCGGCTCGCGGCCGACGAGCGCATCCCGCTCGACCGCGGTGAGCTGGACAAACTCCTCGCCGACCGGATCTCGTTCACCGGTGTCGCGCCGCGTCAGGTGGCCGCGATCGCGTCGCGTGTCGCGGGGATCCTGGAGCGTTTCCCGGAGGCCGCGGGCTACTCGCCGGCACCGATTCTCTGACGTGTGAGCAGCCCCACCACGGGGCGTTCACAGAGTGGGACGAAGTTACTCGATCGGGCGAAATGCCTAATCTCGATCGCTGAACCCGGAGCGCCAGGCCGCCCATGAGGCGGCCTGGCGTGTTTGTATCGCGCCTTGCGCGCCGAAACCCACGGAAGAAGCGATGAGATCCACGCTGTCGAAAGTCGTCGCCGTCGTCACGGCCGGAGCGGCCACCCTCGCCCTCGCCGCCTGTGGCTCCGGTGACGCGAGCACGACCGGCCAGAAGCTGCGGGTCGGCACCCTGACCGACGCGCCGCCGTCCATCTACCTGGAGAACGGCACCTTCACCGGTTACGACAACGAACTGCTGCGCGACATCGCCAAGCGCGAGGGCTTCGAGGTCGAGTTCGTCGGCACCGAGTTCGCCGGGCTGCTCGCCGCCGTCGCCACTAACAAGTTCGACATCGGCAGCTCCACGATCTCCACCACCGAGGCCCGCAAGAAGACCGTCGCGTTCAGCAACGGCTACAGCACCGGGTTCACCTCGATCATCACGAAGAAGGGCGCGGGCCTCAAGGACGTCGGCGCCTACAACGGCAAGCGGCTCGGCGTCGTGCAGGCGTCGGTGCAGGACGACTTCGCGAGCGGCAAGGTGCCCGGCGCCAACGTCGTCCGGTTCCCCGACTACAACGCCGGTTTCGCGCAGCTGAAGGCGGGCAGCCTCGACGGCTGGGTCGTGCCGAAGGACATCGGGCAGAAGTACATCGACCAGAACCCGGACCTGGCGCTGGAGTTCGGCTACACGGTCGAGACCAAGGACACGCCGTCCGCGTTCGCCGTCCGCAAGGACAACAAGGACCTGCTGAAGAAGCTCAACGACGGCCTCGCGAAGGCCGTGGCGGACGGTACCGTCGCCCGCCTGCACGCTCAGTTCTTCAAGACCGAGCCGCTGCCCAAGGAACTCGAACAGGGCGGCCCCGGCCTGCCCGTGCAGAACACGGGGATCTGAACGATGAAAAAGACACTCCTCGCCACGCTGGCCGCCGGTCTCGTCGCGGTGCTCGCCGCTTGCGGTGGCGGCGAATCCGCCACCGAGAAGACCCTGCGCGTCGGGACGCTGAGCGACGCGCCGCCGAACATCTACGTCGAGAACGGTAACTTCACCGGCTTCGACAACGAGCTGCTGAAGGCCATCGCCGCGAAGCAGAACCTGAAGCTGGAGTTCGTCTCGACGGATTTCTCGTCGCTGCTGGGCCAGGTCGCGAACAACCAGTTCGACATCGGCAGCTCGGCCATCGCGCAGACCGACGAGCGCAAGAAGAACGTCGACTTCTCCAGCCCGTACAACTTCGAAGTGATGAGCATCCAGACCAAGGACGGCTCGCCGATCACCGAGGAGAAGGCCCTTTCCGGCAAGCGGGTCGCGGTCATCCAGGCGACCGTCGGCGACAAGTGGCTCACCTCGACCGTGCCCGACGCGCAGGCCGTGCGCTTCCCCGGGTACGCCCCGGCGCTGGCCGCGCTCAAGAGCGGCGCCGTCGACGCCTACATCCTCGACCAGGCGATCGCCGAGACGAACGTCAAGGAGAGCACCGACACGAAGCTCAAGGTCGTCAAGTCCTTCACCACCGACGTGCCTCACGGCTTCGCGGTGAAGAAGGGCAACACCGAACTCCAGACGAAGATCAACGAGGGCCTGAAGCAGGTCATCGCCGACGGCACCTGGGTCAAGCTGCACGAGAAGTTCCTGCCGACGGCGCCGGTCCCGGACCAGTTCAAGGCGTGAGGATCACGATGAAGAAGTCACTCGCCGCCGTCGTCGGTGCTGTCCTGGTGGCAGTGCTGGCGGCGTGCGGCGGCGGTGGAGACGCCGGCGCGGGCACTTTGCGTGTCGGCACCCTGAGCGACTCGAAACCCAACGCCTATCAGGAGAACGGCGTGTTCACCGGGTTCGACAACGAGCTGCTGAAGGCCATCGCCGCGAACCAGAACCTGAAGCTCGAGTTCGTCTCCACCGAGTTCGCCACGCTGCTGAGCCAGGTCGCCAACGGCCGGTTCGACATCGGCAGCTCGGCGATCTCGCAGACCGACGAACGCCGCAAGACCGTCGACTTCTCGTTGCCGTACAACTACCAGTCGCTCGGCATCGAGACCCGCGAAGGCGTCGCCATCACCGACGAGAACTCCCTGGCGGGCAAGCGGATCGGCGTCGTCCAGGGCACGGTTTCGGACAACTGGCTGGCGGCCAACGCGCCCACCGCGCAGGCCGTGAGGTTCCCGCAGGACGCCGCCACCCTCGCCGCGCTGAAATCGGGCGCGATCGACGGCGCGATCTTCGACCAGGCGACCGCCGAGGACTACGCGGCGAAGAACCCGGACGCGAAACTCAAGGTGGTCAAGGCGATCACCACGACGATCCCGCACGGTTTCGCGGTCAAGAAGGGCAACACCGAGCTGGCAGGCAAGATCAACGCCGGGCTCAAGGCGGTCATCGCCGATGGGACATGGGAAAAGGTGCACCAGCGGTTCGAACCGAACGCGCCGGTGCCCGCGGAGTTCAAGGCCGGGCAGAAGTAAGTGAACGACTTCCTCAACACCTTCCTGAACTGGGAGTACATCTGGGAGGTCTTCCCCGACCTCCTCGGGACCGGCCTGCTGAACACGCTGATCCTGTCGGTGTTCTCGGCGCTGATCGGCACCGTGCTTGGCATGCTGCTGGCCACGATGGGCCTGTCGAGCAAGGCGTGGCTGCGCTGGCCCGCCCGGGTGTACACCGACATCTTCCGCGGCCTGCCCGCGATCCTGACCATCCTGGTGATCGGGCAGGGCGGCGGGATCCTCATCCCGTCGCTGTCGCGGAACCCGTACCCGCTGGGCATCCTGGCGCTGAGCCTGATCGCCGCCGCGTACATCGGCGAGATCTTCCGTGCCGGCATCCAGAGTGTCGAAAAAGGACAGATGGAGGCCAGCCGCGCGCTGGGCATGACCTACACCAAGGCGATGACGCTCGTCGTCATCCCGCAGGGCGTGCGGCGTGTGCTGCCCGCGCTGGTGAACCAGTTCATCGCGCTGGTCAAGGACTCCAGCCTGGTGTACTTCCTCGGCTTCCTCGCCGAGCAGCGCGACCTGTTCCGCATCGGGCAGGACCTCGCGGCGAACACCGGGAACCTGTCGCCGCTGGTCGCGGCCGGTGTCGTCTACCTGGTGATCACCGTCCCGCTGACGCATCTGGTGAACTTCATCGACAAGAAGCTGCGCACCGGCAAGAAGGTCCGGGCCGAGGACGACGGCGGCGATCTGGAACTGCTGAACGCCGGAAAGGTGCCGATGTCATGACCGCCGCCACCCGTTCTTCCAGCGTCGAACTCCGCGACGTCCACGTCTCCTTCGGCACCCTCGAAGTGCTCAAGGGCGTGAACCTCAAGGTCGAAAAGGGCCGCACGACCTGCATCGTCGGACCGTCCGGCTCCGGCAAGTCGACGCTGCTGCGCTGTGTGAACCGCCTCCAGGAGCCCGACTCGGGCGACCTGCTGCTCGGCGGCGAGAGCGTCATCTCCTCCGACCCGGACGTGCTGCGCCAGCGGGTCGGGATGGTGTTCCAGCACTTCAACCTGTTCGGGCACCGCAGCGTGCTGGACAACATCACGCTGCCGCTGCGCAGCGTGCGCAAGCTCGGCAAGGAGGAGGCGGCGGAGATCGCGCACGCCCGCCTCGCCGAGGTCGGCCTCGCCGACAAGGCGCCGTACCGGCCGAGCGCGCTCTCCGGCGGGCAGCAGCAGCGGGTCGCGATCGCGCGGGCGCTCGCGATGGAGCCCGAGGTCATGCTGTTCGACGAGGCGACCAGCGCACTGGACCCGGAGCTGGTCAAGGGCGTCCTCACCCTCATGGCAGGGCTGGCCGAACGCGGGTTGACGCTGCTTGTGGTCACCCACGAGATGGGGTTCGCGCGTAGCGTCGCCGACGAGGTCGCGTTCATGGACGCCGGGAAGATCGTCGAACACGACGCTCCGGAGGCGATCTTCGACGCTCCGAAGAGCGAGCGGCTGCAGCGCTTCCTGTCGCAGGTGCTCTGACGCCTGGCCGCGCGCTCAGCCCTCGCGCTCAGCCGGTCACGGACTTGGGCACCCGAGAGGACGGACGACACGCGTAATCTGCGGCCATGGCGAGAGTGGCGAAGCTGGTCTATTACCCGGTCAAGGGCTGCGCGGGGACGTCGGTCGAAACGGCCGACGTCACCCCCGCGGGCCTGCGGTTCGACCGGGCCTGGATGGTCGTGTCGCCGGAGGGCGAGTTCCGCAGCCAGCGCAAGCATCCGGTGATGGCCGCGATCGGGGCCGAGGTGACCGACGACGGCGCCCGGCTGCGGCTCACCGCTCCCGGCGCCGAAGACCTGCTGGTCGAGACGGTCACGGACGGGCCGCGGCACCCCGCGGCGACGTTCACCTGGCAGGGCAAGGGCGTCCACCAGGGTGACGAGGCCGCCGAGTGGTTCTCCGGCGTCCTGGGCCTGCCGTCGGTGTTCGTCGGGCTCGCGCCGGAGCACGAGCGCGTCACCAACGGCGAGATCCCGGGCACCGCGGCCTTCGCCGACGCGCACGCGATCCTGCTCACCTCCGAGTCCTCTTTGGACGGTCTGAACGAGCGCATCGCGTCGCGCGGCGCCGAGGCCGTGCCGATGGATCGCTTCCGGCCCAACATCGTCGTCTCCGGCTGGCCGGAGCCGCATCGCGAGGACGACGTCCGCGCGCTCACCGCCGGCGGCCTGGACCTGGGGTACGCCAAGGTCTGCATCCGCTGCACGGTGCCGATGGTCGATCAGGAGACCGGCGAGAAGGCCGGTCCCGAGCCGATCCGGTCGCTCGCCGACTACCGGCGCGAACCCGAGGGCGGGGTCTCGTTCGGGATCAAGATGGCGGTGACCGGGCCGGGTCAGCTGGCCGTCGGCGACGAGGTGATCGTGCACTCCTGGGCGGGTCCCAGCCCGAGCACGTCGGCGGCCGAACCGCCGTTCACGGCGACCGCGAGCCGTCCCGCCGAGTCCGTGTAGAGCACGTTCCATCCCGGCGGGACCGTGCCGAAGGTGTCGCCGACCAGCGCTTTCACCAGGACGTGTTCGCTGCTGACCGAGACCGTGCCCGCCAGCCCGGCCAGGTCGAGGTCGGCGGGGCTCGCGGCCAGTTGGACGTTGCCGAAGTGGTCGACCGTGAGCACTTCCGTCACGAGTTTGCCGGGGAACACCGCGACGAACGGGTCCGGCAGGCGCACGAGGTCGTCGACGCGCGGCCCGAACTCCTCGGGGGCGACGCCGAGCGCGAGATGCGCCGCGGCGGGCGCGAAGATGTCGCGTCCGTGGAACGTCGAAGACGTCACCGGAAGGCGGTACTCCGGGGCCGTGAGTTCGTACGCCGCTATCACCCCCGTGAGTGTTTCGGCGGCGGGAATGAGGAGCCCGTTGTCCGGGCCGACGAGGATTCCGCGTTCGGTCACCACCACGACACCGCGCCGTGCCGTGCCGACGCCGGGGTCGACGACGGCGAGATGGACGCCCTCCGGCAGATACGGCACCGTCTGGGCGAGCACCTCGGCCCCGGTCCTGACCTGCTGTGGAGGGATCTCGTGGGTCACGTCGAACACCCGGACGGACGGCGCGATCCGCGCGATCACCCCGTGGCAAGCGGCCACGAAACCGTCACTCAGGCCGTAATCGGTCGTGAACGAAACGCAGTGGATCGGCATGACCAGCCATCATCCTTGCTCGCTAGGGTGCAGCCGTGACGACGCTCGAATACCCGAAGATCGCCGCCGGCAAGGTCCGTGAGCTCTACGCCGTCGATGACGAGCATCTGCTGCTCGTCACTTCGGACAGGATCTCGGCCTACGACGTCATCTTCAACACCCCCATCCCGGACAAGGGTCGGGTGCTCACCGCGATGAGCGTGTTCTGGTTCTCCCTGCTCTCCGATGTCCTCCCCAACCACCTGGTCTCCTACGACGACGAACGTATCCCCGCCGAGGTCCGCGGCCGCGCGCTTCTGGTGCGGCGCCTGGCGATGCTGCCTCTCGAAGCCGTCGCCCGCGGCTATCTCACCGGCACCGGGCTCGCCGACTACCGCGCCACCGGCATGGTCTGCGGTGTCGAACTTCCCCCCGGCCTGACCGAATCCTCCCGTCTCCCCGAACCGATCTTCACCCCCGCGACCAAGGCCGATCACGGTTCGCACGACGAGAACATCGCGTTCTCCGACGTCGTCGGGCAGCTCGGCCGCGAGCGGGCGGAAGAGGTCCGCGAGGCGACGCTGGCGGTGTACCGCCGCGGCGCGGAGTACGCCGCCGAACGCGGCATCCTGCTCGCGGACACGAAACTCGAATTCGGCGTCGACCCCGAGGGGAACCTCGTGCTCGCCGACGAGGTCCTGACGCCGGACTCCTCCCGCTACTGGCCGGCGGCCGGGCGCACCCCGGACAGCCCGCTCCCGTCGTTCGACAAGCAGCCGCTGCGCGACTGGCTGACCGGTCCCGCGTCGGGCTGGCACCGGCTGGAGAGACCGGAGCCACCACCGCTGCCCGACGAGATCGTCACCGCCACCCGGGCGAGGTACATCGATGCCTACGAGCGCATAACCGGCTGCTCACTCGACGACTGGCCTGCCTGATTCGCCCGGCTGACCTGCGTCGTTCACTCCGTCGTCAGTCCGGCGCAAGGCCGGTCTGGCTCAATCAGGAACGTGGACGCACGTTTGCTGGTTTCCCTGTCCGGCGTGACCACCCGGACGTTGCACCGCTGTGCCGACCTCGCGGCCGAGCTCGACAGGCGCAAGGTCCCGTTGTCCGTGCTCTACGCGGCCCGGACCGGTGAGGGACCGGTGACCGAGTGGGTCCGGACGCGCCGTGCTCACGGCGACTCCGTCCTCCTGCACGGTTACGACCACCGGATCACCCCCACCCACCGCGCGGTCCACCTGGGCAAACGCGCCGAGTTCGCGGCGTTGCCCGCGCACGAGGCGCGGTTGCGGCTGATCGCGGCGAAGGCGGCGCTCGACGCCAACGG
Organism: Amycolatopsis sp. NPDC089917; assembly: GCF_040684635.1. Lineage (NCBI taxonomy): Bacteria > Bacillati > Actinomycetota > Actinomycetes > Pseudonocardiales > Pseudonocardiaceae > Amycolatopsis > Amycolatopsis sp. NPDC089917. The sequence goes on along the minus strand of NZ_JBFBGL010000069.1, from coordinate 16,196 downwards.
CATGGCCGTCGACGGTTTCGCGCCGCCGCGCTGGATCGCGTCGGAGGGCACCGTCCAGGCTCTGCGCGAGCACGGGTTCAAGCTGTGCGCGGACCTGGTCTCGGTGCGGGACCTGGTGTCCGGCGAGGTCCGGCGCGCCAGGGTGCAGGAGTTCGGCGGCCCGTCGCACCGGACCGAGACCGTCCGGTGTTTCGCGCTGGTGCTGGCCGCAGCCAGGACCGCGCGCCGCGGCGGGCTCGTCCGGCTCGGCATCGACGCCGCCGACCTCGCCCGGCCTGGGCTGCGGCAGGCGTTCCTCGACGCCGTCGACGTCTCGCTGGAGAACCGCGCCTTCGGGACCACCTACGGCTCGCTCTCCCGGCCGAAGTCGCTGCAACTAGATTGACGGGATGACCGACGACGCCGACCGCGGTGACGCACAGGCGACGTTGCTGCGGCTCTGGCGCCGGTCGGAACGCGCGACGCGCGGCAGGCCGTCGGTGCTCGACATCGACAGCGTCGTCGCGGCCGCGGTGGCCCTCGCCGATCGCGAAGGCGTCGCGAACGTGACGCTGGCGAACGTGGCGAAGGACTTGAGCGTCACGAAGATGTCGCTGTATCGCCACATCGGTTCGAAGGCGGAACTGCTGGAACTGATGGCCGACTCCGCCATCGGCGACCCGCCGACGGTGGAGCCCTCCGGTGACTGGCGCGCCGAGCTGACCACGCTGGCCGAGGCCAATCGCGACGTGCTGATGCGGCACCCGTGGCTGGTCGAGCTGCCGCTGTCCGGTCCGCCCGCCGGCCCGCACGCGGTCGCCTGGATGGACGCCATCCTGCGCACGCTGCGCGACACCGGGCTCGACTGGGGCACCAAGGGCGGCGTACTCGTCCTGATCAGCGGTTATGTCCGGCTCGCGTGCGCGCAGGCCATCCAGCTCGCGGAAGGCAGGAAGGGCAGCGGGCTGAGCCAGGCGCAGGCCGAGCAGGCGTACGGCAAGGGGCTCGCCGAGCTGATCGATCCGGAGCGTTTCCCCGACGCGGTGGGCTTTCTGACTTCCGGACTGAGCGCGCCCGACCAGGCCGACGACCCCGAATTCGCTTTCGGCCTCGACGTCGTCCTCAACGGCGTCGCCGCTCTCATCGCCGCGAACTGACGACCGGCCGCCCGTGCTTTAGTATCCGTCGGACATTAATTAGTGTACGTTGGATACTAAAGGCGTCCGAGGGGGAACAATGAAGTCGTTGCCGACCAGTGAGCGGGTGCTCGCACCGGATCTGGCCAGGGGTTTCGCGCTACTGCTGGTGGCGCTGGCGCATACCGCGAGCATCTTCCTGGGGAACTCGCCGGGGGTCGACCAGACGCCGCAGGGCTTGGAACGGCCGTACTTCGTGCTGCTGTTCGTCTTCGTGCACGCGTGCGCGTTGCCGCTGTTCGGCATGATGCTCGGCTACGGGATGGTGCAGTTCGCGGATCGCCAGCAGGCGCTGGGAGAGTCCTGGCCCCGGACACGCGGGGTCCTGCTCCGGAGGCACGCGTGGCTGCTGGTCTTCGGCGCGGTCGACGGAGTTCTGTTCTTCTCCGGTGACGTGCTCGGCGCGTACGGCGTCATCGGGGTCGTGTTCACCCTGCTGCTTCTGCGACGTGGCAAGGGTTTCTACCGGCTTCCGGCCTTTTACCTGGTTTTCGCCCTCTGCTACCTCTCCGTGCTGATGTACCTGGTGCTCAGCGGGAACTCCGGGAGCGCGCCAGTGCCGTCCCCCGAGGACAAGTCCTCCCTGGCGCCGACGTACGGCGAGGCTCTGGGAGAGCGCCTGGTGGAATGGCCGTCCATCACGATGGTCCTGCTGCCGTCGATCCTCTTCGTCTGGGTGGGCGCCTGGGCCGCGAAGAAGCGCTTCCTGGAGGAGCCGAACCGGAAGATCCTCCTCGTCGGCCTGTTCGGAGGATTCGGTGTCGCGATCGCCGGCGCCCTGCCGATGGGCCTCTTCGCCGGCGACTACCTCGGGTTCGACGCCGATACCGCCGGGTTCGCCAAGCTGCTGTACGAGGGCGCGGGCGTGTTCGGCGCGATCGGCTACCTCAGCCTGTTCGGCCTCATCGGCATGGCGGTCGGCAAGAAACGCCGCGGCCTCGTCGTCACCGCGATCTCCGCCCTCGGGCAGCGCACGCTGAGCGCCTACCTGTTCCAGTCGGTGGCGTGGCTGATCCTGGCGCCCCCGTTCATGCTGGGCCTCGGCGGCCAGGAGAAGGATCCGACGTTCGTAGCGGCCGCCTGCGGGCTCGGCGTGTGGCTGCTTTCGGTCGTCGTCGCGTACTGGATGCACCGCAAGTCCTATCGGGGACCTGCGGAGATCCTGGTGCGCAAGCTCGCCTACCGCGCCTAAAGCTTCACGTGCTCCCCGACGTCGAGCACCTTCACCTCCGTGCCTTCCGGGGCGAGGTTGGCGAACAGGCCGTAGTGCATCTGCGGCCGCGCGAGGACGGCTTCGTGGATCGGGACGGCGACGCGCGGCGAGACGGAGCGCAGATAGTCGACGGCTTCGCCTGCCTTGAGCCACGGAGCGCCGGTGGGCAGGCCGAGGACGTCGATCTTCTGTTCCGGCACGAAGAACGAGTCGCCCGGGTGGTAGAAGGCGCCGTGATCGACGATGTAGCCGACGTTCGGGATCGTCGGGATGTCGTCGTGGATCACGGCGTGCTCGCCGCCGACGACGTTGACGCCGCTGGAGCCGATGTCGAAGGCGTCACCGGGGTTCGCGACCTGGAACTCGGCGCCGATCTTCCCCACGGTTTCGGCGGAACCCGGGTCGACGATCAGCCGCGCGCCGGGGTTCGCCTCCAGCAACGCGGGCAGCCGGTCCGCGTCGAGGTGGTCGAAATGCTGGTGGGTGATCAGGATGGCGTCCAGTTCACGCTCACCTTCGAACCCCGTCGAGAAGGTGCCGGGGTCGATCAGGATCCGCGCGCCCTCGGTCTCCAGAAGTGTGCAAGCATGTCCAAAGTGGACAATACGCATCGGTGCTCTCCTTCACGGTAGATCGTTTTCCAGCCTATGCCCGGAGCAGGGCGTCGCCAAGTTCGGTGCGCCGGTAACGCATCTCGCGGCCGCGCCGCCGTGCGTCCAGCAGGCCCGCCGCCCGCATCGCGGTCAGATGCCGCGACACCGTCGGCGCGGAGAAGCCGAGCCTGCGCGCCAGCTCCGTGGTGCTCGCGGGCTCGTTGAGCGTCGTGAGCAGCGCGGCTTTCGTCCGGCCGAGCACTCCCGCGAGCGCGTCGGGCGGGCGCTCGGGATCCGTCCACAGCTCGGCGACACCGCGAGCCGGGTAGAGCAGCGAAGGCTGCCACGGCTCCATCGTGATCACCCCGACCGACGGCCACGCGAAGACGCCGGGGATCAGCAGTAGCCCGCGTCGGTCGAGGTGGACGCGGCCGCGTTCGGTCATCTCGATCGCCAGGACGTCGTCGACGAGCCGCACGCGCGGGTGGATGTCCTCCAGCACCAGCGCGATCCCGCCGGCGGCCAGCCGCCGCGAGCGTTCCTCGATGTCGGCGACGAGGAACCGGCGCATCCGCGGCCAATGCGGCTCGACCAGTTCGGTCCAGGCGATCTCCATCTGCTCGGCCAGCAGGTCCCGCGCCACGGCCGGGTCTCCGGGGAGTCCGCTCAGATCGGCGTCCACTTTGGACAGTTCACGGGCGACCTGGTCCGGCGGTGTGCGGCGGATCTCGGCGAGCTGGGCCGACGCGGTGGTCTCCGGTCCGGTCGGCGGCGGGCTGAGGAAGTCGGTGATGTAGTGCCGCGCGCTCATCACCCGGGCGAACCCGTCGATGGGGAGGTCCGGCAGTTTCGCGGCGGCCTCCCGCAGCCACGGCAGATGGCTCGGATGCCCGCGCCGTCCGAGCAGGGTCTGCATCGCGCCCATGGTCTCGTCGAGCGGCGAGATGCCGAAGCGGACGCGGTGGGCGCTCTCCGCGGTCAGGACCAGTTCGAGCATCGGATTAGGCTATTCCCTAATCACTGGTCCGGCCAGGGTCGCTCCGGCAGCGTCTCCTGACATGACGTTGCTCCGCAATTCCGGGTATTGGCGCTGGTCGGCGGGGGTTCAGCTGAACCGGCTGCCCGCCACTATGGCGCCGCTGGCCTTCACCGTGCTGACCACCGCGACGACCGGTTCGTACCGGCTCGGCGGGATCATGATGGCCGTCTTCGTCGCCGCCGAGATGGTCGGCGCCGTGCCGACCGGACGCCTGCTCGACCGCGTCGGCCCCGCGCGCGGTCTCGTCGTCCTGCTGCCGCTGGTCGCCGCGGGACTGTTCCTGCTGGCGGCGGTCGCCTCGGCCGGCGTCCCGGACCTGGTGCTGCTCGCGCTGGCGATCCCGCCGGGCCTGGTCGCGGGCGGGCTGAACGGCGGCTTCCGGACGCTGCTCGCCGCGACCGTGACCGAAGACGAACTGCCGCGCGCCGTTTCGGTCGACGCGATGATCATGGAAGGCGTCATCGTCGGCGGACCGCTGCTGGTGGCGCTCCTGGCGACGTCCGGCCCGGTCGTCCCGGTGCTCGCGATGGCCGTCGTCGCCCTGCTCGCGGCCCTGCTCGTGCCGAGGCGGACCGTCACCCGTGATCCACAAGGGACAGTCGAGCGGCAGAAGATCCCCGTCGCCGCTTGTGTTCCGTGGCTGATGGGCTTGTTCACCGTGGGGCTCTTGCTGTCGTCCATCGAGGTCGGCTTGCTGCCGCTCGTGCAGCGCCTCGGCGCCCCCGATTCGGCGACGGCGATCGTCATCGTCGTGCTGTGCGCCGCCAGCATCACCGGGAGCGCGCTCTACGCCGCGCGGGGGAAGGTCGGTGATCCGCGGCTGTTCCTGGCGGGTTTCGTGCTCGGCGGGATCGTGGTTTCGGCCGGATTCGGCTGGGCCGGACTGCTCGCCGGGGTCGCGCTGATCGGGCTCTGCACTGGCCCGCTGATGGCCGTTTCGTCGGTCAACCTGCAGAAACTGCTGCCGGAACGTCGTCGCTCGGAAGGCTTCTCGCTGGCTTTCACCGTGCAGGCCTCAGGGTTCGGGCTGGGCTCGCTGGCGATCGGAGCGCTGCCGATCTGGCTGGCCCCGCTTCTCGGAGTCCTTGCGGCTCTCGTCTCCTGTGTAATGCTGGTGGCACGCCCCAGGCGAGCTATTGGCACGCCGTCAGTAACGTCGTAGCCTGGGCTTTGAGCCGAGACACGGGAGAAGTCGATGACCGCAGTCCAGCCGAAGCCGACCGCGCACAGCGTGGGGGAGACCTTCGATTCCCTCAGCCCGGCGACCGACGAGGTCGTCGGCACCTACCCGGTGCACACGAGGGAGGACGTCCGCGCCGCCGTCGCCCGCGCGAAGGACGCCGCCGAATGGTGGGCCGGGCTCGGCTACGACGGTCGCGCCGAGCGGCTGCGCCGCTGGAAGGGCGTCATCACCCGCAGGCTGCCGCAGCTGTGCCAGGTCGTCCGCGACGAGACCGGCAAGCCCATCGCCGACGCGCAGCTGGAGAGCGTCCTCGCCATCGAGCACATCGCATGGGCGGGCAAGAACGCGCGCAAGATCCTCGGCAAGCAGCGCCGCGCGGCCGGGCTGATGATGTCGAACCAGGCGGCGACGGTCGAGTACCAGCCGCTCGGCGTCGTCGGCGTGATCGGCCCCTGGAACTACCCCGTGTTCACCCCGCTCGGCTCCATCGCCTACGCCCTCGCCGCCGGCAACACCGTCGTCTTCAAGCCGAGCGAGTACACGCCCGGCGTCGGGAAATGGCTGGTCGACGCCTTCAACGAGGTCGTCCCCGAGTGGCCGGTGCTCCAGCTGATCACCGGATTCGGCGAGACGGGCGCGGCCCTCGTCGGCGCCAACGTCGACAAGATCGCCTTCACCGGTTCGACCGGAACCGGCAAGAAGATCATGGCCGCGGCCGCCGAGACGCTGACGCCGGTGATCATCGAGGCGGGCGGCAAGGACGCGGTCCTGGTCGACGCCGACGCCGACCTCGAAGCCGCCGCCGACGCGACCGTGTGGGGCGCGTTCTCCAACTCGGGCCAGACCTGCATCGGCGTCGAGCGCGTGTACGTCCACGAGCGTGTGCACGACGAGTTCGTCGCGAAGGTCGTCGAGAAGTCGAAGGACGTGCGCGCCGGTTCGGACGAGGCCGCGCAGTACGGCCCGGTGACGATGCCTTCGCAGCTCGCGGTGATCAAGCGCCACATCGCGGATGCCATCGAGCGCGGCGGCAAGGCGCTGGTCGGCGGCGTCGACGCGGTCGGCGACCGCTACGTCCAGCCGACGGTGCTGGTCGACGTGCCGGAGGACTCCAGCGCGGTCAAGGAGGAGACGTTCGGCCCGACCGTCACCATCGCCAAGGTCCGCGACATGGACGAGGCCGTCGAGAAGGCCAACGACACGAAGTACGGACTCGGTTCGACGGTGTTCTCGAAGTCGCGCGGCCTCGAACTGGCCGCCCGCCTGCGCACCGGCATGACGTCGATCAACGCGCCGCTTTCCTTCGCCGGTATCGCTTCGCTGCCCTTCGGCGGCGTCGGCGATTCGGGCTTCGGCCGGATCCACGGTCCGGAAGGCCTGCGCGAGTTCGCCCGCCCGAAGGCTGTCGCGCGCCAGCGGTTCACCGCGCCGATCGTGCTGACTTCGTTCTCCCGCAAGGAAAAGACCGACGCTCTGGTGGCGAAGCTGATCACCGTCCTGCACGGGAAACGCTGACCCGCCCGCCTCGCGGATGTCATGAAAGGGTCGTTCCTGACGTTTTTCGTCAGGAACGACCCTTTCATGACATCCGAGCGCTACTCGCCCCGGATGAGATCCGCCGCCTTTTCCGCGACCATGATCGTCGGCGCGTTCGTGTTCCCCCGCGGCACCACGGGCATCACCGACGCGTCCACCACCCGCAGCCCGTCCACCCCGCGCACCTTCAGCGACGGGTCGACGACGGCGTTCTCTCCCGTCCCCATCGAGCAGGTCCCCACGGGGTGGTACAGCGTCTGCGTCTTCTCGCGCACGTAGTCGGCCAGTTCGCTGTCGGTCAGGTCGTGGCGCTCCGGCAGGAAGGGCTTGTCCAGATATCGCGCCAGCGGACCGGACTTCCCGATCTCCACCAGGGCGCGCATCCCGGCCAGCATCTTCTCCATGTCCACGGACTCCGCGTAGTAAGCCGGGTCGATTTCGGGTTTCCACAAGGGATTGCCCGACTTCAGCCGCAACCGCCCCCGGCTCGCGACGTCGACCAGTGTCGCCGCGGAGGTGAAGCCCGGCGTCGTCGGCTCGCGCATCCCGTTGTCGTAGAACAACGTCGGCGCGACGTGGATCTGCATGTCCGGCGGCGAGACACCGTCCGCGGCGGGGAAGAACGCGCCCGCCTCGCCGATGTTCGAGGCCAGTGGACCGCGTTTGGTGAGCTGGTAGCGCACCAGGCCGCCCGGCGTCGCCGCGTCCACCAGGTCCGTGCTGCCGCGGGTCGACCAGATGATCCCGCAGGCCGGGTGGTCGTGCAGGTTGTCACCGACGCCGGGAAGCGCGGCCACGACGTCGATCCCGTGTTCCCGCAGGTGTTCCGCCGGACCGACGCCGGACAGCATCAGCAGCTGCGGCGAGTTCACCGCGCCGCCGCTCAGGAGGACTTCGGCCGACGCGCGGACCGTCGTCTCGACACCTTTGTCCAAATAGGACACACCGACCGCGCGGGTGCCTTCGAAGACCACGCGGGTGGCCTGCGCGTGGGTCCGCACGGTGAGGTTCGGGCGGGTCAGCGCGGGCCGCAGGTACGCGTCGGCCGTCGACCAGCGACGGCCCTTCTTGCACGTCACCTGGTAGACGCCGGCGCCTTCCTGGGACGCGCCGTTGAAGTCGTCGGTGCGCTTGAGGCCCCAGGCGACCGCGGAATCCACCCAGGCGTGCGAAAGCTCGTGGGTGAAGCGCCGGTCTTCGACATTCAGCGGCCCGTCGGTGCCGTGCAGCGGCCCGCCGAGCCGCTGATTCCCTTCCGCCCGCTTGAAGTAGGGCAGGACGTCGTCGAAACCCCAGCCCTCGGCGCCGTGCGCGTCGCGCCAGCCGTCGTAATCGGCGCGGTTGCCGCGGATGTAGATCATCGCGTTGATCGACGAACAGCCGCCGAGCGTCTTCCCCCGCGGCCAGTACAGCGTGTTGCCGGTGTGCTTCTGCTCGACCGTCTCGTAGTTCCAGTCGTATTTGGTCTTGAACAGACCGGGGAACGCGGCGGGGATGTGGATCTCGTCGGCGTCGTCCTCGCCGCCCGCTTCGAGCAGGAGCACCCGCGCGGACGGATCCTCGCTCAGCCGGTTCGCCAGTACGCATCCCGCGCTGCCCGCGCCGACGATCACGTAGTCGAAGGAGTCCTGATCGGCCACGGTGCCTCCTGCTGCTCGCCCGGTGTTGACGCCCCGCCAATGGGCTCATCTTGGCCCAACGCCGCGCTCCGAGCATCCCCCAGTCGAAGGATCGGTGCGAGCTCAGTCGGAGTCGGGGGCGAACGAAGCCACGCAAGGGCCGCCTTCGCCGTCGTCCGAGGTCTCCACCCGGCCCGGTGCCCGGCTGCCGTCGATCTCGCCGTCGAGGTGCAGGATCGTCTGCTTCGCGGTGGTCAGCACGTCGGTCTTCGCGACGGTGTAGCGGGCTTCGCCGTGGATGATCTGCTGGACGCCTTCGCGGGTCGTGTCGGGCACCTTTTCGCACAGCACGGACAACGCCGCCGGGATGTCGCGCGCGTTGATCGCGTCGACGAACTTGGCGCCCGCCTCTTCCCCGGTCTTGACGCCGGGGCGCGGCGCCGGGCGCGTTTCGACGCTCGGAAGCGGCTCGGGCTCGCCGCCGATCTTGGCGTCACGCACGCACCAGCCGCCTTCGCCGGGGATCATCGCGATCCCGACGGTCTGACCCCCGGTGGTGAACGCGGCCGAGTACTCCTGCGCCGCACGCTGGTGCGCGGGCGTGCTGAGCTGTGCGCCTTCGGAGACGGCCATCAGTTGCTCGAACGTGTAGGACCGCTTCGAGCGGATCGTGCACCAGAGCTCACTGACGCGGTCTTCGCCGACGCCGTTCACGAACGACTGGCTCAGCTGCTCCGGCGTCGCGCGCGAAGTGGTGTCGGACTCGGACTTGAAGAACCCCGGCGTGACGAACCCGGTGAACGCGACACCACCCGCGATCAGGACCACGACCAGCGTCAGCGTGATCCACAGCCAGGCCTTCGACTTCTTCGGCGGAGGGGTGTACCCGTACTGCGGTTGCCCGTAGGTCATGCGGCAACCGTAGTGAAGTAGGCTCGGGCGGTACCCACGACCTGCGTGAATAAGGAGCAGCCTGCCGTGGCCCGAGTCGTCGTCGACGTCATGCCCAAGCCCGAAATCCTCGACCCGCAGGGCCAAGCCGCGCTCCGTGCGGCCGGTCGTCTCGGCTTCACCGGGATCACCGGGATCCGTCAGGGCAAGCACTTCGAGATCGAGGTCGACGACTCCGTCGACGACGAGACGCTCGAAAAGATCGCCGAAGGATTCCTCGCGAACCCGGTCATCGAGCAGTGGACCATCAAGCGGGTTGACGCGTGAGCGCCCGTATCGGGGTCATCACCTTCCCCGGCACGCTCGACGACGGTGACGCGGCCCGCGCGGTCCGTTACGCCGACGCCGAGGCTGTCCCGCTGTGGCACGCGGACGAGGACCTCAAGGGCGTCGACGCCGTCGTCGTCCCCGGTGGCTTCTCCTACGGCGACTACCTGCGCGCCGGCGTCATCGCCCGGTTCGCGCCGGTGATGACCTCGGTGATCGAGGCCGCCCGCAAGGGCATGCCGGTGCTGGGCATCTGCAACGGCTTCCAGATCCTGTGCGAGGCAGGGCTGCTGCCGGGCGCGATGATCCGCAACGCGGGCCTGCACTTCATCTGCCGCGACCAGTGGCTGCGCGTCGAGAACAACGACACCGCGTGGACCACCCGGTACGACAAGGGCGCCGAGATCATCGTCCCGATGAAGAACATCGACGGTTGCTTCGTCGCCGAGCAGGCCACCCTCGACGAGCTGGAGGGTGAGGGCCGCGTGGTGTTCCGCTACGTCGGCGGCAACCCGAACGGCTCGCGCAACGACATCGCCGGGATCCGCAGCGAGAACGGCCGCGTCGTCGGGCTCATGCCGCACCCGGAGCACGCCATCGACGCCCTGACCGGGCCTTCCGATGACGGCCTCGGCATGTTCTACAGCGCCGTGGACGCGCTCGTCTCCGCCTGACCCAAGTGTCATGAAAGGGTCGTTCAGGACATCTTTCGTCCTGAACGACCCTTTCATGACATCTCAAGAGGCAGCGGCCACCAGGGCCGAGTAAGGCCCACCGGCGGCAAGCAGCTCAGCGTGCGAACCCAGCTCGGTCACCCGGCCGCCCTCGATGACGGCGACCCGGTCCGCCGCGGCCGCCGTGTGCAGCCGGTGCGCGATCGCGATCACCGTCCGCCCCTCCAGCACCGCGCTCAACGACTTCTCCAGCTCCCGCGCCGAGCCCGTGTCCAGCAGTGACGTCGCCTCGTCCAGCACCAGCGTGTGCGGGTCGGCCAGCACCACCCGCGCCAGCGCCAGCTGCTGCGCCATCGCCGCCGGGACGGCGACCGCCCCGGCCCCGACCTTCGTGTCCAGCCCGTCCGGCAGGGTCGCCACCCACTCCGAAGCGCCGACCGAAGCCAGCGCGTCGAGCAACCGGGAGTCGGTCCAGTCCCCGGCGGGCAGCGTGAGGTTGTCCCGCAGCGTCCCCGAGAAGACGTGCTGTTCCTGGGTCAGCAGCAGGACCTCGCCGCGCAGGACGTCGTCCGGCAGCGTCGACACCTCGGCCCCGCCGATCCGCACCGAACCCGACGTCGGCGCGGACATCCCGGCCAGCAGCCGTCCCAGCGTCGACTTGCCGGCCCCGGACGGCCCGACGATCGCCAGCCGCTCACCGGCGGGCACCCGCAGGTCGATCCCGTGCAGCACTTCGCGCTCCGCGTTGTAGCCGAAACGCACGTCGCGGACCTCGATGTCCTGGCCGCGCGGAGCCTCCGAGGTCTCACCCGAAGACGGAGCGGACCGCACGCCCAGCAGCCGCCGCAGTGAGGCCCCGGCGACCTGCATGTCCGCGAGCCAGAACAGCGCCTCGTTCAGCGGACCCGTCATGACCTGCGAATACAGCAGCATCGCGGTGATCGTGCCGAGCCCTTCCCAGCCGTTCGAGTAGGCGAGCAGGCCCAGCCCGAGCATCACCGGCACCGGCAGCACGTAGCTGATCTCCAGCGACGGGATCCACCGCATCTGCAGCGCTCGGATCCTGCGCTCGCCCAGCATCGCCGCGTCGAGACCGTCGTTCCCGGCCCGGATCCGGCGGCCGGTCAGGTTCAGCGCCTCGGCCGTCCGCGCGCCCTCGGCGGTCTCGTGCGTGGTGGACTGCAACTCGGCCCACCGGTCCAGCATCCGCCGCATCACGTCCGGCACCCGCCGCTGGTACCAGAGGTTCACCGGCACCAGCAGCGGCAGCGCGACCAGCAGGCCCAGCGCCAGGAACGGCGACGTGAGCACCATCGCCACCACCGTGAACACCACGGTGACGGCGGCGATCAGGATCTCCGGCGCGCCGAACCGCACCGCGTGGTCGATACGGCTGACGTCGGTGGTCGCCCGGCTGAGCAGGTCACCGGTGCCCGCCGCCTCGACCGTCCCGAGCGGCAGGTTCAGCGCGTTCCCGACGAACTCCTCGCGGTTGTTCGCCAGGATCCGCTCGCCGAACACCCGCGCGCGCAGCCGCGCCAGCCCCTTGAACCAGGCCTGCGCGCCCAGCACGACCACGAACGCGATCGCCAGGAGCGTGATCGTGGTGATCGTCGTGCCTTCGACGACCTGGTCCACCAGCGCGCCCAGCAGCCGCGGCCCGGCCAGCCCGATCGCGGTCGCGACGCAGAACAGCCCGAGCATCACGGAGAACTCGCGCTTGTTGTCCCGCGCGGTCTCCCTTATCCATCGTCGAACGTCTTTCCGGTCTGCCAGCGGCAGCTTCTTCATGCGGGCACTTTCGTACTCACGACCTCGTCGGCCACATGCGTCCACAGTGGACTCTGACTGAACACGACGGTGGTCTTGCCGCGCCGCAGCTTCGCGACGCGTTCGGTTATGCGGGCTTCGGTATGCGCGTCGACGGCCGAGGTCGGCTCGTCGAGCAGCAGGACGTCGGCGTCGGTCGCCAGCGCGCGGGCCAGGTTCAGCCGCTGCCGCTGACCACCGGAGACCTCACGTCCGCGTTCGCCGATCACCTCGTCGACGCCGTTCGGCAGCGCGTCCACGATGTCCTCGGCGTCCGCCGCGCACAGCGCTTCGGCGATCTCGACGTCGCCGGATTCGGCGGGGGCGACCTGCTCGCGCAGCACCCCGGAGAACCAGATGTCCTGGTTGTGCGCGTAGACCACCCGGCGCCGCAGCTCGTCGAGCGCGACCCGGTCCACCGGGACCCCGCCGGCGAGCGCGGGTTCGTCCGGGTCGGTGAACCGCGCCATCCGCGACGCCACCGCCTCGGCGTCGGCCCCGACGTCGATGACGGTCAGCTTCCCGGCCCCGGCCCTGATCCCGGACGTCTCGTCGTACAGGTCCAGCGGGCCATCCGGCAGCGGCAGCGGGTTCTCCGGTTCGGCGAGGGTGCGCTCGGTGGACAGCAGTTTGCACACCTTCCGCGCCGAAACCAGCGCGGCGCTCAGCACGCCCGCGAACTCGGTCGCCGTCGTCACCGGGACCACGAGGAACACCGAGACGCCGTAGAACGTGATCAGCTCGCCGACGCCGATGGTGCCGTTCATCGCCAGCTGCGCGCCCAGCCAGGTGATCACCACCGTGACCAGTCCCGGCAGCGCGACCTCCGCGGCCGAAAGCCACGCCTCGCTGCGGCCGACCTGGACACCGGCCGTCCGGACCCGCTGGCTGGAGCGGCGGAAGCGGTCGAGGAACTGCTTCTCGCCGCCGACGCCGCGAAGGATCCGCAGGCCGGAGACGATGTCCGCGGCCAGCGCGTTGACGTCGGTCCGCTCCTCGCGCTGCTTGGTCTGGCGCTTCTCCAGCGGCTTCAGCAGCGGGCCGATGCCGACCACCGCCAGCGGCACGCCGACCAGCGCGACCACGCCGAGCAGCGGGGACGTCGTCAGCAGCGCCGTCGCGCACACGACGAACGCGATCAGCGAACCGAAGGCCCGGCCGAGCACCTCGAAGGAGTCCCCGATCGGGTTGATGTCGCTGGTGGTGATCGCGACGACGTCACCGGTGGTGGTCGTGTCCCGCAGGTTCGCGCCCAGTTTCGCGGCGTGCTCGGTGGCCAGGCGCTGGGTGACCCCGGCACCGTGGATCCAGCAGCCGTAGGACGCGAAGTGCTGCACCGTGCCCGCGAGCGTCTGCGCGATCCCGAGCCCGGCGGCCGCGAGGCCCCACAGCCAGACGGAGTCGCCGTCACCGCGGCCGATCGCGTCGATGCCGCGGCCGATCGCGACCGGCAGCAGGGCGATCGGCAACGACCACAGCGCGCCGCTGATCGCCGAGACGACGAGCAGTCCCGGCCGCGCGAGCATCATCGCGACCAGGTACCGCCAGGCGGTCGGCTTGGCGGGCAGCCGCAGTCGCGGAAGGGGATATGTGGCGGAAAGCACGATTGTCGACGGTAAGCGGATCACCGTCGCGGGCGCGACCGATTTATCCGTGGGTGAAAGCAGGGTGAACAGACCCCTCGCCTATTCTTGGGGCCGTGGCGAACCCTGATGCGGACACCGTGACCAGCACCGTTGACACCACTCAACACGCCGAGGCGACCCCCGAGCAGACCCAGCCGTATGTCGAGCTCGGCCTCGCCGACGACGAGTACGCCCGGATCCGGGAGATCCTCGGCCGCCGTCCGACCGACGCCGAACTGGCGATGTACTCGGTGATGTGGAGCGAGCACTGCTCGTACAAGTCCTCGAAGAAGCACCTGCGCTACTTCGGCGAGACCGCCACTCCCGAGATGAAGGAGAAGATGCTCGCCGGCATCGGCGAGAACGCGGGCGTCGTCGACATCGGCGAGGGCTGGGCGGTCACCTTCAAGGTCGAGAGCCACAACCACCCGTCCTACGTGGAGCCGTACCAGGGCGCCGCGACCGGCGTCGGCGGCATCGTGCGCGACATCATGGCGATGGGCGCGCGCCCGCTCGCGGTGGCGGACGCGCTGCGCTTCGGCCCGGCGGACGCGCCCGACACCCGCCGTGTGCTGCCCGGTGTGGTCGCCGGCGTCGGCGGCTACGGCAACTGCCTCGGCCTGCCGAACATCGGCGGCGAGCTCGTGTTCGACCAGAGCTACTCCGGAAACCCGCTGGTCAACGCCCTGTGCGTGGGCGCGATGCGCGTCGAGGACCTGCACCTGGCCTTCGCCTCCGGCAAGGGCAACAAGATCATCCTGTTCGGCGCGCGCACCGGCCTCGACGGGATCGGCGGTGTGTCCGTGCTAGCGAGCGACACGTTCTCGGGTGACGAAAGCTCGGGCGGCCGCAAGAAGCTGCCCAGCGTCCAGGTCGGCGACCCGTTCACCGAGAAGGTGCTCATCGAGTGCTGCCTCGAACTGTTCGCGCAGAAGCTCGTCGTCGGCATCCAGGATCTCGGCGGCGCCGGGCTCTCCTGCGCGACGTCGGAGCTCGCGGCCGCCGGTGACGGCGGCATGCACATCTACCTCGACCGGGTTCCGTTGCGCGCCACCGGGATGACCCCGGCGGAGGTGCTCTCCAGCGAGTCGCAGGAGCGCATGTGCGCGGTCGTCGCGCCGGAGAACGTCGAGGCGTTCCTGAAGGTCTGCGAGAAGTGGGACGTCATCGCCACGGACATCGGCGAGGTCACCGACGGCGAGCACCTGGTCATCACCTGGAACGACGAGGTCGTCGTCGACGTCCCGGCGCACACCGTGGCGCACCAGGGTCCGGTGTACGACCGGCCGATCCAGCGACCGTCCACACAGGACGCCCTGCAGGCCGACACCTCGGACAAGCTGCCGCGTCCGTCCACTTCGGACGAACTGCGCGCCGACGTGCTCAAGCTGATCTCGTCGCCGAACCAGGCGTCGAAGGAATGGGTGACCTCCCAGTACGACCGCTACGTGCGCGGCAACACCGTGTCCGCGCAGCCGTCGGACTCCGGTGTCATCCGGATCGACGAGTCGACCGGCCGCGGCGTGGCCGTCTCGACCGACTGCAACAGCAAGTTCGTCTACCTCGACCCGTACGAGGGCGCGAAGCTCGCGCTGGCCGAGGCGTACCGCAACGTCGCCACCAGCGGCGCGAAGCCGGTCGCGGTGTCGGACTGCCTGAACTTCGGCGCGCCGACCGACCCGGGTGTGATGTGGCAGTTCGAGCGGGCCGTCCACGGTCTCGCCGACGGCTGCGTCGAGCTCGGCATCCCGGTCACCGGCGGCAACGTCAGCTTCTTCAATCAGACCGGTGACGTGGCGATCCTGCCGACGCCGGTGGTCGGCGTGCTCGGCGTGATCGACGACGTCACCCGCCGCATCCCGACCGGGATCGGCGCGGAGGCCGGGGAAACCCTGCTGCTGCTGGGCGAGACCCACGACGAGCTGGACGGTTCCGCCTGGGCGCGCGAACTGCACGGCCACCTCGGCGGACGCCCGCCTCGCGTGGATCTGGCGCGCGAGAAGCTGCTCGCCGACATCCTCATCGCCGGTTCGCGCGACGGCATGATCTCCGCCGCGCACGACGTCTCCGACGGCGGCCTGATCCAGACGCTCGTCGAGACCGTCCTCATCGGACAGTGCGGCGCCCGCGTCTTCCTCGACTCTGAGCAGGACCCGTTCGTGCAGCTGTTCTCCGAATCCGCGGGCCGGGTGCTGGTCGCCGTGCCGCGTACCGAGGAACTGCGGTTCACCGAGATGCTCACCGCGCGCGGCCTGCCGTGGCGCAAGACCGGTGTGGTGGACCCGGAGTCGGGCTCGCTGGAACTCCAGGGCATCACGGAGTTCACGCTGGACGAGCTCCGCGAAACCTGGGAGAAGACGCTCCCCGCGCTGTTCGACTGACGGCTGTCGTGAGTGGTAAGTGTCGTTCTGACGTCGTGTCATGTTTCAGGACTTCGTGAACAGATGTGTTTCAGGACTTCGTGAACAGTTTCTGTTTGGTCAGTCGTTGGTAGCGTACTGATCTGTCGAGG
>NZ_JBFBGL010000068.1:33304-41961 GCF_040684635.1 Amycolatopsis sp. NPDC089917 | reverse complement strand
GGTGGGTGGGCGCCCCCCTATGGTGGGTCTTGTTCCCGCCCCTGTGTGCGCCTCCCCCCACGCTCCCGGGCCTCCGCCACTCCCCAGGCCCGGGGTCAGGGCAGCACGTCGGTCACGGTGTCCTTGATGACCTGCCACTTGCCGTGCTCACGCACCAGCGTCAGGCTGATCGTGTAGTGCCGGTCGACGTTCTGCGACGGCGCCTTGTAGTAGGCGTCGAGGAGCGCGAAGCCCATCTTGCAGTCCTCGACGACGGTGTGGGTCACCGTCCACGGCATGCTCCACTCGTACGGAAGCTTGAACTGCACGTCGACCACCGGCTCCACGTTGGCCTCGTAGCCGATGATCAGGTTGCCCTTGCGGCCGACGGTGACCATGTTCCGGTGGATGATCGCGCGGTAGCGGGCCTCATCGCGTTTGTTGTAGCTGTCCATGTCCTCCCAGACGGCGCGGTCGAACGCGCGCTGACAGGCCTGCCGTTCGTTCTCGGCCTGCTGGCCGCTCGCCGCCGCGGCGGGCACGCCGATTCCCGCCGCCGCCACGACCAGACCGGCCAACGCCGCGTAATACCGCTTGCGCATGGGGTTCTCCTCATCACGTCCCGTACTGCTTCCACCAGCAGGTTCGCCGGTCGGCGCATCACAGCTGCATCACTTCCGCACCGGTGCCGGCGCGGGGCCGGTTAACCTCACGCGAGGGGGTGCGATGGAGTTCCGGATTCTGGGGCCGGTGCAGTGCCGGAGTGGCGCGCGGCCGCTGAAGCTTGCCGGTTCGCGGCAGGAGCGCATCCTGGCGGCACTGCTGCTCGGCGCCGATCGCGTCGTCTCGGTGTCACGCCTGGTGGACGTCGTCTGGGACGAGGATCCGCCCGCCACGGCCGTCCGCCAGATCCGCAACCTCACAACCGCCCTGAAGCGCGCTCTCGTCGCCGCGGGAGCCGCCGACGACGTCCTGACCGCCGAGGGGCCCGGTTTCGTCCTGCATCCGGGCCTTTTCGACCTGCATTCGTTCGAGGAGCACGTCTCGCGTGGCGAGTTCCGCGAGGCGCTCGGATGCTGGCACGGACCGGCACTGTCCGGTGTGGACAGCACGGCCCTACGCGGCGAGGCGGGCGAACTCGACGAGCGCCGTCTGTCCATTATGGAACGCTGTCTCGACGGGGAGATCGCCGCCGGAGAGGATTCCGTCGCGGAGCTGACGGCCCTGGTCGCCGAGCACCCGTTCCGCGAGGCGTTCACCGGGCTGCTCATGCGCGCACTGCATCAGCAGGGCAGACAGGCCGACGCGCTGAACGTCTACCGGCGGGCGCGGACCAGGCTGGTGGAGGAACTCGGGATCGATCCCGGTCCGAAGCTGCGCGAACTCTACGAACGGATCCTTCGCGACGAGCCGGAATACGGCAAGGTTCGCTGCTTCCTTCCCTACGACGTCCCGGATTTCACCGGCAGGGAGGAGGAGATCCGCCGCCTCCTCGACGCCGTCCGGCTCGGCAGACCGGTGGCCGTCGACGGCATGGCCGGGGTCGGCAAGACCTCGCTCGCCGTCCACGCCGCGCACCGGCTCGCCGCCGATTTCCCCGACGGGCAGCTGTTCGTGGACTTGCACGGCCACTCCCCTGCCCGCGGACCGCTTCCACCGGAGTCCGCGCTCGAAGCCCTGCTCGGACAACTCGACATCCCGGCGAGCCGGCTTCCCCGCGGCGTCGACCGGCGTGCCGAACTGTGGCGGACCAGGACGGCGGGCCGGTCTTTGCTCGTGGTGCTCGACAACGCCGTGAGCGCCGAACAGCTACGACCGCTCCTGCCCGGTTCGGCCACGGTCGCCCTCGTCGTCACGAGCAGGCGACGGCTGGCCGCCGTCGACGGCGCCGCGTCGATCAGTCTCGAAGTCCTGCCGGACGAACAGGCGGGGGCTCTGTTCGCGGCGGCGTCGGGACGGCCGGACTCGGGAGTGGCCGCGCTGTGCGGGAATCTCCCGCTGGCGATCCGGATCGCGGCCGCCCGGCTGCAGAATCGTCCACAGTGGACCGTGGAGACGCTCGCCGAGCGGCTGGGTTCCGAACACGACAGGCTGGCCGAACTGAAAGTCGCCGGACGTGACGTCGCCGCGGCGTTCGCACTGTCCTATCGAGAGCTCGACACCGCGCAGCAACGCATGTTCCGTTTGCTGGGGCGGAATCCCGGCGCCGACATCGGCGTGCCCGCGGCGGCGGCGCTGGCGGATACCGGCGAACGGGAAGCCGAACGCCTGCTGGAGGACCTGCTCGACGCCCACCTGCTCAGGCAGCCCGCGCTGGGCCGGTACGCGTTCCACGACCTGATCGCCGAGCACGCCCGCAACGCCGGGACTGACGAGGAATCGGCTCCGGCGGTGCACAGGTTGCTCGACCACTACCGGGACGGCGGTGACTCGGGCTGGTACGAAACGGAACGGGCGAACCTGATCGCGGTCACCCGCCATGCTCTCGAAATCGGCCGCGACGACCACGCCTGGCGGACAGCCGCGAGCACCGCGGAGCACCTCCGGGAGAGCGGGCATCTCGACGATTTGCTCGCCGTGGCGCGGACCGGCATCGCCGCCGCCCGCCGGATCGGCGACCCGCACGCGATCCAGCTGAGCCTGGCGAGCCTCACCCTGGCGTTCTGGGAGAACGGCCGGCTCACCGAGGGAATCGACTGCGCTCTGGAGCGCCTGGACGTCGTTCGCGCGTCCGGCGACCGCGCGGCCGAAGCGATCGCGCTGTCCAGGGCGGGTGCCCTGCACGGCATGCTCGGCCACTACCCCGAAGCGATCCGGTTCTACCGCGACGGCCTCGCCATCGAGGACGAGACCGCCGCCGCCACGCTCTGGACCAACCTCAGCAACGCGCAGGAGGTCCTCGGCAGGCTGGACGACGCGCTGGCCTCCGCCCGGAAGGCGGTGGCGCTGCGCGCGGATCCTCGCGGCCGGATCCTGTGTTCGGCCCAGCTGGGCCTGGTCCTGGCCCGGCTCGGCCGGTTCGAGGAAGCGTTCGAGGTCATCGAATGGTCGGCCGCCGCCTCGCGGGATCTCCGCTACCTGTTCGGCGAGGCGTGGAGCCGGATCGACCACGCCGACGCCCTCCTCCTCGCCCACCGGCCCGGCGAGGCACGGGAGCAGGCCGGACGCGCGTGCGAGATCCTCACCCGGCTCAACCATCCGTTGCTGCTGGCCATGGCGGCCAACAGCCTGGGCACCGCCTGCCTCGCGCTCGGCGAGACGACGGCGGGGCTCCGGCAGCATCGCCTCGCGCTCGAAACCGCGAGAAGGATCGGCTATCGGCTGCAGGAAGCCCGCGCTCTCGCCGGGATCGGGCAGACGCGCGCCGCGCGGGACCTCTACGCCGCGATGGGCCTGCCCGCCGAACCGCTGAAGGTCGTCACCTGAGGAATTCGGTGAGCAGACCGCGCAGGACGTCCGGCTGGCGGAGGACGCCGTGGTCCTGCCCCTCGACGGTGACGTGCCGGGCGCCGGGGATCGTGTCGGCGACCGCGCGGGCGCCGGCCCGCATCCAGGCGTCGCTCTCCCCGCCGTCCATCACCAGCGTGGGCACGGAGATCCTGGCCAGCCTGTCGGCGGGCAGCACGTTGCCGGGACCGCACAGGGCGAGGTCGTAGGGCAGCGTGTGGGCGAGTCCGGCGAACCAGGCCCAGAACGCGTCTTCCCGCATCCCCTTGACCACCTCGGCCGGGGTGTCCGTCCCCTCGACCAGGAAGAGCTCCGCCGCGCCGTCGCGGTCGCCGTCGGCGATCAGTGCCCGGACCCGGTCGAAGAGGTCCGCGCCCGGGCGGGGACGGCTGTCGTCGACGACGTACGGCGGCTCGTACACGGCGAGGCTGGTCATGGCGACGCCTCGCGCGGCCGCTTCCAGCCCCAGCACGGCGCCCGACGAGTGCCCGAAGACCGCGGCCGAACCGCCCACGTGGTCGATCAGCGCGGCGAGGTCCTCGACCTCGCGTTCCACCGAGTAGACCGCGCCCGGACCGCTGTCGCCCCGCCCGCGCCGGTCGTAGGCGAGCACGCTGAAGCCCGGGGCCAGCGTCGCGGCGAGACCGGCGACGGTCGTGCGGTCGTTGAACGCGCCGCCGACCAGGATCACCGGCGCGCCCTCCCCGGTCCGGTCGAACGCGAGCGGGGTGCCGTCGGCCGAGGTCACGGTCTCGAACGAGGTGGTCATCAGGTCCTCCACAGGGTCACTTCGACTCTAGCTTCGTCCCTGGGTCGGAGCCGATGACCACCACTCGACATCACTTCCGAAGATCTCCGAAAATCTACTGGTCCCCGTCGACGACGTCGGCTTCGATGTCGAACACTTCCTCGCCGCCGAAGCTGTCGGCCACCTCGATGAGGAGTTTCAGGGACCGGCACGCCCTCTTGATCTCGTTTTCGCGCGCCAGCAGCTCCACGACACTCGGCCACTGCATCGTCTTGCCCTCCAGGGCTTCGGCGACGGAGGTGATCGGCACCTCCGTGCCCTGGAAGGCCCACCACCCGAGGGGCTGGTCTTCGAACTTGTAGCGCCGGACGAGATTCAGTTCGCCTGCCGACAGGACCAGCTTGAAGAAGAGGGAAAAGTCGACCCCCTTGTGCCCGCCGAAAACCCCGCGCCGGTCGGCTTGATTCCGCTTCACGATCAGTTGCATGGAACTCCGTTCTCACTGAGGGTCGAAAGTCAGGCCGGGCCGTTCAAGTGTTCCCAGCGACGCATCGCTTCGGCCTCCCCCTCGCGGTCCGTGTACCACGAAACCGTGATGCGACCGCAAAAGATGCATTTCTCACCCTGCTCCGGCCGCTGCTGCCTCCGGCATTTCCCGCAGAAATAGACTTCGTTCACCACACCCTCGATTCGTTGCCGAGTCCGTCGTCACGATGCCGACATGCCGAACCAGTCGCTCACGCGCTTGAGGCTGTTACACCGCGAATCGTCCCGTAACGAAACAACGCTCCCGAAGATCTCCGAAGAATTCCCGGAGTTCCGACACCACGTCGTCCGGCACCGCCATCGCGACCATGTGACTGGGGCTCTCGTGATCCGCCCAGCGCACGATGTCGTTCTTGCGCGACGCGATCCTGCGCAGCACGGACGGCCCGCCGTGCGAGACCCCGGTCGGCACCGCCGTCTGGTCGATCGGCATCGCCGCCGCGCCCTCGTAGTACGGCCACAGCGCCGTGGCGCCGGTCCCGGTCAGCCAGTACAGCGTCGCGTTGGTGAGCAGCAGGTCGCGGTCGATCGGCTCGGCAGGCGCCGCGTCTTCGGGCCAGCCGTCGAACTCCTTGAACCGTTCGACCAGGTAGGCCAGCTGCGCGACCGGCGAATCGAGGAAACCGACGCTCAGCGTTTGCGGCCTGTTCGTCAGGTACGGCGCGTAGCCGCTGCCGCCCGCGAAGCGTTCCATCAGCCCGGTCAGGTCGGCCTGGTCCTGTTCGGTGAGTCCTTCGAAATCGGCCGGATACCCCATCGGGACACCGAGTCCGGACGTGATGTGCGAGCCGATGACGTGCTCCGGCGCGAGCGCCGCCAGCTGTGGTGTCACGAGCGCGCCGGCGTCGTTCCCGTGCGCGCCATAGCGTTCGTAGCCGAGGCGGCTCATCAGTTCGGCCCACGTCCGCGCCACCCGCGCGATGTCCCACGGCCGCTCGTCGGCCGGTTCGGGGAACGGCGAGAAACCGAAGCCCGGCAAGGACGGCGCGACGACGTGGAAGGCGCGCGACGGGTCGAGCCCGTGAGCCCGCGGGTCGGTGAGCGGTCCCAGGACGTTCAGGAATTCGGCGATCGAGTTCGGCCAGCTGTGCGTCATGATCAGCGGGATCGCGTCCGGTTCGGGCGACCGGACATGCAGGAAGTGCACGCGCTGACCGTCGATCTCGGTGGTGTACTGCGGAAACTCGTTGAGCTGCTTCTCCCACGCGCGCCAGTCGAAGCCGTCCCGCCAGTACTCGGCCAGGTCCTTGAGGTAGGCGACCGGGACGCCCCGGCTCCACTCGGCACCGGGCAGCGCCGACGGCCAGCGGGTGCCGGCCAGCCGGTCGGTCAGGTCGTCCAGATCGGACTGCGGGATGTCGATGCGGAACTGCTCGATGTCGGTCATGCGGCGACCGTACGGACCATTCAGGCCAGAACGTGACCTAAATGGTCCGCACTCAGCCGGCTAAACGCGGACGATCTGAGTCGCGCCGAAAGTGTCCTTCACCGGAACCTCGACGGTCTTCCGCCGGACGGTCACGCGCAGGACGTCCTGACTCTGCGTCGGATCCGAAACGGCCAGCTGCCAGCCGTTCCCGGTCCGTCCCAGCGCCACCGACGCCGGTCCGGACACCGACACCTCGTCGACCGAACCGGCGCCGAAGAAGTTCGCGAGCAGCGTCGCGTTCCACAGCCGGACGGCCTGCACGATCGCGGTGTTGGACCGCACGCGCCACGACCAGGCCGAGGCGACCGTCTCCAGCACCGACGCGGCGGGCAGGACGGCGTAGGCGTAGCTCGCGTCCGAGGGGTTGGCCCCGTGCTCGATCACCAGCTTTTGGTAGCGCCGGGTGTACGGCACCGTGGTGCCCTTGGTGTTGGCGCCCTTGTCGACGTCGCGCCAGGTCCCTGTCCGGTCCTCACGCAGCGCGGTCACATCGGCGTCGGCGAGCAGGACGTACCCGCCGACCTTCTCCAGGTGCAGCCATCGCTTGCGCCGCAAGGATTCCGAGCCGCCGACGAGGTGGCCGTCGGCGAGCAGGACACCCGAGCCGTTCTCGCCGAGGTTGCGGTTCTCGATCGTGGTCCGGATCCGCTCGCCGGAGGAATCGGTGATCCCGGCGCCGAGGCACACCACGCCCGACGGGGTGAAGAACCACGACTTCTTCGCGGTCAGCGTGCCGTCCTGCGACACGAAGTCGAGGGCGTGCGCGCCGTGCCGCGCGTCCCAGCGAACGCCGCCGCAGTGGTCCTTGCTGGTCAGCGGGACCTGTTCCAGCTTCGGGGTCGGGCCGCTCTTCGTGGTGGTGCCCGGCAGCAGCTGCGGATCGACGGTCGGCCAGTAGGCGTCGGTGAAGTGGCCCTTCGCCTTGGGCAGGAACAGGTACAGCGCACCGTCGCCGACGTGCCAGCCGTGCAGATTCATCGAGTTGATCGACTCGTACCGCGAGATCCGCGTCGAGGCGACGCCGAGCGAGACCGACCAGCCTTCGCTGATGTGCACCATGCGGTCCTGCTGCCCGAACACGCGGTGCGTCGCGACCGTGGGCGCCGGGCGGATCCCGGTCGCCAGCAAGTCCTGCGCGAACTCGATCCCCGGGATGCCGACGAGGTCGGGGCCCGGCGCGAACCGCTCGGGGTCGGGGATCTTCAGGTAGGGCGCGAAGGTGTCCTCGGTGATCCACTTCGCGGCGAGGCGGCCGAGTTCTTCCTTGCGTTCACCGCTCGCCGACCGCGCCAGCAGCACGACGGCCCCGGTGAGCTGATGCCCGATGTCGTGCGCGGATTCCCCCTGCCGGGAAAGGAACCGGCCGCGGACCGGCTCCATCAGCGCACCCGCGTACACGAACGGCGCGAACGTGCCGGAGACCAGCGCGTACGCCGCATCGCGGACGTCGGCGGGCAATTCGAACTCGGTGCCCTTGGTGACGTGGATGGCGGACGCGACGGCGGTGAGCAGGATGATCCCGTAGTGGCCGGGATACGGCACCGAATCGTGCTGCAGGAAGGAGCCGTCGGTGTGGAAACCGTCGCCGGCGGCCCGATGGAGCTTGGCGATGACGCTCGCCGCTCCCCCGCCTTCGACGTCGGTGAACGCCCCGACGCCGCGTTTGATCCGGTCGGCGTCGCCGAGCATCGCGCCGGAGACGATGGAGATCGTCGACTTGTCCGCGCGGTTGGCGCCGGTCTCGACGACGCTCGGGTTGTTCGTGCGGCGGTTCGGATCGCCCGAGAACTTCAGCACCGGCTTGAGGTATTTGGCGAGTTCGTCCTGGGTCAGCTCGTCGGCGACGGTCGCCAGGATGTGCAGCAGATAGAGCGGGATGCCGATCTCGTAGGTGTACCAGTTGCCGATCTCGGCGGTCTTCTCGCTGTACTGATCGCTGCTGTACAACAGTTCCAGCGCCGCTTTGATCCGGCCGAGCACGGCCGGATCGCCCGCCAGCGCGCCGCCCGGGGTGCCCCAGTTGACCGTGATCGCGCGGAGCCGGGCGTACATCGACGTCGTGAAGTCGCTGCCCGGGCCTAGCGGGAGGTCCTTCCACAGTGGACCGCCGCCGACCGTCATGCTGTCGTGATAGGACTTCGCGACCCGGTCCAGGTTCGCCAGCGCGGCGGTGCGTTCCGCCGACGGCCGGTCGATCCCGGTCTGCAGCTCGCGGTAGCCGGTGACGATGGAACGCGTCCCCGCCGGAGCCGAGGACGCGGGCTGGGCTGATGAAGGGCTCGCGAGAGCTGTCGTGAGAGCCACGGAAGCGGCCGCTGCCGCGCCTCCCCGCAAGGCCGTTCTCCTGTCGAAGTAACCGAATCCGGGCATGACAGTGCCTCCCAAGGGGTCGAAAGACGGGAACTGGGGCGGCGGCGTGAGGTGGAGCCTCGTGAGTGGCGATTCGGGTTAGAACCCCCAAAACCACAAAAAACGGAGTTATAAGTTTTAAAAGGGGGGGGGGCCGCC
>NZ_JBFBGL010000068.1:0-33294 GCF_040684635.1 Amycolatopsis sp. NPDC089917 | reverse complement strand
CTGTCTTTAACCGCGCCCACCAGGGGTATATTAGCGCTGAGTGGGGGGCGGGGGTTGTTGGTGCATCCGTTTTCTTGCTTTTGTTTTTAAACCAAACCCGAATCGCCACTCACGACTGTTTCTAGCGTTTCCCGTCGGTCCTGCGCGGCAGATCCCACGGGTTGTTCTCCTGCAACGGTTCCGGCAGCAGCGCGTCGGGGAAGCCCTGCCAGGCGATCGGTCGCAGGAACCGCTCGATCGCGGCGGTGCCGACCGAGGTGCTGGTCGGCGCGGTGGTCGCCGGGTAGGGACCACCGTGTTCCTGTGCCCAGGTGACCGTGACGCCGGTCGGCCAGTCGTTCCACAGCAGACGGCCGGCGACGCGGGTCAGCGACGGGAGGACCGGGCGAATCCAGTCCACATCGGACTCTTCACCCTGGATGGTCGCGGTGAGCCCGGGTTCCATCACGCCGAGCAGGCTGATCAGCTCGGCCTGGTCGGTGTAGGTGACGATGAGCGACGCCGGACCGAAGCACTCCTCGCGGACCGTGTCGGCGTCGGCCAGGAAGTCCTTGGCGGTGGTGGCGAGCAGGGTCGCGCCGTGCGAGATCCCTTCCGCGCCACCGGACTCCGACAGCACCTCGACACCGGCGACCTCGCTCAGCTTCGCCAGCCCGTCGGCGAAACCGGCCGCGATGCGCTCGTTGAGCATCGGCTGCGCCGGGATCGCCGCGACGGCCTCGCGCAGCGTGTCCTCCAGGCCGTGGCCCTCGGGCAGGAAGAGCAGTCCCGGCTTGGTGCAGAACTGCCCGGCACCGAGGGTGAACGAACCCGCGTACGCCTTCGCGATCGCCTCGCCGCGCGCGTCGATCGCCGACCGCGTGACGACGACGGGGTTGACGCTGCCGAGCTCGCCGTAGAACGGGATCGGCGACGGCCGCGAGGTCGCGATGTCGAACAGCGCGCGCCCGCCGGGCACCGAACCGGTGAAGGACGCCGCCTGGATCCGCGGGTCCTTCAACGCGGTCACGCCGTTCTGCTGACCGTAGATGACAGCGAAGATCCCTTCCGGAGCACCGGCCTCGACCAGCGCCTCGCGCAGGATCTCGCCGGTGCGGGCGGACAGCTCGGGGTGCCCGGAGTGCGCCTTGAGCACGACCGGGCAACCGGCGGCCAGCGCCGACGCGGTGTCACCGCCCGCGACGCTGAACGCGAACGGGAAGTTGCTGGCGGCGAACACCAGCACCGGTCCGATCGGGGTGAGCAGCCGCCGGATGTCCGGCCGCGGGCCCATCGGCCACGCGGCGTCCGCGTGGTCGACGGTGGCGCCGAGGAACGAGCCGTCGGCCAGCACCTCGCCGAAGAGACGCAGCTGGAACGTCGTGCGCTTCAGCTCGCCCTGCAATCGCGGGGCGGCCGGGAGGTGCGTCTCCTGGTTGGCCAGCACGATCAGCTCGTCGGCGGCCGCGTCGAGGGCGTCCGCCGCCGCGTTCAGCCATCCGGCGCGCTGGGCTGGGGTCGCGGCCGCCGTCGTGCCTGCCGCATCGGCGGCGGCCGCGAGGATCTGTTCGAGCGTGGCGGGATCCGTTGCCTGGCTCATGGTTCTGCTTTCTCCTAAACGAGTTCTTGCGCGGCGCTGACGGCGGCGATGAGATCCGCCCAGCGCCCCGGGCCGGCGAGGCCGAGGTGGTACAGGTGCAGCTCGGTGGCGCCTGCCTTGCCGAGTTCGGTGGTGTAGGCCTCGATGTCGGGCACCGGGCTCGCCGCCACCGCGGTGATGTAACTGCCGACGGCGACCTTCTCCGGCAGCTTCGCCCGCGCCGTCGCGACGGCCCCCACGCTGGGGTGGCCGGGTGCCCAGTTCTGCAGCACCACGGCGTCGACGTCGTCCGGGGCCGACGGCGTCAGCCCCGGCAGCGCGCCGGTGACCCACGGGTCCATCGCGCCGTGCAGCACGATCCGGGGGCCGGACGGGATCTTCGCGAGCACGGCACGCCGCAGCGCGTCGGTCGCGTTCCGGCGTGTGTCGAGCAGGACCTGCCGCAGCGTCGGCAGGATCTTGTCCTCGGTCGCGCGGAGGTCGCCGCTGTCGATGAGCCGCCGGACCTCGGCCCGAAGCTTGCCCAGCGCCTTCGCCGGGTCCTGACCGGCCGCGGCCCAGGCGTCGAGACAGGCGTCGCAGCAGCAGATCGACAGCAGCCGCGCCACCGCGGGCGACCAGACGCCGTCGGTCTTCTCGTGCTGATGCTGGTGCACGGCGCCGAGCGGGCCGCACGCCTCGAGGATGACCGTGGCGAAGTCGAGTCCGGCGAGGCTTTCCGCCGTCACGTTCGCCGCGTATTCGCGCACCGCGGGCTGACCGGGGCACAGCGCCCACGGATACCGCTCGCCGAAGCAGTTCCGCACGGTGTAGTCGGGGAACTCCGCGCCCAGCCGCGAATTGTGGGTCAGCACGATCCACGCCGCGGCCGGGATCCCCGCCTCGTTCAGCGTCCGGACGGCGTCGCCCGCGCTGTCGCGACTCTCGACCCAGTCCGGCTCGGCGGGCTTCAGCTCACCCCAGGCCTCGTCGCGCACCGGCCGGTACAGCGCCGCGTGGCGCGCGACGACCGAGGTGCGCTCGGGCGACCAGGGCGTCGCCGCGCGGGCGCTGTGGTACGACACGGCGACGGCGACCTCGTCGACGCCGAGTTCCCGCACGCGCTCGACGAACCCGGGATCGTCGACGACGTCCCAGGGGTAGGCGTATCCGGTGACCTTCACCCCGTCACCACCGTGCTGTGTTCGGTTCGAAGGTTCCGACGAACTTCCGCATATAGGTCACGTCATCCCGTTTGGTCTGTCCACTTCGGACATAGTCTTCATGGGCCCGCGCCAGCGCGTCGGGATCGAGTTCGACCCCCAGCCCCGGCTTGTCGGGCACCGCGACCGCACCGTCGACGAACTCCAGCGCACCCGGGGCGATGACGTCGGCCGTCTTCCACGGCCAGTGGGTGTCGCAGGCGTAGGTCAGGTGCGGCGTCGCCGCGGCCACGTGCACCATAGCGGCCAGGCTGATCCCGAGATGACTGTTCGAATGCATGGAAAGGCCCACGTCGAAGCATTCCGCCGTGATGGAGAGGGCCTGGGTGTCCCGCAGGCCGCCCCAGTAGTGGTGGTCCGAAAGGATCACGCCGACCGCTCGCTGCCGGAAGGCCGGCTCGATGTCGGCGAAGCGCACGACGCACATGTTCGTGGCCAGTGGCATGTTCGCCTTCTCGGCGACCCGTGCCATACCCTCGATGCCCGGCGTCGGGTCTTCGAGGTACTCCAGGACGCCGTCGAGCTCCTCGGCGACCCGGATACCGGTTTCGACCGTCCAAGCCGCGTTCGGGTCGATGCGGAGCGGGTGGTCGGGGAACGCCTCGGCGAGCGCGCGGATCCCGGCCATCTCCTGGTCGGGGTCGAAGGCGCCGCCCTTGAGCTTGATGGAGCGGAAGCCGTACTCGTCGACCATCCGCCGGGCCTCGCCGACGAGCGCCTCCGGCGTGGTCACCTCGCCCCACGAGTCCTCCTGGGCGCCCAGGTGGGCGCCGAACTTGTAGAACAGGTACGCGGAGAAGTCGACGGCGTCGCGCGCCTTGCCGCCGAGCAGGTCGACCACCGGCCTGCCGAGGTAGTGGCCCTGCGCGTCGAGCGCGGCCACCTCGAACAGCGAGTACACGCTGGCGACGGTCTTGCTGACGGAGAACCCGCCGGTGAGCCCGTGCGCGTCGGCGAAGACGACCTCGCCCAGGGTGGTGGCGACCTTCCGGCGGAGGCCGGGCAGGTCGAACACGTCGTGGCCCTTGAGTTCCGGCAGCACCTTCCGGACCTGCTCCAGGAACGCGAGGTCACCGTAGGACTCGCCGAGGCCGACCACGCCGTCCTCGCAGATCAGCTGGACGACACCGCGCAGCGCGAAGGGCTCGTGCACCCCCATCGCGTTGAGCAGCGGCGGGTCGGCGAAGGCGACCGGGGTCAGGACGACGTCGAGAACCTTCATCTTCAGGCACCGGCCTCGACGGACTTGAGGACGGAGAATCCGTCGTCGACGATCTTCTCCAGGCGGGCGACCTGCTCGGCGGTCGGCTCGACCAGCGGCGGCCGGACCGAGCCGACCTTGTCCCCGCGCGATCGCGCCGCGGCCTTGACCAGCGACACGGCGAAGCCCTGTCCCTCGTCCCGCAGCGCCACGAGCGGCAGGTAGAACCCGGCGAGCAGCGCCTCCATGACGGCGTCGTCCTTCTCCGCGAGCGCGCGGTGGAAGCGGGCCGCGATCTCCGGGGCGAAGCAGTGCACGGCCGAGGAGTAGCGCGCCACGCCGATCGCGGCGTAAGCGCGAGCCGAGACCTCGGCCGTGGGAAGACCGTTGAAGAACAGGAAATCCCGGGCACGGTCGGTGTCGACCGAGCGGATCGAGGTGATGATCCGGCTCATGAGCTCGACGTCGCCGAAGCCGTCCTTGAGACCGACCACCGACGGGATGCCGAGCAGGTCCACGGCCGCGTTCGGGGTGAACACGCCGGTGGAACGGTGGTACACGATCACCGGGATCGACGAATCCCCGACGGCGTACCGGACGTGGTCGACCAGCCCGGACGGCGGGCCGGTCACCAGGTACGGCGGCAGGAGAAGGACGCCGTCCGCGCCGCCCGCCTCCGCCGCCGCGATCCCGGCACGGGCCGTCGCGGCACCGCCGCCGGCGCCGACCCACACGGGCACCCGCCCGGCGACGACCTCGCGAGCCTTACGCAGGATCGCTGCGTGCTCGTCCGGGGACAGCGAGCTGAATTCGCCCGTACCGCAGGCGACGAACAGCGCGCCGGCTCCGGCGGCCACGTGGCTCTCGACGGTTTCCGCGAACGCGTCGAGGTTGAGTTCCAGCCCCTCGGTGAAGGGGGTCAGGGGGAACGCCAGTAGGCCGTCGAGTTCGATCTTGGGCTGTGCCATGGATTTCTCTTTCGTTCTTTGTGGATGGTCCCGGGTACGGGCCCGGTCAGGCGGGCACGGTGGTGCCGTCCTGCGACTTGCGGGGTGTGACGTCGTCGTCGCGGTCGATGGTGTCGATGATCTCGTCGGTGGAGGCCTTGCGCTCGGGCATGAGGTAGCCGAGCCCGATGAACAGCGCCAGCGAGACCAGGATCGGGGTGGACACGGTGACCGCGAGGGTGGCGTTGTAGCCGTAGTAGGCGATCGCGTAGGCGATGAGACCGCCCGCCCACGAGATCAGCGCCGCGCGGGAGCCGGAGCGGCGGAACGCCGGGAGCATGCCGAGCAGCAGCGGTACCGAGATCGGGCCCATCAGCGCCGCGACCCAGAGCACCACGATACCGAGCACACCGCCGAGTTTCTCGGCCTGCGTGGCCACCGCCATGGTCAGCACGACGAAGATCACCGTCGAGATCCGCGCGGCGAGCAGCCCCTGCGATTCGGTGAAGCTCCGGGCCTTCTTCCACAGCACCGGCATCATGTCGCGGGTGATGACCGCGGAGATCGCGTTGGCGTCGGAGGAGACCATCGCCATGGTGTGCGAGAAGATCCCGGCCAGCACCAGCCCGACCAGACCCGGCGGGAGGAACGTCGTGGTCATGATCGCGTAGGCGTTGTTGGGGTTGGAGATGTCCGGGATCAGCAGCGGGGCGGCGAACATCGGGAACATCATGACCAGCGGCCACACCAGGTACAGGATCGAGGAGAGCCGCGCGCCGCGACGGGCTTCGTAGGTGTTCGGCGCGGCCATGTAGCGCTGCGCCAGGTTCCACATACCGCCGTTGTACTCCAGCGTCTTCACCAGCACGTAGACGAGCAACACCACGGTGGTGAACTTCGACGTGGTCGGGTTGAGGTGCGCGGGCGGGAGGTCCCCCCACACGGTCCACAGGCCGGAGACGCCGCCGAGCTTGTCCAGCACGACCCACAGCATCACGACCGCCGCGATGGCCTGGATGACGAACTGGCCGAAGTCGGTGAGCGCGTCGGCCCAGAGACCGCCGACGGTGCAGTAGATCAGCGTGATCGTGCCGGTGATGATGATGCCCCAGGTGTAGGGCACGCCCGCGAAGACGTTGAGGATCGTCGCGACCGCGAACCACTTGGCCGCGATGTCGAAGATCTTCAGGAGGCTGCCGCTCCAGGCCAGCGCCTGCTGGGTGGGCACGTTGAACCGCTTCGCCAGGTACTCCAGCGGCGACGCGACGCCGAGCTTCGAGCGCAGGCGGTTCCACCGCGAGGCGAACAGCCAGCTGCCGATGCCGACGCCGATACCGATACTGGCCATTCCCCAGAAGTAGACGGTGATGCCGTCCGTGTAGGCGACACCCGCGTACGCGACGAAGAGGACCGCGCTGTAGCCGGACATGTGGTGGGAGATCCCGGTCAGCCACCAGGGCATCTTCCCGCCGGCGGTGAAGAAGTCGCTGACCGTGTTGACCCGGCTGTGCGACCACAGCCCGATCACCACCATCAGCACGAAATACGCGGACACCATGATCCAGTCCAGCAAATGCACCGCTGACTCCTTTCCGCGTTCACGAAGGCCCAGCCCGACCTGTTCACATCCATGAACGGAGTCTGTTATAGTGATTATGTTCATCCATAAGAACGCTGTTCGGGACGCTAATATGGCCAGGGTCACAAGTCAACGGCCGGTTGGAGGAGTGCGGATGCCACAGCAGGGAGCCCCCGCTGTCACGGTGGAGAACGGTGCGTCCGCCGCGCCCGAGCCCGCCGGGGTCAAATCGGCCCGGCGGGCGATAGATCTCATCGAGACCTTCGCCGCGAACGACGTGTGGCTGTCCCTTTCCGATCTCCACACGCGGACCGGTTTCCCCAGGTCCAGCCTGCACGGCCTGCTTCGCACCCTGCTCGAAGCCGGCTGGCTGGAGGTCGACACCAACACCGCCCGCTACCGGCTCGGCGTCCGCGCGCTGATCTGCGGCACGGCGTACCTGGACCGCGACCCGGTCGTCCCGTACGCGACCGAGGCCTTGGAGCGGATCCGGGAGAAGACCGGTTTCACCGCGCACTTCGCGCGCCGGGAAGGCACCGACGTCGTCTACCTGGAGACACGCGAGTCCCGGCATTCGACGCATCTCGTGTCCCGGGTCGGCCGCACGCTGCCCACTCACGCGACCGCGCTGGGGAAGGCCTTGCTCGCCGAGCTGACGCACGACGAGATCGACGGGCTCCTGACCGGGGAGCTGTCGGCGCTGACGCCGAACACCATCACCACGGCCGAAGCACTGCACGCCGAATGCGCGAAGACCCGCGAACGCGGCTATGCGGCGGAAGTCGAGGAAGGCAGCCTCGGCGTCCGGTGCGTCGCGGCCGTGATCCCGTACCGCATCCCCGGCACGGACGCGATCAGTTGCTCCATGCCGATCACCGAAGTCACCGACGCCGACGCCCAGCGCGTCGGCGAGCTCCTCGCCGAAATCACCGCGGAACTCGGCCAGCAACTGCGCCGCGCCGGCATCCGCTGATCATCCGTACTTCTGTTCACTGACAAGGGGTTCACATGGCAGACCAGCGCGTCCTGATCACCGGCTCGGCGGGCATCGTCGGCACCCTGATGCGGTCGCGGCTGCGCCGTTCCGGCCGCGTGCTGCGGCTGCTCGACCTGGCCGCGCAGCCCGAAGCCGCCGGGGGCGAGGACGTCGAGCTGATCACCGCGTCGGTGACCGACCCGGAAGCGATGACGAAGGCGTGCGCGGGCGTCGACGCGGTGATCCACCTCGGCGGGCACAGCCGCGAGAGCTCGTGGGAGGCCACGCTCGACGTCAACATCAACGGCACCCACACCGTCCTCGAAGCCGCGCGGGCGGCCGGTGTCCCGCGCGTGATCCTGGCCTCCAGCAACCATTCCGTCGGCTTCCGCCGCAACGACGAGGCCGGCGAGAACGGCCTCGCCGCCGACTCCACGCCCCGGCCCGACACCTACTACGGCGTCAGCAAGGCGGCCATCGAAGCGCTCGGCAGCCTGTACCACTCGCGGTTCGGCATGGACGTGATCGTCATCCGGATCGGGTCGTGCTTCGAAAGCCCGCTCGTCCTCGGCCCGCGCGGCCTGACGACCTGGCTCTCCCCCGACGACGGCGCCCGCCTGTTCGAGGCGTGCCTCAGCTATCCCTCCCCCGGTTACCGGCTGATCTGGGGCGTCTCCGACAACACGCGCCGGATCTACTCGCTCGCCGAGGCGGAGGAGCTGGGCTACAAGTCGCTCGACAACGCGGAGACCTACGCCGATCAGCTGGCGGACATGCCCGCTCCGACCGGGGTGGCGGCGGAGTACGTCGGCGGGCCGTTCTGCACCGCTCCGCTGGGAGCGCACAACCCGCTCTGACGGTCTCCGCCACCCGGGAGAGCGCCGTTCCGTGAAGGACTCCTTGAGGGACTCTGGGTCCCTCAAGGAGTCCTTCACGGACTTGGCAGGCGGTCAAGACACCCATGCCCGCCGAGACCACCAGCAGCGCCCCGAACCCCCACGGCGGCAGCAGGGTCGCCCCGTCGGGATGAGTGCTCACCACGAGCCACGTCGAGGCGGCGGCCGCGGCCACGACGCACCAGCGCGGCCACACGGCCGCCGCCCCGAGCACCAAAGGCCAGGTGAAGTACCAGGGAAAGACCACCGGCGTCAGCACCACCGCCGCCAGCAGCGAAAGCGCCGCGCCGCGGATCGCGGCCGCGCCACCCGCCCGGGAACGCCACCACAGCCACGTCACCGAACCGGCGAGCACGACCCAGCCCGAGATCCGGCACACCGCGACGGCGTCCACGAAGCCGGGCAGCACCGCTCGCACGATCTTCCCGAGCGCCGTCGGGATCGACAGCCAGGGTTCCAGCCACGAATTCCCGCTCAAGCCTCGAATCCAGCCGAGATCCACCCCGGCGACGACGGAGCACAGCCCGAACGTCGAGACCACAATGGACACAGCCGCCGCGAACGAGAACCAGAAGCCACGCGTACCCGGTCGCCGGGCGGCCCACACCCACACCAGGAACGGCAACACCACGGCCGCGGGGATCTTCACCGCGGCGGCCAGCGCGACCAAGGCGAACCCGGCCCCAGGCGCCCGGGT
This sequence comes from Amycolatopsis sp. NPDC089917, assembly GCF_040684635.1. Classification (NCBI taxonomy): domain Bacteria; kingdom Bacillati; phylum Actinomycetota; class Actinomycetes; order Pseudonocardiales; family Pseudonocardiaceae; genus Amycolatopsis; species Amycolatopsis sp. NPDC089917. The sequence goes on along the minus strand of NZ_JBFBGL010000068.1, from coordinate 24,217 downwards.
GAGCACGAGCGCAGTGCCCGACGCGAGCAATCCGGCCATCAGCAAGTCGTTGTGCCCGCCGGAAACCACGCAGAACACCATCAGCGGATTCGCCACCGTCAGCCACAGCGCGCGTTCCGGCCGGGCACCGAGACTCCGGCAGAGGACAGGCAAAGCGAGACTGAGCAAGGCCAGACCGGCCACCATCACCAGCCGGGTCAGGAAAGCACCGAGGATCACGTTCTCCCCGGTCAGGGCGAGCACGCTCTTCACGATCAGGATGTGCAACGGCCCGTACGGCGACGAGACGGACGACCAGCCGCCCGCGGCATTGTCGGTGATCGGACCGGGAACCTCGGCCGGGACGTGCGTGTACGGGTCGAGGCCGGCGTGCGCGACCGCGCCCTGCGCGAGGTAGGTGTACAGATCGGTGCTGAACAACGGCGGCGCGCACAGCAGCGGAACGCACCACAGCCAGGCTGCCCGCGTCATCTCGCGAGCGCTCGTCGACTGTCCTAATCGGACCCAACACACCAGGGTCAGTGCGAGGCCGCAGTACAGCACGACGGTGGCGAGCGTCCGGCACTGCCCGGACAGGAAGGGATCGTGTCGCGGTGTCGCACCCGCCCCGAACGCGCCGAGCGAGACCAGGCCGGAACCGGCCAGTCCCACGGCCACGCACTTTCGGACGAAGATCATGCGACAGGTCTAGGCGGAGGGTGATCCGGAGCCGTTAAGATCGGTTTTTATCGGTTCTTTATCCGTCCGGCGTTCTACTGAGGCGCGTGGGGAATGGTTGATGCGGGTACTCGTGGCCGAGGACGAGCGGATGCTGGCGGACTCCATCACCGAAGGCCTGCGGCACCTCGGGATGGCGGTGGACGTCTGTTACGACGGCGACGCCGCGCTCGAACGCGTCGTGGTCAACAGGTACGACGTCGTCCTGCTCGACCGGGACCTGCCGGTGGTGCACGGCGACGAGGTCTGCCGGAAGATCGCCGAAGGTGACGGCGAAACCCGCGTCCTGATGCTCACGGCCGCGGCGGGCATCCGGGACCGCGTCGACGGGCTCGGCCTCGGCGCGGACGACTACCTCACCAAACCGTTCGCCTTCGCCGAACTCGTCGCCCGGGTGCACGCGCTGGCCAGGAGAGCCCGTCCGGCGCTGCCGCCGGTGCTCGACCGGGCCGGGGTCGAACTGGATCCGGCGAAACGGTTCGCGGCCCGGGACGGGCGGCCGTTGTCGTTGTCCCCCAAGGAGTTCGCCGTCCTGGAAGTGTTGCTGCGGGCCGAGGGACGGGCCGTGAGCGCGGAAGAGCTGCTGGAGAAGGCATGGGACGAGCACGCCGACCCGTTCACGAACACGGTCCGGGTCACGGTGATGACGTTGCGGAAGAAGCTCGGGGCACCGCAGGTGATCCACACCGTGTCCGGCGCGGGCTACCGGCTGGGTATCTGAGGCGGGCGCCGGCGTCGGTGCGAGGCCGGGTCGAGCTGGTCCTCCTCAGCGCGTTCATCGCTCTCCTGGTGCTGCTCTACCCGCTCGCCAAGTCGGCGGGGATGGTGCTCGGGACCTTCGTGGACCGAGATTTCTGCCCTCGGGGCACCGGCTGCGCCGACACGGCGGGCGGGCTCTTGTGGACTCTGCCGCTCATCGCGATGGTCGCGCTCGTGATCCTGATCGGGCGCCCGGTGGCCTCGTGGGTGGTGCGGCCGTTGCCCGATCTCACCGCCACGATCGAGCAGCTGGGACCGCAGAACCTCGGTCAGCGCATGCGGCTGGAACAGACCGACGGTGAGATGCGGGAGCTGGCAGGCGCGGTGAACGGCATGCTCGACCGAGTCGCGGTCGGCTTCGAGGGGCAGCGCCGATTCGCGGCGAACGCGTCGCACGAGCTGCGCACACCGCTCGCGGTCCAGCGGACGCTCGCCGAGGTCGCGATGGTCACCGGCGGCGGAGAGGACGTCCAGCGGCTGGCCGCCCAGTTGCTGGTGGTCAACGATCGCAACGAACGGCTGATCGAGGGGCTGCTCGTGCTGGCCGAAGCGGACCGGGGGCTGCCCGGCACGGTTCCGGTGCGCCTGGACGAGCTGGTGGATTCGGTACTCGCGAAGTTCGACGAGCGACTCGCCGAACGCGAGCTCACCGTGCGCCGCGACATCGCCGAGCGCACCGTGCCCGGCGACCCGCTCCTGCTGGAACGGCTGATCGTCAACCTGGTCCACAACGCGATCAAGTACAACCACTCGCACGGCTGGATCGAGCTGAGCGTCGGCGGCGAACCCGCGCTGAGCGTGCGCAACTCCGGCGAGCGCGTGCCCGCCGAAGTGGTCGACTCGCTGTTCCAGCCGTTCCGCCGCCTCACCGCCGATCGCACGAACCACCGCGACGGAGCCGGGCTCGGACTGTCCATCGTGCGCTCGATCGCCCTCGCGCACCACGGCCGGGTGTCCGCCGCCCCCGGCGAGGACGGCGGTCTGCGGGTCGACGTGTCCCTGCCCTGACCGCTCGCTACCCGGACTTCCCGGCGGTGTCCGAAGTGGCCAGGGATTTCGCGGTGAGCCGCGTTTCGATCCGCCGGAGGATCGAGGTCACGGCCTCGATCTCGTCCGGGTCGGACACGATGCCGTCCAGCAGCCCGCTCCAGATCTCGCGGAGCTGCCGCAGGTTCTCGTGCGCGCGGGCGGTGGGATAGAGCCGGATCCGCCGGGCGTCGTCCTGGTCGGGTTCGCGATGCACGAGACCTTTCTTCTCCAGTCCGCGCACCGCCCTGCTGAAGTTGCTGGAGATCAGCTGGGTGGCCTCGGCCGCGGCACGGGCCGAGGTGCCGGGGTTCCGGTCGATGAACCGCATCACGGCGCTTTCCAAGGGCGTCCAGGAGTCGGACGCGAACTCTCTGTTCGCGAATTCCTTGGACGCGTGGATCTGACGGCCCACCGCCAGGATCAGGTCGGCGAGTTCGAACAGCCGTGACGTTTGCTCATCGTCCACCAGGCAATGGTACATTTGCTGTCAGTTGATAGCTATCATCCGATAGGAGAATCGGTGGACACATCGGTGGACACGCGGTCCCGCGGCACCATCCCGGTCCCCTTGCTGCTCGTGCTCGCCCTGCTGGCCAGCGTCGCCCCGTTCGGCATCGACCTCTACCTCGCGGCGTTCCCGCGGATGGCCGTCGACCTGGAAACCAGTGACACGGCGATCCAGCTGACCCTCACGACGTTCCTGCTCGGGCTCGCGGCCGGGCAGCTGATCTTCGGCCCCTTGTCCGACCGATGGGGCAGGCGAGGGCCGCTGCTCGCCGGTTCGGCGGTGTTCGTCGCCGCGAGCCTCCTCGCCGCGTTCGCGCCCACCATCGCCGTTCTGCTGGCCGCCCGCCTCTTGCAAGGACTGAGCGCCGCGGCCGGCATGGTCATCGGCCGTGCGGTCATCGCCGACCTGGCCACCGGCCGGGCCGCCGCCCGCGCGTTCAGCCTGATGATGATCGTCGGCGGGGTGGCCCCGGTGGTCGCACCGCTGCTGGGCAGCCTGCTGGTCGACGCGATCCACTGGCGCGGAATCCTCGGTGTCCTGGTCGGACTGGCCGTCGCGATGCTCGCCGGATCGGCGGCGATGGTGCGGGAAAGCCTGCCCCGGGAAAGGAGAGGCGCCTCCGGCAAGGGCGGGTTCCGGGCACTTCGCAGCCGCGCGTACTTGTCCCCCACGGCGACGCTCGTCTTCTCGTTCGGCGTGCTGATGGCCTACATCTCCGCGTCGCCTTTCCTGTACCAGTCGGTCATCGGGATGAGCGCCGTCGGCTACGGCCTGATGTTCGCGCTCAACGCGCTCGGCCTGGTGCTGAGCAGCGCGGCGGCGTCACGGCTGCTGCATCGTGCCGAACCGCGCCGCGTCCTCACCGGCGGTGTCGTCTGGCTCGTCGTCGCCTCCGCCGTGTTGCTCGCCATGGCGCTGCTGCCGGTCGGCGTCGCTTTGCTGCCGGTACCGATCTTCTTCGCGGTCTCGGCACTGGGGTTCATCCTGGGGCCCGCCACGGCGATCGCCCTGGACGCTGTCCCCGGAGCGGCCGGAACCGGATCGGCCGTCCTCGGCGCGACGCAGTTCGGACTCGCGGCCGTCGTCTCGCCGCTCGTCAGCGTGGGCGACGGGCATTCCGCGGTGCCGATGGCGATCACCATCGCCGTCCTCGCCGTCCTCGCCGTCATCGCGGCGATCCCCTGCTTGAACACGATGGAAAAGGTGAAGAAATGACACTCATCGCGATCGAAGAGCACTGGATCCTGCCGGAGCTGACCGATGCCCTCGGCGCCCTTCCGGCCGAGGCCCGAGACGAAAGCCTCGCCTTCAACGATCTCGGGGACCACCAAGAGCGACTGCGGGACTTGGGCGCGGGCCGGATCGCGACCATGGACGCGCAAGGCATCGACGTCTCGGTCCTGGCCCTGACACCACCGGGAACCCAGTCACTCCCGGCCGAAGAAGCGCTGCGGTTGAGCCGAACCGCGAACGACGTCGCCGCCGCGGCCGTCGCCACGCACCCGACACGCTTCCGCTCCCTGTCCACGTTGCCGATGTCGTCGCCGCGGGAAGTCGCCGGCGAACTCAAGCGGGCCGCCGACCTCGGGCACGTGGGCACCATGGTCTACGGCCGGTCGGGCGACCGCTTCCTCGACGACCCCGCCTACGACGACCTCTTCGCCACGGCGGCGGCACTTCGCCAGCCGGTCTTCCTGCATCCCCAGTTGCCCTCGGCGGCCGTCCGCGACGCGTCGTACCGCGGCTTCGACACCATGACCGATCTCGCCCTCGCCACCTTCGGCTGGGGCTGGCACCTCGACGCCGCGACCGCCGCGCTGCGGCTGATCCTGCGGGGCACCTTCGACCGGCATCCGGACCTGCAGGTCGTGCTGGGCCATTGGGGCGAGATGCTGCTCTTCTGGCTGGACCGGGCGGACAGCCTGGCCCGCGTCCGCGGCTTGGCGCGCCCGGTGTCGGACTACCTGCGGTCGAACTTCTTCATCACCACGTCCGGCATGTTCAACCCGGCGCTGCTGCGGCACGCCCTGTCGGTGACTTCGACCGACCGGCTGCTCTTCTCGACCGACTATCCTTTCCAGCAGCCGACGCGGGAGGAGATCGACTCGTTCCTCGATGAACTTCCGTCCGATGTGGACCGTCAGAAGTTCTCTTCGGGCAACGCTTCGGCCTTGTTCGGCATCAATCAGCCCAGCCAAGTCGGATGAGCCGCGCCAGTTCGTCGAGGTGATGCCTGGCTTCCGAAGCACGTTGGGGATCAGCGGTGTCGAACAGGCGCTCGAGTTCGAGGAGCGCGGCTTCCGCCATCCGCGCCGGCGGCTGCGAGCCGTCGGAATTCGCCCATTGCTCGCTCCAGAGCGCTGACCCTTCCCGGGTGATGGCCGCGCCGAAGATCAGCTGCTCCACTTTGTCGGCTTTCAGGCCGAGCTCCGTGGACCACGAAGTCAGCAACGCGACGTACTCTTCGTAGACAGTCGGCCGCCAATCGTCGATATTCGGACTCCAGCCGACGTGAGTCGCGAGCCACCGGCGGACAACGGCGTCCAGGATCGGGGCTGCGTCGTGAGACAGCGCGGCCGTGACGAACCGAAGGTACTTCGTACCGAATGCCACCCCCAGGTACCGCAGCCGCTCGCGCGCGAGATCACGGAACGCGGCAAGGCCGCCGCTGTCCCGCGCGACAATCGCCACCTCTGCCAGCCGATCGGCCGCGTGCGGATTCTCGGTCAGCACACGCGCGGTACGCCAAGGCCCGTAACCGACCGGCCCGTAACCCCAGATCATCGCGACCAGGAATGCCTGTTCCGCGCCCTCCGGAGTCGTGGCGTTCCCAGCGTGCCGGGTGGTTTCAGCCCGATCGATCTTGTCCGGCAGGGCGCTGAGGAACGAGTGATGGCCCGGGAATTGTTTGAGCCAGGAGCCGCGGGACCACCTGGAGGCCCGCTGCTGCGGTTCACCGTGTTCCCGCCATCGCCGAACCGCGTCTCTCAAGACAGAGGGAACCGGCGTCTCGCGTGGTATCACTGCCACACCTACCTCTTCGGCGACTGGTTCGAGTGGTCGTGCTACCCACGGCAGCATAGTGGGAGGCCGGTAGGACCGGGTCGTTCGTGACCGCCGTGCCCACGGGCCGGTAACCTGGCGACCGTGCAGCGTTCGACTGTCACTGTGATCTCCCAAGGCTGGGACGGGCCCTACTACCGTGTCCGGACGCAAGCGTTCGACATCGATTTTCTCATCAGCCCGGACGAAGATCCCGGCCGAGTGGGCAACGTGGACGCCGAAGTGCGCCTGCCCGACAGCTCCCGCTGGAGTGCGACGATCTTCACCGTCGCCGAGGTGGAACGGCTCATGGCACGCTGGGCGGAAACCGGCGAGCACTCGGGTGGCAAGTACTTCTGGTGCCACGATGGACTCATCGTCGGTGATGCGGGTGTCGGCAGCATGGTTCAGGCGCTTGCCGCGATGCACGAAGAAGACATACTCACCACGGTCCTCAAGCACCTCGGCGAACCGGCTCGCTAGGCACCCATCCGCCTCAGCCGATCGTCACCGACTGGAACGTCACCGGGATCCGCGGCGGCCCCGACCCGTCACCGGCGCCACCCGCCTCGTCCACCCCACCCCGCGCGACCTTGTCCAGAACCTGCAGGCCCGCGTCGGAAATGGTCCCGAAAACGGTGTAGTCCGGCGGCAGTTCCGCTTCGCCGAAGACCATGAAGAACTGGCTGCCGCCCGAGTTCGGCGCCTGGGTCTTCGCCATGGCGAGGATCCCGCGGCCGTACTTGATCTCCGGGAAGACCTCGTCCGGGATCGTGTATCCCGGACCGCCCATGCCGGTGCCCGCCGGGTCGCCGCACTGGAGCATCTGCAACCCCGACGTCGCGAGCCGGTGGCACGGGGTGCTGTCGTAATACCCCTGCGGCGCCAGCGACAGGAAGTTCGCCACGGTGCACGGCGCGAGCGCGCGGTCCAGGGTCAGTCCGATGTCGCCCACGGTCGTCTTGATCGTGACCGCCGTCGTGCCGGACGCCGGGGTCGGTCCGGCGGCGGGCGGAGTCGCCTTCTTCGGCACCTCACCGCTGCTGCTCGCCGGGTACGCGCACTCGGTCGGATCCGCGGGCGGCGTGGGGCGTTTCGGTGCCGGAACCCGGTCAGCGGGGATCCGCACCGGGCTCGACGGGGCGGTTTCCTGCTCGCTCGACGTCGGAGCCGGCGACGAGGAGGACGCCGACGCGACCGCGCCCTTGCTCTTCGAGTCCGACAGGAAGAACCCCGGCGCCACGAAGCCGGTGATCGCCACGACGGCGACCACCACGACCAGTCCCAGCACGCCCAGCCCGATCCAGAGCGCCGTCTTGTTCGGGGGCGGCGGTTGTCGCGGCGCGCCGTACCAGCCCTGCTGCTGCGGATAGGGCTGCTGGTACGGCTGCCCCTGCGGAGCCCCCGAACCGGGCACCTGACCTTCGGGTTCGCCCGGCTGCGGCGGCTGGGACATCTGCGCTCCTGTCATCCAGAGGAAGTACAGGGACCACTCTCGCCTATCACCCCGCGCGAAGTCACGGCATCCCCCACGGTGTGGCGGCGCCGTTCGCCGGAACGGGCCGGATCTCGAGGTCGGGCCGGTCTCCGGCGCGGTGCACGACGGCCTCCTCGCCGCGCCGCAGGTCGATTCGGACATCGCCGTTCGGCAGTCGCCGCCAGCGTTTCGGCCTCCCCCAGCGGTCGCGGACGGTCAGTTCGCCCTCCAAGTCCGTCCGCAGCACACAAGGCGCCCCGGCCTCACTGGTCACCTTGACCCAGCGCGTCTTGCCACCCTGCCGTGACGCGCTGAGCAGGAAAGCGCCCTGCGTACGGAAGTCGCGCAGCGCGACGTCCGCCCACTCGGCGGGCACGGCCGGGAACAGCCGGATGACCCCGCCCCAGCTCTGGACCAGCATGTCGTGCAGCGACTGCGCCGCCGAGAGCGGCGTCTCGATGACCGGACCGGACTCCTTGTACATCGTGTTCGGCTGGATGTAGCGCCGCTGCAACTCCCCGAGGTAGAACTCCGCCTTGTCGCCGCGCAGCATCTGCGCCGACATCGACGCGGCGCCGGTGAACGTGTAGCCCTGCAACGCGCCCTCGAAGCCCACCCAGTGGGCGAGCGAGGTCTCGATGATCCGCCGGTGCTCCGGCCGCTCCCAGGTGATCTCGTACAGCGGGTAGATCTGCAGCAGATGCGAGTAGTGCCGATGCGACTTCGCGAACGGCACACCGGCGCCGATCATGTAGCCGTCGGCGTCGGCCGGATACGGGACCAGCGTGGCCAGGACCTCCCGCCAGCGCCGCGCGAGCGGATCGCCGATTCGCAGTTCCGCCGCCGATTCCAGCAGCGTCCTGCATCCCCAGCGGATCAGCGCGAGGTCGTAGTTGCAGTCGGGCGCGTTGACGCCGTACTCCGGGGAGAACGTCGCAGGCAGATGCAGTTTCCCGTCCGCGCCGGGTTCGAGGAAGTGGAGGTAGTAGTTGATCGCCTTGCGCAGCAACGGGAACAGCGTGTCCCGCAGAAGCCGCCGGTCCATCGTGTGCCGGTAGGACAGCCAGACGTTGTGCAGCGCCCAGGTGAGGTTGCCGACCTCCGGCGTCGGCGTCTCCTGGCCGGGGACTCCGACCGGGAACCCGGAGTTCGTCCCCGCCGCGCCGTTGAGCAGGGTCATGTCGGTTGTGCGCGGGATGCCCGCGGAATCGTGCTGGTACGGCTCGGCGACCTGGCCTGTCAGGTTCGCCCGGTACTTCCCGAGCGCGTGACTGACCGCGTCCAGTTCCAGGTGGTTCGAGCCGTGGATGAGCCAATACTCCAGCTGGACGTTGAGGTTCCACCACGTCGCGGGCCACGGGGTCGGCTCCAGCCACGGTCCGCAGGTCGCCATCACCGGCGCTTCCTCGCGCGCGGCCGAGGCGACCTTGTACAGCTGGATCCAGTAGAAACTCTGGAGCCGGGCGTCCGGAATGGACAGAAAGCTCCGCCGATAGTAGTCGTGCCACCAACGACGGTGGTCGACCGCGAGCACGTCGAACGGTTCGGCACGCCGGACCGTCGTCAGCGCTTCTCGCGCTGCCGTCCTTCTCGGATGCGACCAGGCCACGGACGTGTACAGCGTGCGTTTCGACCCCCGGACGACCTCGCGCCACGCCGTGACGTGCTCGCCGCCTGCCAGCAGGCTCTGCACGGAAAGTCTGCTGTCGCCGCTGGTTTCCCGTGTCGCGGGCGGATTGGCGACATATCCGGCGGGTGGCGGCTTGCCGAATTTCGGATCCGTTCTCGGGCTCACCGCCTCGGCCGGGTGGAAGACCCACGCGAAGCCGCGCTCGCCCTCGGTCGGCTCGATCTCGACGGCCAGCAGGGACTGTCCCGTGTGGACGATCGCACGCACCGAGAGACTGCCCGCGGCCGTGGTGATCGTGCCCTTGAGTTCGGCGTTCCAGAGGTCCATCCGCCAGTCGATCCCGGTGATGGCGCCGACCGGTTCGAGGGTGAAATGGCCGATCGGCAACCGCGCGAGCCCGAACAGGGACCCGAACTCGGGCCGGTGGTCCTGCACCTCGCTGTGCTGGACGTTGAACCGGACGGCGTTCCTGCCCGGTTCGGCGTAGATGCCCGAGCCGAGGAACCCGTTGCTGAGGAACGGGCCCTCGTACCAGGTCTTCGGCATCCTCCGCCAGACCAGGTCGGCGGCACCGAGGAAACCGGCCCAATCCAGGCCACCGAGCGCGAAGTCGTTCTCCGCCGCCGAGGCGGACGGAGCGAACCCGGCCGCCGCCACGCCCGCCAACACTCCGCCGAGGATCGTCCTGCGGCTGATGTCCGTCATCGGACCTCCTGGTCGAGTCCCCACGCCGGAGTTCCGCGGTCGCCGGGCACGTCACGCGGTTCCCACGCCGGACGCGCGCCGCGTCGCGAAACGACGGCCGTCCCACCACGGCCCAGCGGAATCGAGATCGTGCCCGGACCTTCGGCCCGCCAAGGAAGTCTCCGCCCGCGCCCGTCACGAACGTCGATGTCGCCGGAGATCCCGTGCTGGAGGGTGAGCGGCTCCCCCGCCTCACTGCGGACCCGGATCCACTCGGTCGCGCCGTTCCGGCGGGACGCGTCCACGAGGAAGGCGCCCTCCGCGCGCAGGCTTTCGAAGGACGCGTCCGGCCAGGTCGACGAAACCGACGGGAAGACCTTGAGAACACCGTGAGCACCCTGCAGGAGCATGTCCACAACGGACTGCGCGGCGGTGATCGGGCTTTCGATCGCGAGGTTCGCGCCTTCGCGGTACATCGTGTTCGGCGTCAGCTGCGTGTCGGCCACGACGGTCCCGTCAACGAAGATCTTCAGGTAGCGCAACGCTTCCTCGGGCGCGTCCATCACGGAACTCATCGACGACGCGGCCGCGAAACTGTAGCCGTGCCATTTGTCCTGAACGCTCGACCAATGCGCGAAAGTACGGCGCATGATGTCCCGGTCGCCGGGACGATCCCAGAGCTTCTCGCGCAACGGATAAAGCCAGAGCAGATGCGAGAAGTGCCGATGTGATTCGGCGAGCGGGACACCGTCGCCGATCAGCACACCCTGAACGGGATCCTGGTGGTACGCCGCCAGCTTCTCACCGATCTCGCGCCACGCCGGCACCCGCGGGTCGTCGATGCGCAGCTTGGCCGCGGATGCGACGAGGGTGCGCGCGGCCCAGCGGACGAGCGACAGGTCGTACGTGCAGTCGGCCGCGTCGGCGTACTCGGGCGACCGTGTCATCGGCAAGTGCAGTGAACCGTCCGGGCCGGTGACGAGGAAGTGGCGGTAGTAGTTGAGCGCCTTGGCGAGCGTCGGGTACAGGACGTCGCGCAAGACGCCGACGTCCATGCTGTGCCGGTACGCGAGCCAGACGTTGTGCAGACCCCAGATCAGGTTGCCGGTCTGGTCGTTCTTCGTGGCGGGGCCGGGGATCCCGACCGCACGGGTGCCGCCGGGCCGCAACCGCCAGTCCCCCGGGTGCGAGAGGGCGTATGTGTCACCGTCCCGATAGGCGGGAGGGACCGAGAGTTCGAGGTTGGCGTGGTCGCGGCGGAAGGTCGCGGTGACGGCGTCGAGTTCGGGATGGTTGCTGCTGTTGACGATCGGGTACGTGACCTGGACGTTGAGGTTCCACCACACCGCCGTCCAGCTGTTGCCGACCTCCGGGAACCACGGTCCCCATTCCGCGACGACCGGGCCGTTCGCGCGGGTGGCGCAAGCGGTCTTGTACAGCTGGATCCAGTAGAACCGCTGGATCCGCTTGTCCGGAATGGACACGAAACTGCGCCGGTAGAAGGCGTTCCACCAGCGTCGATGGCCGGCGACGAGCAGATCCGGGTTCGTCGCCGACGCCCGGTGGACGCGGCTGATCGCTTCGGCGGTGTGGGTCGGTTCGGGAAACCCGTACGCGACCGTCGCCGCCAGAAGACGTCGCGTGCCGATGGTCCGCTCACGCCACGCCGTGGTGTAGCCACCGCCCGCGTGCAACGGCTGCTCGCAGTACCGGACCTCGCCCGCGCTCGCGAGCTTCGGATCGGGATTGGCCGTGTAGTCCGGCGGTTTGCGGATCGTCCTGGTCGTCGCCGACTTGAGCGGCGTGAAACCCCACTCCGCCGACGCTCCGGTGAGCGAGACGAGAAGGAGGTCCTGGTCGTTGTGGACCAGCGCGGAGAACCGGACGGACCCCTGGGTGGTGGTGATCGTGCCGCCGAGTTCGGCGTTGTACAGGTCGAGGTGCCAGTCCACCGCCGTGATCGCGCCCGCGAAGGTGAGGGTGAGATAGCCGATCGGAAGCCGCGAGTACCCGATGCCCGCTTCCCACTGTCCGCGCTGGTCCTGAACACGGGAATGGCTGAGCATCACCTTGAGGACGTTCGGCTGCGCGCCCGCGTAGATCTGGACGCCGAGGAAGCCGTTGGCGAGGAACGGCCCCTCCTGCCAGTTCTCGGGCAGGCGCTTCCACACCATGCGCGCGTCGTCGACCACTCTCCGGTGGACATCACCGGACGCCTGAGACGCCTGCGCCGGAGCACCCCCCTGAGCCCACAGCCCGCCGAGCGCGGCGGTCCCCGCGGCAGCCTTCAGCATCGATCGCCTGGACAGCCCGCCCATGGGTCGCCTCCAGATTCATACTACGTTTACCGTAGATCAAGCCCTGGCGACCCCGCACTTTTCCACAACACCTCTCTCGCTGCCACTCATACATCGGATCTATACCCATCAGGCGGCATGCCCCGAGCGCCACGCCCGGGACGCTCAACGTCTCAAGCGTGGCGCTCGCGACGTACTTCCAACCGCGCGGCTGCGGCGAGATACGCCGCAGTGATCTCGGCGGCGACCAAACGCGGTTCGGATCGCAACCGTCCGGGAAGTGTCTGGACGACGGCGATGCCGGCTGCTGCGTATCTGGCGTTCCGGTCGAGAGTGTTCGCGTACTGCTCCTTCGCGAAGTGGAAGTCATAGGAGTCGATCTCCCAAGCGAGCTCGACCTCTTCGAAGTACGCGTCCGGTTTCCCGATGTAGTTCCCGGAGCGGTCGTGCACTACGCGGTTCCAGCGAGGCTCGGGCAAGTTCGTCCGTCTCCAGACCGCCATCGCGTCGATCTCGGCCACAGACCTTGCACCCCTGAGTACATCGCGCAGCACCTCGCGAGGCAGAGCGGAGCCGCGACTACTGGCCCCTTTCGAGTTCACTCGCGAGCGCCGCCGGGCTCAGACCGCCTTTCTGAACCGAATTGGTCAGTAGAGCGCGAACCGGATCGCGGTCTGAGAAACGGCGGCACTCGTCGAGGACCGCCCTGGCAAGGGGCGCCATCGGCACACCACCGGACGACTCAGGCTGAGGCATCCTCCTGGTCCGTTCGATCAGGACATAGCCCGTACTGGCGATTTTGCAGGGTTCCGGTACGAGTAGATGGACATGATCCGAAGCCACCCGCGGCACGTTCAGCCCGTGGTAACGACAGACCACAGCACCGGTGACGATCGCGTCCGGCCCGCCGTAAAGGAGTGCGCCGTCGACAAGCTGACGACGTGTCGGCCGACCCGAGTCGAGCAACAACACTCCGGGAAGCAAGCGCTGCCAAGGCTGACCAGGCCGGCACCGCCGGTAGCAGGTCCTCCTCGGAACGCCGAACGCCTCCAGTTGCGCGACGGTGATCACGCCGCCGCGGCTCACTTCGTGAAGAGCCTCGTGATCACGGGCCCAGTCTCCGATTCGCACACGAAGATCGTCAGCCTCCGAACACCCCTGCCGCCAGCCCCTCCGGCGACGCCTGTGGACAACTCGCCACATCAGCCCCACTGTGGACAACTCGCGTACGTCCCGAGCGCCACGCTTGAGACATTGAGCGTCTCAAGCGTGGCGCTCGGGGCGACAAGCCCCTCAAGCAGGAAGCGGAGGCAGCGCCGGAGCGTCCAGCCAAGCGCCAAAGAAAGCGGCGAGCGACCGCCCCGCAAAGCGTTCCGCCAGCGCGACAAACCCAGCGGTGGCGACGAGACCGTGCCGGTTCTCCACCGCCCAGGCCCTCACCAGCGGGAAGAACACCGCGTCCCCCACCTCACAACGCAAGGCGTGCAACAGAAGTCCGCCGCGTTTGTACACCCGCTCGTCGAACATCCGCGAAACCCCGGGGTCGGCGAGGCGCAGATCCGCGGGCTTCGCCTTCATCCGCGCGTGCCACGTCTTCGCCCACGCGTGCGCGGTCTGCCCGCCGGATTCCTCGGACCAGAGCCATTCCGCGTACGTCGCGAAGCCCTCGTTCAGCCAGATGTGCCGCCAGTCGGCGACGGTCAGGCTGTTGCCGAACCACTGGTGCGCCAGTTCGTGCACGACGAGCCGTTCGTGCGTGCGCCGTCCGTCGACGTGGTTGGCGCCGAAGATCGACATGCCCTGCGCTTCGATCGGGTCGTCGAGGTCGTCGTCGGTGACCACGATGACGTACTCGCCGAACGGATACGGCCCGAACAGCCGTTGCAGCGTGTCCATGATCTTGCCCTGCCGCCCGAAGTCTCGCTCGAAGGGACGGCGCAGGCGCGGCGGCACGGCAGCGCGTTGGGGAACAGAGGAGAGCACGGAGTCACCGTCGAGGCTGATCCGGTACGCCGACACCGAAGGCAGCGAGAGCCAGCCGGGCTGCGGGCCGGAGACCAGTTCGACGTCGTCGTACCGTCCGATTTGGACACTCATCAGGTACGTCGGCGTCGGCTCGGGCCGTTCGAAGACCCACTTCGTCGTGCTCGCGCGTTCGTGCCGCGACACCAGGTTCCCGGTGACGGCCACGAGGTACGGCGAGGACGTCGTCAGCGCGACGCGGTAGGTCGCCTTGTCCGCCGGGTGGTCGTTGCACGGGAACCACGACGGCGCCCCGACCGGCTGGCTCGCGACGAGCGAGCCGTCGGTCAGTTCGTCCCAGCCGATGTCGCCCCACAGCCCGGGAAGCGGCCGCGGATTGCCGACGTAGTGGACCTCCACCAGGAACTCGCTGCCGATCGCCAGCGACTTCGCCGGTTTGACCTGCAGCTTGTGCGCGCGTCGCGTGTACTTCGCCGGTTTCCCGTTGACCAGGACCCGGTTGATGCGGAACTCGCCGAAGTCGAGCGTGAACCGCGACAGCGCCTGCGTCGCCTCCGCGGTGATGGCCGCAGAGGCCGACAGCCGGTTGGGACCGATCTTGTAGTCGAGCTCCAGATCGTAGTGCCGGACCCGGTAACCGCCGTTGCCGTGACGGGGCAGATAGGAGTCACCGGAGGTGTCCGCGCCGGGCGAGGGCTGCGCGGAGGCCTTCGAAATCACCCGGGAAGAACCCCGCTTTCCTACTTCGTCCAGGCCGAGATGGGATTGCCCAGCCAGCGCGAGTCGGCGGGAACCGCGTCGCCCCGGGTCACCAGAGACCCCGGTCCGACGGTCGTCCGCGCGCCGATGCTCGCGCCAGGCAGCACGATACCGTGCGGCCCGAGCGTCGCTCCCTCGTCCAGGGTCACCGGCGACATCGTCATGATCCGGTCGTGGAACAGGTGCGTCTGCACGACACAGCCGCGGTTGATCGTCGCGCCGTCGCCGAGGCTCACCAGGTCCGACTCGGGCAGCCAGTACGTCTCCAGCCACACGCCGCGGCCGATCTTGACGCCCATGGTCCGCAGCCACGCCGGCAGCAGCGGCGTGCCACCGAGCGAACCGATCAGCCACGGGACGGCCAGCGCCTCGACGAAGGTGTCGGCGAGTTCGTTGCGCCAGACGAACGAGCTCCACAGCGGGTGGTCGATCGCGCGGAACCGGCCGACCAGCAGCCACTTCATCGCGGTGGCGGTCAGCGCGGCGACGGCACCGGCTGCCAGCAGGAGCGGCCCGCCGAGCAGCACGGCGACCAGGAACCCGAAGGAAGACGCCAGCGCGAAGATCCCGGCGGCGACCAGCACGGTCAGCGCGACGCCGCACATCACCGGCACGATCCGGCACAGCTCGACGAGCGCGCGGGCCGCCTTGAGGTGCAGCGGCGGCGTGTAGGTGCGGCTCGTGTCGGCCTCGCCGACGGACCGGCGGACCGGCAGCGGCGGCATCCCGAGGTACGACGAGCCCTTCTTCGCCTTGAGCGGGGCCGACGACAGCACGCCGACCAGACCACGCTTGGGCACCGAACGACCGGGCGCGGCCATCCCCGAGTTGCCGAGGAACGCCTGCTTGCCGATCCGCGCGGGCGCGACGTGCAGCCAGCCGTGGCCGAGTTCGTAGGTGGCGACCATGGTGTCGTCCGCGAGGAACGCCCCGCTGTCGACCTGGGTCATCTTCGGCAGCGCGAGAACGGTGGACGCCTCGACGTTGCGGCCGACCTTCGCCCCGAGCATCCGGAGCCAGACCGGGGTGAACAGGCTGGCGTACAAGGGGAACAGCCCTTCACGCGCCATGCCCATCAGCCGTTCGGTCGCCCAGACCTGCCACGCGACGCGGCCGTGCACGGGGTGGTACCCCTCGACCATGCCGATGCTCAGCGAACGGACGCCGACGAGCACGAGCAGGGCGTACGTCAGGAAGTACGCGACGGTCGCGAGCGGCGTGAACAGCAGCGCCTGGCCGAGCGCGGCGCCCAGCGTCGGCGCACCGGCGATCGCGGAACCCAGCACCGCGACGGCGGGCAGGGCGGCGACGGCGGGCAGCAGCCCCAGCGCGACCGAGGTCGCGCCGTAGACCGACGCCCAGAAGCGCGAACGCGGCGGGCGGCTCGACGGCCACTTCAACGCGTCCTTGCTGGCGCGGGCGGCGGGGGCACCGGCCCAGCGCTGTCCGGCGGGCACGTTGCCGCGGACGGTCGAACCGGCCGCGATCTCCGCGCCCTTGCCGATCCGGGCGCCGGGGAACAGCGTGCTGCGCGCGCCGATCCGCGCGTCGGCGCCGATCCGGATCTTGCCGATGTGCACGAGATCGCCGTCCACCCAGTGCCCGGTCAGGTCGACCTCGGGTTCGACGGCGGCACCGCGGCCGAGCTTCAGCATGCCGGTGACCGGCGGCGGCGAGTGCAGGTCGACGTCCTTGGCGATCCGCGCGCCGAGGGCCTTGGCGTACGTCGTCATCCAGGAAGCGCCCGCGACGCTGTCCGCGCCGCTGAACTCGGCGAGCTTTTCGGCCGTCCACAGTCGCAAGTGGACATTCCCGCCGCGCGGGTAGCTGCCCGGGCGGACACCGCGCAGCAGCATCCGGGAACCGGCCGCGGAGATCGCGATCCGGCCCGCCGGGCTGAACAGCACGACCCACGCGGCGGCGATCCACGCCCAGTGCAGCGTCGGCGCCCAGGCGAAACCGGCCAGCGACAGCACGTTCGACAGCGTCGCGGCGATAGTGGTCCAGCGCAGGCCGACGAGGCCCATCAGCGGGATCATCAGCAGCGACTGGATGATCCCGGCCTTGCGCGGCGTCGGCGCGATGTCGCGGCGTTCGGTCTTCTCGCCGCTCAGCGCGTCCAGCATCGACGCGAGCGCGCCGAGCTTCGGGTTGGCGTAGATGTCGCTCACCGACACCTGCGGGTGGCGGGTGCGGATCCGCGCGATCAGCTGGGCGGCCGTCAAGCTGCCGCCGCCGTTGGTGAAGAAGTCGGCCTTCGGGTTGTCGACCGAGACGCCCAGGATCTCCGCCCAGCCTTCGGCGAGCCAGCTCTCCGTCGGCGACAGACCGGATTTCGCGGCGTCCACGGTGGACAGCGGCCAGGGCAGCGCGTTGCGGTCTACCTTGCCGGACGTGCGCGTCGGCAGGTCCTCGACCAGCGCCAGCAGCGGGACGAGCGCGGCGGGCAGGTGCTCACGCAGCCGCGTCGCGGCCTCGTCGTGGTCGAAGGCGACCCCTTCCGCGGGCACGACGTATCCGACCAGCACCTGGTTGCCCGCCTTGGTGCGGCGGATCGCGGCGGCGGCGCCCTGCACCCCGGGCAGTGCCTGGAGCGCGGCGTCGACCTCGCCGAGTTCGATGCGGCGGCCGCCGAGCTTGACCTGCTCGTCGAGCCGTCCGAGGAACAGCAGGCCCTCGGCCTCGGCGCGGACCATGTCACCGCTGCGGTACGCGCGGCGCCAGCCCAGCGAGGGCAGCGGCGCGAACTTCTCGGCGTCCTTCTCCGGGTCCAGGTAGCGGGCCAGGCCGACGCCGCCGATGACCAGTTCGCCGGTCTCCCCCATCGCGACCGGCTCGCCGGCCTCGTTGACGACGGCGAGCTGCCAGCCCGCCAGCGGCAGGCCGATCCGGACGGGTCCCTCGCCGGTCATCTGCGCGGCGCAGGCGACGACGGTGGCCTCGGTCGGGCCGTAGGTGTTCCAGACTTCGCGGCCTTCGACGGCGACGCGCTCGGCCAGCTCCGGCGGGCAGGCTTCGCCGCCGAAGATCAGCAGGCGGACGTCTTCGAGCGCGTCGGCGGGCCACAGCGCCGCCAGCGTCGGAACGGTCGAGACGACGGTGATGCCCTGTGCGACCAGCCACGGGCCGAGGTCGACACCGGTGCGCACGAGCGAACGCGGCGCCGGGACCAGGCAGGCGCCGTGCCGCCAGGCGAGCCACATCTCTTCGCAGGACGCGTCGAACGCGACGGACAGGCCGGCGAGCACGCGGTCACCGGGGCCGATCGGCTCCTCGGTGAGGAACAGCTGGGCTTCGGCGTCGACGAAGGCGGCCGCGGACGCGTGCGAGACCGCGACGCCCTTCGGCTTTCCGGTCGAACCGGAGGTGAAGATGATCCAGGCGTCGTCGGTCGGCGCGGGGGCGCCTTCGATCCCGCCGGGCGAGCCGAGCACGGTGATCGCGCCGCCGTCGGTGAGGACGGCGGCGACGCCGGCCTCGCCGAAGACCAGTTCGGCGCGCTCGTCCGGGTCGTCCGCGTCGACCGGCACGTAGGCGGCGCCGACGGACAGGATGGCGAGGATCGCGACGTAGAGCTCCGCGGTGCCGGAGGAGATCCGGACGCCGACCCGGTCGCCGACGCCGACGCCGTTGGCGGTCAGCTTGCGGCCGTGGGCGTCGATCTCCTCGACGAGCTTGCGGTAGGACAGCGTGGTCTCGCCGTCGTCGATCGCGCCCGCGTTGGGGTGGCGGGCGGCGGTCTCGGCGAGGATGTCGATCAGGGTGCGCTCACCGGCGCCCAGACCTGACCAGAACAGGGCACGGTCGGCGACGGGAGCCGGGGACGGGGCGACGGTGACGTCGGCGACACAGGCGATCGGCCGGGAATCGGCGGTCAGTGTCATCGGCTCATCACCACGGGCAGGGCATAACCATGGGCGCGCAAGCCCATCACACACCTTTCGCGAAGTGCGTCATTCGGGCTCGCTCTCCGAATGAGGCGCCCGCTAGCAGACCGATAACTTTACCGCAGGTGAACGACATATCTCGGGAGGGTCTCGGCAGAGTGTCGAAGCTCACCGGTGGACACGCCGAAAACCGAGGTCAACGGCGTGTCCACCCTGTGAACTATTCACCTACATCGTGAGAATTCAGCGCTTCTTCGATGTCCCCGTCGGTTTACCCGCCGCTTTACCACCGGCCTTGGGCTTTTGCTTCTTTTCGCGTACCCGGACATTCACCCGAACGGGGCTGCCTTCGAAGCCGAATCGCTCACGGAACTTGCGTTCGATGAACCGGCGGTAGCCCGCTTCGAGGAATCCGGTGGTGAAAAGGACCAGTGTCGGCGGCCGAATGCCCGCCTGGGTCGCGAACAGCACCTTCGGCTGCTTGCCGCCGCGCACCGGCGGCGGGGTCGCGGCGATGAGGTCGGCCAGCCAGCCGTTCAGCTGACCGGTGGGAACACGCTGGTCCCACGACTTCAACGCGGTCCGCAGCGCGGGCGCGAGCTTGCGCACGGACCGGCCGGTGAGCGCCGAGATGTTGACCTTGTCCGCCCACGGCACCCGGACCAGGCCGCGGTCCAGTTCGCGGACCATGGCGTGGCGGCGGTCCTCGTCGACGAGGTCCCACTTGTTGAAGGCGAGCACGCAGGCGCGACCGGCCTCGACGACCATCGTCAGCACCCGCAGGTCCTGCTCGGACAGCGGTTCGGCGGCGTCCAGCAGCACGATCGCGACCTCGGCCGCGTCGATCGCGGTCTTGGTCCGCAGCGAGGCGTAGTACTCCGCGCCGTTGGCCGAGTTGACGCGCTTGCGCAGCCCCGCCGTGTCGACGAACCGCCAGGTCTCGCCGTCGAGCTCGACCAGCGAGTCGACCGGGTCGACGGTGGTGCCGGCGACCGAGTCCACGACGGACCGCTCCTCGCCGGAGAGTTTGTTCAGCAGGCTGGACTTGCCCACGTTCGGCTTGCCGACCAGCGCGACGCGGCGCGGGCCGGTGGTCGCGCGGTCGCCGTCACGCGGCATCGACGGCAGCGCCTTCACGATGGCGTCGAGCAGGTCGCCCGAGCTGCGCCCGTGGAGCGCGCTGACCGGGTACGGCTCGCCGAGGCCGAGCGACCACAGCGACGCCGTGTCGGCGAGCAGGCGGTCGTCGTCGACCTTGTTGGCGGCGAGCAGCACCGGCTTCTTCGAGCGGCGCAGCACCTTGGAAACGGCTTCGTCGGTGGCGGTCGCGCCGACACTGGCGTCGATGACCAGCAGCACCGCGTCGGCGGTGGCCATCGCCATCTCGGCCTGCGCGGCGACGGAGGCCTGCAACCCGGTCGCGTCCGGCTCCCAGCCGCCCGTGTCGACCAGGGTGAACCGGCGGCCCGCCCAGAAGGCGTCGTAGGCGACTCGGTCCCTGGTCACGCCGGGGACGTCCTGAACGACCGCCTCGCGGCGGCCGAGGATGCGGTTGACCAGGGTCGACTTGCCCACGTTCGGCCTGCCGACGACGGCGAGGACCGGCTGCGCGAGCTGGGCCTCCTCCTCGGCCTCGCCCGCGGCGATCTGCGCGTCGAGCGCGGTGAATTCGGACTCGTCGGACCAGGAGCCGTCGACCTCGCCGACTCCGTCAAGCTCTGTCATTGCTTACTTCACATTCTGTCGCGTGTCTTGGAGCCCGTGCTCCAAGCGCCATTCGTCCAGTGCCTTCACGAGGTCCGCGAGCGCGAGTCGAAGCCGCTCGGTTCCCTCCTCCAGCCCTGTCCTCCCCTTCCCGATGTCGGGAGTGAAAGGTTCGCCGACCAGGATGTCGACGCGTGGCCGCCAACGCCTCTTGGCGCCGGCGGGTTTGTACGTCCCCCGAGTGGCGACCGGAACCACGGTCGCGTTCCCGGCGCGGACCAGGAAGGCCACGCCGCGCTCGAAGTTTTCGGCGTCCCCGAGGCCGCGAGTGCCTTCGGGGAAGATCCCGACCGCACCGCCGTCCTCGAGCACCTTGACCGCCGCCATCAGCGGTTTGCGGTCCACCGCGCCCCGTTTCACCGGGATCTGACCCAGTTTCGGGAAGAACCAGCCGACGAAGCCCTTGAAGAGCTCCGCCTTGACCAGGAACGCCGTGCGCCGCGACAACATTCCGAACAGCAGCGCCGGTTCCGCCATCGAACTGTGGTTGGCCATGAACACCACCGGCCCGGTCGCGGGCACCCGCTCGCCACCGTGGACCCGGACGCGGAACGCGGGCCGGACGAGGAACTTCGAAATGCCCCTGCCGAAGGTGTGGTACGGGTCGCTCGCGCCCTCGGGCAGTCCCTTCGCGGTCACCTGGTGGCCTCGGCCGGGCAGCCTTCGAGAAGACCGCGGTGCAGGGCCAGTTCCGCCAGCGCGACGATCACCTGGTCGATGTTGAGCGCCGAGGTGTCCACCTCGACGGCGTCCTCGGCCGCGCGCAGCGGCGACGCCGCCCGCGTGGAGTCCAGGCGGTCACGCCGTTCCACGGCCGCCTTCGCGACGGCATGCGTGGACTCTCGACCGGCGGCGGAGTCCTGGGCGCTGCGGCGCGCGGCCCGGACCTCGGCGGAGGCGGTGAGGAAGATCTTGAGCGGGGCTTCCGGTGAGACGACGGTGCCGATGTCGCGGCCTTCGACCACGATGCCGCCGACCCGGCCGAGCACCTCGGCGATGATTTCGCGCTGCCGGGTGACCAGCAGTTCGCGGACCGCGGGAACGGCCGAAACCGGCGAAACGGCGGTGGTGACGTCCGAGCCGCGGATCTCGGCGGAGACGTCTTCGCCGGCGAGGGTCACGGTCGCTTCGTCGGGCCTGGTCCCGATGCCGAACTCGGCTTTCCCGGCGACGTCGGCGATAGCGTCCGCGTCGGCCAGGTCGGTTCCGGCGCGCAGGACGGCGAGGGTGACCATGCGGTACATCGCGCCGGTGTCGAGGTAGCCGGCGCCGAGCTTCGTCGCGAGCTTCCGCGAAACCGTGGATTTCCCGGTCCCGGACGGGCCGTCCATCGCGACCACACCACGCAGGGCTCCCGCCACCGAAACTCTCCTCAGCTCATCCGTCGCTCATCTGATCGACGTCCATTCTGCCTGGTGGCGGAGGACACGCCTCGACCGCCCACGGCGAAGGGGCCACATCTGATTGCTAGCAGCGCTAGACAATCTGCCGACACTATTGCTAGCGTCTGCATTGTTCCTAGCACTGCTAGATTCCGGAGTCGGAGACCATGATCAGAATCAAGATCGCCTACGCCCTGTCCATCGCCCTCGTGCTCTTCGTCCTCTACTTCGGCACCGGCTACGTGTTCTTCCCGGAGACCCAGACGGGCGGCTTCGGCCTGCCGGTCATGCCGTCGAAGGGCGACCCGATCCTCGCGGTCAAGGGCGTCCGCGATATCGGCACCGGACTCGTGGTGCTCACGCTGCTGGTGTTCCGGAACGTCCGCGCACTGGGCTGGACGCTCCTCACGCTGGCGTTCATCCCGCTCGGCGACATGCTGATCGTGCTGACCCACAACGGTTCCGCCGCAGCCGCGTTCGGCATCCACGGCGCGACGGCCGCCGTGATGGTGCTGATCTCGGCGTTGTTCCTGATCCGCCCCGCGCAAAACGGACAGTGAGTTATCGTTGTTCACGTGAACGTCGAAGTGACCCCGCTCCCTGGAATAGGCGTCCGCAAGGACTTCGCCACCCGTCACGGCCGCCGTGTCGGGGTGGTGACCCATCGCGACGGACACGTCGAGCTGATCGTGTCCAAAACGGACGATCCCGACGCCTGCCTGGCCTCACTTCCGCTCACCACCGACGAGGCGGGCGCGCTGGCGAATCTGCTCGGCGCGCCCCAGCTGGTCGCCCAGCTCACCGAAGAACACCGGGACCTGCCTGGCATCAACACCAAGCAGCTGCCGATCAAGGCTTCTTCGCCGTTCGACGGACGGACGCTGGGCGACACCGCCATGCGCACGCGCACGAGCGTCTCGGTGGTCGCGGTGATGCGGGCCGGTCAGGTCCACCCCTCCCCCAACCCGGACTTCAACCTCACCGCGGGCGACGTGCTCGTCGCGGTCGGGACGTCCGAGGGGCTGGAGGCCGCCGTCAAGATCTTGAAGTACGGCTGATCGCGGATGGATCACACCGCACTGTCCTTGATCGAACTCGGGGCGGTCTTCTTCGGGCTGGGCGCGTTGGGACGCCTCGCCGGGAAGATCGGGATGTCCCCGATCCCGCTGTACCTGATCGGTGGCCTGTGCTTCGGGCAGGGCGGGCTGATCCCGCTCGGCGACATCGGCGACTTCACCCACCTCGCCAGCGAGATCGGTGTCGTCCTGCTGCTGCTCCTGCTGGGTCTGGAGTACTCGGCGGCCGAACTGTTCACCGGGCTGAAACGCTCGTGGATGGCGGGCGTCGTGGACATCGTGCTGAACGCCGCGCCCGGTGCCATCGTCGCGCTCATCCTCGGCTGGGGGCCGATCGGCGCGATCGTCATGGCCGGCGTCACGTACATCTCGTCGTCCGGGATCATCGCGAAGGTGCTGGGCGACCTGGGACGGCTCGGTAACCGGGAAACGCCGGTGGTGCTGTCGATCCTGGTGTTCGAAGACCTGGTGATGGCGCTGTACCTGCCGATCCTCACCGCGGTGCTCGGCGGCGTGAGCTTCCTCGGCGGGATGAAGGCGGTCGGGATCTCGCTGCTGGTGATCACGGTCGTGCTGGTGATCGCGCTGAAGTTCGGCCGGTACGTCTCCGCGGCGGTGGACAGCCCGGACCGCGAGGTCTTCCTCCTCAAGGTCCTCGGCGCCGCGCTGCTGGTGGCCGGTGTCGCCTCGGCGATGCAGGTGTCGGCGGCGGTGGGCGCGTTCCTGCTCGGCATCGCGATCTCGGGTTCGACGGCGGAGAACGCGACGCACATGCTCGAACCGCTGCGGGATCTCTTCGCGGCCGTGTTCTTCGTCGTGTTCGGCCTCAACACCAACCCCGCGTCGATCCCGCCCGTGCTCGGCTGGGCGGTCGTCCTGGCGGTGGCGACCACGCTCACGAAAGTCGGCACCGGCTGGTGGGCCGCGCGAAGACAAGGCATCGGCAACATGGGCCGGGCGCGTGCCGGAGCGGCGTTGGTCGCCCGAGGCGAGTTCTCGATCGTCATCGCCGGGCTGGCGGTGGCGGCCGGCGCGGTGACCGGAGAACTCGCGGCGCTCGCGACGGCCTACGTGCTCCTGATGGCGATCCTCGGCCCGACGGCCGCGCGGATCGTCTGAACGTCGCGGACAACTGCGTCGACCGCCACGTCGTCGACGGCCACGGCGACCAGGTCGCCATCCACTGGGTCGGCGAGCCCGGCGACAGCCGTGACATCACCTAC
>NZ_JBFBGL010000067.1:0-42386 GCF_040684635.1 Amycolatopsis sp. NPDC089917 | reverse complement strand
GCATCGGGTGTCCCGAAAGTGGCTTTCGCGACACCCGAGGCCGACGCACGGGCGAGCGACACAACACGCCACATTGGCCTTGCCCCTCAATAAGTCCCTATTCGGTTACCGCCCGCCGGGGTAGAAAGGACATAGGGGAAGGGACGCAATCAAAGGCGAGGTGCAACCGTGCTCGAAGTCGAACTCGACATCTTCTCAGGGATGCCTAATCCGACCTGGACTCTCTCGGGAAGAGAGGAACAGGAACTGATCGACAGAATCGTGGCGGACCCGGCACAGGTGTCGCCCGCG
The DNA here is from genome assembly GCF_040684635.1 of Amycolatopsis sp. NPDC089917. Lineage (NCBI taxonomy): Bacteria > Bacillati > Actinomycetota > Actinomycetes > Pseudonocardiales > Pseudonocardiaceae > Amycolatopsis > Amycolatopsis sp. NPDC089917. The sequence goes on along the minus strand of NZ_JBFBGL010000067.1, from coordinate 42,095 downwards.
GTCACTCCCGACGAACAGTTCAGCCTCGGCTACCGGGGTCTGCTCGTCCGGGTGGCCAAGACGGACGACGGACCGTGGAACGAACGCGCGTCCGCCTGGGGAACCCGGCTTCCGGCCGAATTCCGGATCGGCAGCAGACCCGCGGCGGAACCGGCCGCCGACTGGCTCCTGCGGACGTCGGAGGCCTATCCGGACGCCGGAGTCGACGACGAATTGCGCGAGGTCGCGTCGAACGGGGTCGCCTTGCTGCAATCGTCCTTCGACGCGGTGAATCCCACCGGATTCGTCAGCCGCCACGCGGACGGCACCGCTCTTTCCGATCTCGAAGGCGAGGGAGCGCATTCGCCCAACGAACCGGGCGAGGTGCACACCGAGGGCGCGACGTGGTGGGACTGCAATTCCAACTTCTTCAGTGCGAACGCGGACCTGTTCAACCGGCCCGAAAACGTCGGCCGGAACAACTGTTACTGCTTCGCCAGCAACCATCTGGCGGGCGTGCGGTTCGCGCTGCCGGGGAGGCGGGGCGGACGGCCCGCGACCTCCATCACCTGTGGCGGCGTGACCAACGGTCTCTACGCCGACGGCTGGAAGGACGGCTGCCAGACCAACGGTCTCACGATCGTGCTGGTGATCTGGCCGAACCGCGACTACCACTTCTACCGGCTCGTCACCGACGCGCCGTACTGGTGGTGGGGCCACAAACCGGGCGGGACGCCCGCCAAGTACACCGACGACTGCGGCCACAGTATTTACCAGTACAACGGCCGGGGCTACGCTCCCAACAACTGCTGTCGGGGGAACTACACCGACTTCTGCGGTTACTTCTACCAAAACAACAGCACAGCCCTCGTCGCCTAGGAGCAGCCATCATCGTCTGTTCGGGTCTCCGGTGGGTCCTCCTGGCGCTCGTCCTCTGTGCGTGCGGCACGGCTCCGACGACGTCAGGAGGGAACACCACCGTGGCCGACAACGTCTCCGTCGAACTCGACATCTTCTCGGGGATGCCGAACCCGGCATGGACCCTGCGGAACGCCGAAGCCGCCGAATTCCAGCGCAGGCTCGAATCGTTGCCGCGGGCCTCCGACGGCCGGATCGCCAACGATCTCGGCTATCGCGGCTTCGTCACGCACGCGGGCGCGACGACCGCGCACGTCCAGCGCGGGACCGTGCGGGTCGGCAGGGACGGCGAAACCGACTTCCGCACCGACTCCGGCCGCGAACTCGAGCGCTGGCTGTTGCAGTCGGGGAAACCTTTCGTCGATCCTGGAACCTTCGCTCTCGCGGAGCGCGAGTTCGGCTAGCGCTGCCGGGCGGGGCGTCGCCGCGATCTTCATGCCCGCCACTGCGATTCCACAACATTCCCACAGGAGCGCCGACCTAACTTCCTCCAAGTCTCAACCACTTCGGAGGAAACATGATCGCGATACGCAGCAGACGCGGCACCGGCTTCGCGGCCGGTCCGCCGAGCCGCCGGGTACTGGTCAGAGCACTGGCGGGGGTGGCCATGGCCGCCCTTGTCCGGAACGGCGCACAGCGCTGGCGCCGCGGTCGCGGCCTCGGCAAGGTTGAATCACCGGTCAGGCAAGGGCCGACCGCATCGCTCGACAGCGATTCGTAAATGGCGTCACGAATTTCGCATGGATGCCGATCCTCCCAAAGGAGATCCGAAAAATGCTTCGTATTCGTCTTCGTCCTGTCCTCATTCCTTTGGCCATGGCGGTCACCGCCGCGGCCCTCACGGCGACCGTGCCCGCGACCGCGACCGCATCGACCGGAACCGGTCCGGAGATTCAGCGGGGCTGCGCGTCCTTGGCCGCCAACGGGCCCGGCAAAGCGAAGATCAAGAACATCTGTACCCACCGGATCAACGCCACCGTCGAGGTCGACGGGTTCAACCCCGACTGCATCTCGATCAACGCGGGCAAGACCGGAACCATCCGTCCCGATCCACAGCCGTGAGCCGGGCCGGGGGCGCGTCGGAGCCCCCGGCCCGGCCGCGGGCGAACCCGGCTCAGGTGTCCGCCTGAAGGCCTTCTGGATCGGGCCGCACAGGCATGGGCGGCGCGGAGATCGGCGGTCCGGAAAGCGTCGCACCCAAGCGCGGGTCAGTGCCCCGGGAAACGGTCCGCCGCGAACCGCGCGTACCAGCGCAGCGCGTCCGGATCGTCGACGGAGGCCAGGTTCGCCGCGCGTTCGAGTTTCTTGCCCGCCAGCAGTTTCTTGATCGGGACTTCGAGGCGTTTGCCGCTCAAGGTGTGCGGCACGGCGGGCGCCTCGACGATCTCGTCCGGGACGTGCCGGGGTGTCAGACGCGACCGCAGGGTGGTGACGATCTTCCGTTCGAGCGCGTCGTCGAGGTCGTGTCCGGGTGCCGGGACCACGAACAGCCCCAGCCAGTACTCGTCGTCGGGCAGGTCGATCCCGATGACCAGGGTCTCGGTGATCTCCTCCATGGCCTCCAGCACGTCGTAGAAGTCGCCGCTGCCCAGCCGCACGCCCTGACGGTTGAGCGTCGAGTCCGACCGGCCGTGGATCGAGACGCTGCCGTCGGAATGCATCGTCACCCAGTCGCCATGTCGCCAAACACCGGGCCAGGTGTCGAAATAGGACTCCGTGTACCGGACGGCGCCGGGGTCGTTCCACAGCGACACCGGCATCGACGGCATCGGCTGGGTGATCACGAGGTCACCGACCTCGTCGACCACCGGCTCGCCTCTCTCGTCCCAGGCCGCGCAGTCGACTCCGGCCAGCCGCCCGCCGACGCGGCCCACCCGGACCGGGGCGTACTCGTTGGCGCCGACGAACGAACCGGAGATGTCGGTACCGCCGCTGGTCGAGTCGATCCGCAGGTCGGGGCTGACGTGGTCGCTCACCCAGTGGTAGCCGGCCGGGGGCAGCGCCGAGCCGCTGACCATCACGTGCCGCAATCCGCTCAGGTCGTGCTGTTCCCGGGGCGAGACCCCGGTTTTCGCCGTGGCGGTGATGACCGCGGCCCCGAGCAGCATGAGATCCGTCCGGGTGCGGGCCACGACCTCCCAGACCGCGCCCGGCGGATGGTGGGGACCGCCGTCGTAGAGCGTGATCGCCGCGCCCTGGGTGAGCGCGCCCAGCTGCATGTTCCACAACGCCCAGCCGGTCGAGGTGTAAGTGAACATCCGTTCACCGGCCCGCAGCCCGCAATACAGCCCGGACCATTTCAGCCCTTCCAGCGTGATTCCGCCGTGCCCGTGCACCAGCCCCTTGGGCAGCCCCGTGGTGCCGGAGGTGAACAGCACCCACAGCGGATGGGAGAACTCGACCTGCTCGAACACGAGCGGTTCCTCGTGTGCCAGCAGTTCGTCCCACGGTGTCGAACCTTCGGGATGCGGACGGTCGAACGCATACGGGACGTGGACGACGTGACGCAGCGTCGGAAGCTCCTCGCGCAGCCGCGTGACGACGTCGGCGCGGTCGATCTTCTTCCCGTTCCAGTGGTAGCCGTCGGCCGCGATGAGCACGCAGGGCTCCAGCTGGGCGAGACGGCTGATCGTGCCGTCGGCGCCGAAGTCCGGAGAACAGCACGCCCACACCGCGCCGACGGCCGCGGTGGCGAGACAGGCGATCACCGCGTGCTCGGTGTTGGGCAGAGAGGCGCCGACCCGGTCACCGGGCCGCACCCCCGCCCGCCGCAACCAGCCCGCCGCGGCCGCCACCGACCGGCGCAGGGCGCCGAAGGTGATCTCGCGTGCGGGCAGGCCTCCTTCTTGGACACACACGAGCGCCGTGGCGTCCTCTGCGCCCTTGCGCAACGCGTGCTGGGCCCAGTTCAGATGCGCCCCGGTGAACCAGCGGGTGTGCGGCATGGGGTCGGCGGTGCGCACCCGCGTCCACGGCTCGGCGAAGTCGACGCCGTAGTAGTCGACGACGGAGAGCCAGAACCGGTCCAGCTCCTCCACCGACCAGATCCAGAACGCGTCGTGATCGGGGAACGATCGCCCCTCGCGCCCCTCCAGCCAGTTCAGATAGGCCCGCAGCGCGGACTTCTCGACGCGGTCCGCCGCAGGGCTCCACAGCACGTCCATGGAGGGAACATAGAGAGGGTTCGCGCCACCCGTCGGCGCTGTTGTCCGGGATTTGAGATTCGCGTGTGATCACGTTGAGGCGGTCTGGGCACGATCAGCGTGACGACGACGTCTCGAGGAGGCCGGACGCATGAAGCTCGCTCTCTACCTGCCCAACTTCCGCGACGAGGTGACCGTCAAGGAGCTCGAAGATCTCACGGCCCTCGCCGAAGACCTCGACTTCGACTCCGTCTGGACACTCGACCGGGTCATCGTCCCGGAGACCTCCGACCGCGCCGAAATGACGTACCCGTTCGGCATGATGTCCGACCTGCCCAACGCGCTGCCGGTGGTCTCGCGCGGCAAATGGTTCCAGGGCATGACGCTGATCCCCTGGCTCGCCGCGAAGACCACGAAGGTCCGGATCGGGATGAGCATCATCGACACGCCGTACCGCTCCCCCGGTGTGCTGGCGGCCGAGCTCGCCACCCAGGACCACCTGTCGGGCGGCAGGCTCAACGTCGGCATCGGCTCGGGATGGATGCCCGAGGAGTTCGCCGCCGCCAGCGTCCCGCAGCTGTTCCCGCGCCGCCACGCCCACGTCCGCGAGACAATCGAGATCATGCAGGGCATCTGGTCCAACGACCTGTTCGAGTACCACGGCGAGTTCGCGGACTTCCCGCTGTCGGGCTTCGGCCACAAGCCGGTCCAGCAGCCCCCGCCGATCTTCTTCTCCGGGCTGAAGGATCCGAAGCGGTCGGCCAAGCGCATCGCGAAGTACGGCCTGCAGGGCTGGATCGGCATCCAGGACACCCCCGAGGACATCAAGCGCTGGAAGGGCGAGATGGAGCGCGAGCTGGGCGAGCTCGGCCGCGGTTTCCCGGACGGCTTCGAGATGTGCAGCATGATCTGGTTCGTCATCACCGACGAGCCGATGGACCAGACCCCGGCGGGCAAGGGCACGAACCTGCTGGCGGGCAGCGCCCGGCAGATCGAGGACATCCTCAAGCGCTACAAGGAAGCCGGGTTGACGATGCCGCTGCTGTGGCCGCCGTTCCGGGACGTGCCGACGTCCAAGACCCTCGACGACCTCAAGCGGCTGACCGAGGAGATCATGCCGAAGGTCGAGGCCGCCTGAGCGGGAGTCGCCGATCTGGCCGCTGCGCCGCAGGTGAGGCACCATGGGTGTCGGCCGCGACGCGGAGGCCGGACGTCGGTGAAGGAGCTCGCGATGGAAGCGCAGGCGACGCTCGCCGGCGGTCGTGAGGCCGCCGGAGGGCTGGTCCTCGTCGTCGACGACGACCCCCGGGTGCGGACGGTCGTGACGTGGCAGCTGGAGGCCGAAGGGTTCCGGGTCACCGAAGCGGCCGACGGGCGGCGCGCCCTCGAAACCATCGAACGCGAACGGCTGGACCTCGTCATCCTGGACCTCGCCCTGCCCGGGGTCGGCGGGCTCGACGTGCTGCGGAGCCTGCGCGGCGGCGAGCACGCCACGCTGCCGGTGATCGTGCTGTCCGGCCGCAGCGGCGAGACCGACCGGATCGTCGGACTCGACCTCGGCGCCGACGACTACCTCGTCAAACCGTTCTCCCCCGGCGAACTGGCGGCGCGCGTCCGGTCGGTGCTGCGCCGGGCCGCTCCCGCCCCGGTGGTGACCGCGACCGGTCTCCGGATCGACCACGGCGCGCGCGAAGTGTTCCTCGACGGCCAGGAGCTCACCATGACGGCCAAGGAGTTCGACCTGCTGGCGTTCCTGGCTGCGCATCCGCGGCAGGTGTTCACCCGCGCCCAGTTGCTCGAACGGGTCTGGGCGAGCGCCGCCGAGTGGCAGGGCGAAGCGACCGTGACCGAACACGTCCATCGCTTGCGCCAGAAGATCGGACCGGGGCCGGTACGGACCGTCCGCGGCGTCGGATACCGGTTCGAACCGTGACCACGTCCGAAGCCGTCTCCGACACCGAAGCGCTGCTGCGGGCGCAGTCCGACGTCCTCGAACGCATCGCGGGCGGCGCGCCGCTGACAGCGGTGCTGACGGAGGTCGCGAGCACCCTCGAACGGCTCATGCCGGGCTGCCACTGCTCGATCCTGCTGCTCGACGTCGGATCGGCGACGTTGCGCCACGGCGCCGCGCCCTCGCTGCCGCCGGCCTACTCGTCGAGCATCGACGGCCTCCCCATCGGCCGCGACGCCGGGTCCTGCGGCGCGGCCGCGTACCTGGGGGTGCCGGTCGTCGCCGAGGACGTCACCACCGACCCGCGCTGGGTCCGCTACCGCCACCTCGCGGGCGCGCACAGCCTGCGGTCGTGCTGGTCGACGCCGATCCGCGGACGGGACAACGTGGTCGGCACCTTCGCGGTGTACCACGAGCAGCCGCATCAGCCGACGCCTCGCGAACAGGATCTGGTCGATCGGCTCACCCACCTGGCGTCGGTGGCCATCGACCACGACATCCTGTTCGGCGCGCTCGCCGACAGCGAGGAGCGGTTCCGGCGGGCCTTCGACGACAACGCGATCGGCATGGCGATCACCGAACCCGACGGGGCGGTGACCAGGACCAACCAGGCGCTGCGGCAGCTGCTCGGCCGTTCGGAACACGAACTGACCGGGGTCCGGCTCACCGAGCTGTTCACCACGGCGGGCCCGCCGGAGGCGCCCTACGAGGCGATGCTGCGCCATCCGGACGGCAGGACGCTCGACGTGGTCGTCTCGGTCTCGCCGGTGGCCGGGCCCGACGGCAGGCCGGTCCGGCTGATCGCCAACGTCCTGGACGTCACCCAGCGCCGCGCCGCCGAACGGGAACGCCGGGGCCGCCACGAGGCGGATGTCGCGCGTCAGGCCGCCGAGCAGGCGAGCCGCGCCAAGACCGACTTCGTCGCGGCCCTCGGCCACGAACTCCGCACGCCCTTGCAGGCCATCACCGGGTTCACCGAACTGCTCGGGTCTCTCGACCTGCCGCCGGAACGCCGCCGGGCGGCGCTGGAACACATCAACGGCGCGGCCGGGCACATCCTCGCCATGGTGGACGACGTCCTGGACATCGCCCGGATCGAGGCCCGCGCCCTGCCGCTGCTCCCGGCGGACATCGACCTGCCCACGGTGGTGGCGGAGGTGCTGAACCTGCTGGAACCTCTGGCCGACGCCGAGGGAGTCGGTTTCCGCGACGAGAGCGAACCGATCATGGTGCGCTGCGACGAGCGCAGGCTCAAGCAGATCCTGCTCAACCTCACGGGGAACGCCGTCCGCTACAACCGCCCGGACGGCATCGTCACGATCACCACGCGCGCCGGAACGGACGCGGTGACCATCACCATCGCCGACACCGGCCGCGGCATCACGCCGGAGAACCTCGGCCGCCTGTTCACCCCGTTCGACCGGCTCGGCGCCGATTCCGGTCAAGGCATCGGCCTCGGCCTGCCGCTCGCGAAGGGACTCGTCGAGGCCATGGGAGGCAGGCTCGCGGTCACCAGCACGCTCGACGAGGGCACGACGGTCGAGGTGACACTGCCGCGGTGAGCGGGCTCCGGATCAGAGCCAGTCCGCCTCGATACCGCGCGCACGCAACATCTTCAGCGCCTCTTCGTTGCCCGTGTAGAGCAGCGTCATCGACTTAAGGTGGGGAAAGTGCGCCAGGTCGGCGAACTCGTCGACGTCGAACAGGCTGTCCTCGCCGTCCCAGTTCGGCGCGATCTCGAGGTAGATCTCGTTGCCACCGTCCATCTCGATCTCGGTGATCTTCTCCGCGAGCTCGACAGGAACTTCGAGCGCCTCGAAGTAGGCCAGGGCCTCGGGCACCGCCTCGACGCCGCCGTCGTCGTAGGTGAAGCCCTGCTCGGCGGCGTACTCCCGCAGGCTGAACCTCGGGAGGAGGTCCTGGTTGTACATCAGCTCCTGGACGACGGCGATCTTGAAGTTGGGGTCGGTGAACGGGATCGACTGGCTCATGCCCGGAACCCTATAGACGGTCCGGCCCTCCGGAAGCCGGAACGGGAAAGAGGTATCCAGCGCCGCGGCGTCCCGCCCTTCCCCCGGTGACCGTGCCCTTCGGCGCGGCAGCACGAGGGAGGACCACCATGCCGGACGATCACGCCGCCAGCCCGGCGCGGTCCCCGCTTCCTCGCAATCCCGGACGCCCGATGATCGTGCTTCGCCCACCGAAGTGCGAGTGTGAATGCACGGTCGGGAAATGCGGCTTTCCGGTAACGATATCGGGCGGATCACGGTAATGCGATCACCGCGAGTTTTTCAACGAACGGAACCAATCCAGTACGATGAACGGGCGCGAACGGATATGTCGAGTGCCGGTTCCCGGCCCGGCGGGAACCGAATGAAGTCGAACCCATCGGATCATCCCTCCCCGAGGGGAACTTGACAACACAACAGCGTGCGGACTTCCACGTGTCCGGCGCGGCGCGTTCGGAATGTGTATCGCCGATCCGCCGTCCGGCCCAAATCCGGCCTCCTCGCGTGGCGGCTTTTCTCCCGTGTCACCCGATTGCTGGTCCTCACTCGCGAGGAGAAGCGGGAAGATCCATGCCGGACCGCGACGAAAGAGGATTCGACGAACAAATGAGTACCGACGTCGCCGCGGCGGTCGGTTTGACGGATCGCCCGAGCGAGCGACCCTGTTCTCGGCGAATGCGGGCGCCGCACGGCCCGGGGCCACACCGGGCGCCCGTCGATACCCCAAGGGGAACCATGAACCGCGTCACCATGCTCGTAGTAGACGATCAACCCCTCATCAGATACGCGCTCAGCAGGCTGCTGCGCGATTCGGCGGGGGTGGAGGCGGTGGCCGAAGCCGCGAGCGAGCCGGAAGCGTTGTGGCAGTGCGAAAAGCGTCATCCCGACATGGTCATCACGGAACTGTCGATCTGGGGCGAACCCGCCGGGACCGCGATCTGCAGGTTCGCAGCCGGACGCCTCCGCAGTCTGTGCGAGTACCACCGACGCACTTTCCCAAGACACTGGAGGAAACATGAACCGGATGCGGACACTCGCACTGGCGGTCGTCACAGCGGGAGCCGGCCTCGGCGCGATCGCGGGTCCCGCGATCGCCTCGCCGTCCACCGACGGCACGCCCATCGTCACCGCGGAAGACGGCACCACGCTGGTCTCCCAGCAGACCGGCGAAATGGGCGCCTTCAGCGCGACCGTCACCAACCGCAACGGCAAGTACATCGGCCACGGCAACAAGGTCTGCGGTTCCATCGAGGGCCTCGACGTCGCGTGCGTGAAGATCAAGAAGTAGCCGCGTCCAGCGCGGTGGCGGACCGCGGGTCCGCCACCGCGATCCCTTCGCGTGAGCGGTGGCCGATAGCGTTCGGCGGAACCCCGTGCGGGCTTTTCCCGGAGCAGATGCAATACGGTCGGGCGATGACCGTATCGCTGCAGCCCCTTTCCCGTGAGAACGTCCGCGCGGTGTGCGAGCTGCGTCTGGCCGAAGATCAACGCCATCTGGTCGCACCGGCCGCCTTCACCGTCGCCGAGGGCAATTACGAACCGGGCGCCGTCCTGCGGGCCATCCACCTCGACGACCTGCCGGTCGGCGTCCTGCTCGTCGAAGTCGAGACCGGCACTCCGCACCTGGTCCGGTTCATGGTCGACGCGGACCACCAGGGCCGCGGCATCGGCGGCCGTGCCGTCGAACTGATGGTGGACGAACTGCGCGCCGCCGGCTGGGAATCGCTGGAGACCAGCGTCGTGCCGGTCGCGGGCGGCGCCGAGGGTTTCTGGCGCCGGTGCGGTTTCCAGAGCACCGACCGCACCTAGTTCGATGAACCGGTGTTCGTCCGCCGGCTCACCTGATCTTCGGACTCGACCATTCTGGCACCCCGAGGCTAAAATTCGTATGGCGATAGCTGTATTCCGCCATGCGGATAAGTCCGAAGACGTCTTCGGGAGGCAAGATGGCAGGCTCGCTCGACGGCATCACGGTGGTCGAGGTCGGCGTTTTCCTGGCGGCGCCGTTCGCCACCGCCCAGCTGGCCGATCTCGGCGCCAGAGTGATCAAGGTCGAGTCGCGCGAGGCACGCGACCCCGTCCGCGCCACCGGCCCCTTCGTCGGCGGGGTGAGCAGCACTTTTCTCCGTCTCAACCGGAACAAGGAAGCCGTCGAGCTGAACCTGAAGTCCGAGGAGGGCCGGGCGGCGTTCCTCCGGCTGGCCGCCGCCGCGGACGTGGTGGTGGAGAACCTCCGCCCCGGCGCGATGCGACGACTGGGCCTCGGCCCCGACGAACTGCTGGCCGCGAATCCCGGTCTGGTCTACGCGTCGGCCTCGGGCTGGGGGCAGGACGGCCCGCTGGCCGATCAGCCCGGGCTGGACATCATGGCGCAGGCCCGGTCCGGGCTGATGTCGGTGACCGGTGAGCCCGGGGCCGGACCGGCGAAGGTCGGCGTGCCGATCTGCGATCTGACCTGCGGGCTGTACGTCGCACTGGCGGTGACCGCGGCGCTGCGCCACCGCGACCGCACCGGCGAGGGCCAGCACGTGGACGTTTCCCTGCTGGAATCCGGGGTTTCGCTGGCGGTCTGGGAGGCCGGGCAGTACTTCGCCACCGGCGAGCCGGGGGAACGGCACGGCACCGCGCATCAGTCGCAGGCGCCGTATCAGGCTGTCGAGACGGCCGATGGCTGGATCACCGTCGGCGCGATCACGCCGAACACCTGGGCCGCGTTCACCAAGGCGCTCGGCAGGGAGGACCTGTACGACGATCCACGCTACGAAAGCAGCACCTCGCGGCTCGAACTGCGCGGCGAGCTGATCCCGGACATCGAGCGCACCACCCGGGAGCGCACCACCGCCGAGCTGGTCACGACGCTGGTCGCGGCCGGAGTGCCGTGCGCGCCGATCTCGGATCACACCGAGGTGTTCACCGACGAACACCTGAACCATCGCGGATTCTTCTGGGACACCGCGCATCCCGACGCCGGACAGGTGCGCCAGCTCGGCTCGCCCATGCGTTTCTCCCGCACCCCCACCCGCCGGGAGACCGCCGGACCCGATTTCGGCGAACACACCGAGAAGGTGCTCGCCGAGTTCGCGCCGAAGCCCGTCTCCGGCCCCGGTGACGATCTGCTCGTCGACCTCGACGACGACGTGCTGACCGTGACGTTCAACCGGCCCGATTCGCGCAACGCGCTCACTTTCGCCATGTACGAGGGGCTGCACGCGGCCTGCGAACGGGCCGACGCCGATCCGGACGTCCGGATGCTCGTGTTGCGGGGCGGCGGGGACAAGGCGTTCGTCGCGGGCACGGACATCGGGCAGTTCGCCGGGTTCCGCACGGGACAGGACGGCGTCGACTACGAGGCCTCGATCGCGCGAGTGGTCGACAGGCTGGAAGCGGTCCGGAAACCGACGGTGGCCGTGGTGCGCGGCGCCTGCACGGGTGGCGGCCTTGCCCTCGCGGCGGCGTGCGACCTGCGGGTCGCGGACACCAGCGCCCGCTTCGGCGTGCCGATCGCCAGAACGCTCGGGAACTGCTTGTCCGCCAACACGATCTCCCTGCTGATAGGGCACGTGGGCCCGGGCGCGACACTGGACCTGCTGCTGCGCGGGCGTCTGCTGGACGCCACCACCGCCGAAAGCGCGGGCCTGCTCACCGAACTCGTGCCGCCGGAGGAACTGGACGACGCGGTCGACCGCGTGCTCGCCGATCTCCGGCGAGGCGCGCCGCTGACCCAGTGGGCCGCCAAGGAGATCGCCCGCCGGATGCGGCGGCGGCTTCTGGTACCGGACGAGGACGTCGTCTCCGCGGTGTTCGGCAGCGAGGACTTCGCCGTCGGCGTGCGCTCGTTCCTGGCCAAGGAGAAACCGGACTGGACAGGCCGCTGAGAATGCCGGTTCGGACGAACACGACCTCTACGCCCGGCTCACCCCCTGAGCCGCCGCGAGAGAACCGTCGGGCCGAGGGATCCGCCGGGCCCGTGACAGCAGCGCGATCTCGCGGGTGACGCTCATCGCGAGCGCCATCAGCAGGAAGAACGCGCCCACGCCGTCGGGGCTGCCGTCCAGCCGGTCGAGGAGCCGGCCGAACGAGACGGCGAACGACGGGGAATGCTCCAGCGCGGCGATGAACGCGATCCGCCCCACCAGCACGAACAGCCAGATGGCCAGGTAGACGGCGCCGCCACGGGTGTACAGGCGGCCGTTCCGGTGCGGATCCCGGTACAGGGTCATGGCGCGGTTGAGGCACAACCCGAAGAAGACGCCGATCGCCACCCCGGCCGCGGCGATGCCGGGATCCCCGGAGGCGTATCGATGTGAGCCCAGACCGAGGACGAGGTAGCCCATCACGACAGAGGTCACGAAGGGCATCGCGGCCAGGAAGAGGTTGTGCGGGCGCACGCCGATCTGGGTGATCAGCACGATGATCAGGAAGATCGCGCCGACTATCAGGGCGTCGGTCATGGAGTTCTCCGTCCGTCAGTTTTATAGCACGGTCATGCTACATCAGAAATAGCACAGTTGTGCTACAAAAGCGGCGAAGCGAGCCCGAGCAGGGGACAGACGGCTGGCACGGTGCTCCACCGCCAGAGTGAGCGCTAGCTGTTCGTGACTTGAGTGGCAGCCGAATCAGCGCACCGCAGAGGGGTAGAAGGACGCCCTGAACGGATCATTCCGGTATGGGGTGTTCTGCTCTGTTCGAGTGGTTGTGATTTTCGGGTACTGCGGGTGGTGATCACCGAACGCTAGCGTCGGCTGGGTCCGGCGGCGAACCGCCGCCTGGGGAGAGCCTTCGGGCACAAGGGGAGATTTTCTTATCATGCAAAGAAAATTGTTGCGGACTTCGACGATGATCCGACTCGTGGCCGCGTTCACCGCGGCCGGGTTGATCGCCACCACGGGCACCGCGCACGCCGGCACCGACACCGACCGCGAGGTCGTGCAGGAGGCGCTGGACCAGATCGTCGCGAGCGGAGGGGCGCTCGGCGCGCAGGTCAGGGTGACCGACGGTCACCAACGATTCTCCGCACGCTCCGGCAAGGCGGAACTGAATTCGAACCGCCCGGTCCCGGAAAACGGCCGGTTCCGCGTCGGCAGCATCACCAAGACGTTCGTGTCGACGGTACTGCTCCAGCTCCAAGGCGAAGGCAAGTTCGCGCTCGACGCGCCGGTCGTCCGCTATCTGCCCGGCCTGATCGACAGCCGCATCACGGTACGCCAGGTCATGCAGCACACCAGCGGTCTCTACGACTACACCAAAGCGCTGCCGCTCGACCCCGACGAGTTCGAGCAGATCCGCTACAAGCACTGGACGCCCCAGGAAATGCTCAAGATCTCCACCGACCGGCCGCTCGACTTCGATCCCGGCACCCGGTGGAGCTATTCCAACACCAACTACGTGGTCGCGGGCCTGCTGGTGGAGAAGCTGACCGGCAAGCCGTACGGGAAAGCGGTCGAACAGCGGATCCTGAAGCCGTTGCACCTCGACGGCACCGAGGTGCCCGGTGACAACCCTGACATCCGGGGTCCGCACGCCCATGGCTACGTGACCGTGGCGGGCAAGCCGAACGACATCACCCGCATCAACCCGTCGGTCGCGTGGGCCGCCGGCGAGATCATCTCCACGACCCGCGACCTCGACACGTTCGGTGTGGCGCTGGCCGAAGGCAAGCTGCTCAAGCCCGCGCAACAGCGGGAAATCACCAAGACCACCGCCGTCAGCCCCGAATACGGCCTCGGCCTGCAGGTGCAGCCCCTGCCGTGCGGCACCAAGGTGTGGGGCCACGGCGGCGGCATCCCCGGCTACTCCTCGCAGCTGCTGACCACGCCGGACACCACCAAACGGCTGGAGCTTTCGATCACGAGCGCACCGACCGAGGGCGATCCCAACCCGGCGTTCGTCAAGCTGCTCAACGCGGTTTTCTGCTGATATAGAAACAACGAAGCGCGCCACCGGCTTTCGCTTCTCCAGCCGCTGTCAACCGGCGAAAGACGGTGGCGCGCCGGAAACCTTCGTCGCAGACTGTCGCGGCGAGGTGAGCCATGACCGAGACCGACGAGTTCGCCGAGGCGCTGCGGGCCGGGCCGTTCTGCCGCGCGCTGTCGATGGCGGCGCAGGCCCGCGGCCTCAGCCTCCGGCAGTTGCACTACCGCCTCAGTGCCCGGGGCACTTCGGTGAGCACGATGACGCTGAGTCATTGGCAGAGCGGCCGAAGCGTCCCGGAACGGGAGGAATCGCTTCGGGCGGTGGAAATCCTGGAAGAGGTACTCGCGGTGCAGGCCGGCTCCCTGCGACGGCTGATCGGTTCCCCACGCCCGCGAGGTCGCGGGGTGCGTTCCGCGACGTCGCTTCACCGTCGGTGCCGGGCGTGGGGACATCCGGCTTTTCTGCCGCCACTGCTGGAAGAATTCCGGGACAGCCTGGTGGACCCGGTCCGCAAGATCGAACTGCACGAGACGTTCCATGTTCGACCGGACCGGCAGACCGGCCGCCTCGTGGTGCGGGAGCTCGTCGAAGCGAGACAGGACCGCACACGCACGATGATCTTCGCGGCCAGAAGCAAGCCGGGCGTTCCGCCGCCGCTGGTGGTCGACGGCGACGGTTGCCGTCCCGGCACGGTGCTCACCCTCGACGAAGAGGGCTTCTCGCTGACGGAATTGTTGCTGGACAAGACTTTGCGGCGCGGCGAGCGGCTGGCCATCGGCTTCGTCCAGGAGTACCCGCGGCCTTTCGTCGCCGAAAACCATCACCGGCGGATCGCGGAATCCGTGGGGCATTACCACTGTGAGGTCGTCTTCGCCCCGGGAGCGGAGCCGGTCGCGTGCCGGACTTGGCGGACCCGCACGCCCGAAAACCGGACCACCGGGTGGATCACTGTGCGCCCCGACGCCACGCGCACCGTCCACGTGTCGCGGCGGAACGCGGCTCCCGGAGTCCACGGCCTGCAATGGAGCTGGGAATAGCGTTATGGTCGTGCACGCCAGTGATGCCGCACCGACGGGTCCCCCGGAGACAGCCATCTGCTGCGCCTGGTCATCCGCAGGCTGAGCCCGGCGCGATTCGACGAGGTCACTTTTCGGATCAAGGTCCACTCGCATATCGCCCCGATGGGCGTCACCTCGGCACCACCCCGATGGCCTACCTGCGAAAAGCCCGGATGGACTGCGCGCATCGTGACCTGCTCGCCGCCTCCCCTCCTCACGACACCGTCGCCGCCATCGCCGCGCGGTGGGGTTTCTCCAACCCCGGCAGACTCGCCGCCGCTCACCGCGCAGCCTTCGGGCACCCGCCCAGCCATACCCTCCACCGATGACCGGGCCGTCGAAGCATGTGCGCCAGCGGCCGGGGTCCGGAGCCAGTGGCGCACGGACAGCGTGCTCGCCCACCCAGTGAGGTCACCAGCCACGATCCGCATCCGCACAGGACAGATGGCGTGACGGCCGTCCGCCCCGCGCCTCGTACAGCGGCATCTCCTCCCAGCGTATGCGGCGTGAACACGGACAACTATCTCCTTAGTACTAAAAGTAATAGTAGACAGCCGGGGCGGCGTGACCTTACTGTGACCGCCAGGCCTTCGGGGAGGCCGACCACGCCGCACATTCGCACGACAGGAGATCCAGTACCCGTGACACCGCACCGGCGTCGCTCCCTCCGGCACCCTCTCGCCGCAACCGCCGCACTCATGGTTCTCGGCATAGGCGCGCTTCCCGCCGGCGCGCAACCCGCGCCACCACCCTCGGGGAGCCAAGATCCGATGCAGCGCTACCAGGAGCTCGGCTCACAGGCCGCGAAGGCCGACGAGGATCTACGTGAATCGGAAGACCGGCTCAAGACCCGCGAGGCCGACCGGGACAACGCGAATGCCGCCCTGGGCAAGGCGAACAGCGATCTCACGGAGGCACAGGACGCCATCACGCGATTCCGCCCGCAGGTCGAGACGATCGCCCGCTCGGCGCTGGCGGGTGAGCGACTCAACACCGGCATGGCGCTCCTGGACAGCACCAGCAGACAGGATTTCCTCGACCGCTCGTCCGCGCTCGCGCTCCTGGCCGACCACAAGTCCCGGGCACTCGACGGTCTTCGCGACGCTTTGAACAAGGCCCAGTCAGCGCGAGCCTCCGCGGCGGACGCACAGGAAATGGCGCGACTGGCGGCCGACGACGCGTCCTGGGCACTGGACCAGGTGCGCACTCGCAAGAAAGATCTGGACACCCAGATCAAGAAGGTTCGCGAAGCGCTGGGTGAGCTTCCCTCGTCGGACAAGGCGAAACTCGGCAAGGTCCAGGACAAGGGCTCCTACCTCGGCCCGCCCGGCGCCGCCAACGACGCGCTGCAAGCGGCATTGTCCAAACGGGGCTCGCGCTACGAATGGGGTGCCACCGGGCCGAGCGAATTCGACTGCTCCGGCTTGACCTCCTGGGCGTACAAACAGGCGGGCATCTCACTCCCCCGCACCAGCCGCCAGCAGTACACCGTCGGCAAGCCCGTCCCGCTCGACCAGCTCGTCCCCGGCGACCTCGTCTTCTACGACGACGGGACCGGAAACCCCGGCGCCATCCATCACGTCGGCATGTACGCCGGCCCGGGCAAAATGGTCGACGCGCCCACCGAAGGTCAGCTGGTCGACGTCCGATCGGTCAAGGGAGACGGGCACCTGATGGGCGCCCGGCGCATCGTCGGGTAGCCGGAGGCACGGCATCGCGACAGTCTACTATCGTGGATAGTAGGAGGTGTTCGTGGTGGTTCTCAGTGCCGTCGAGACCGTCGTCCTCGCAGACGGCTCCGGGCGCGCCGGTGTCTTCACGTTGATCGGCATCGTCGTCGGCCTCGCTGTCGTGCTGACGCTCATCGGGATCGCCCAGGCCCGCGATCCGAAGCGTCGTCCCCCAGCCGGAAACGACGAACGACGTCGAACGTCCCGGCCGCGCCGCTGACCTTGTCCACCTCGCCGACCGTGGGGAACTGGGAGCCGGTGCCCGCCCTGCTCGGCACCTGGCACTTCCGCGCG
Source organism: Amycolatopsis sp. NPDC089917 (assembly GCF_040684635.1). NCBI lineage: Bacteria > Bacillati > Actinomycetota > Actinomycetes > Pseudonocardiales > Pseudonocardiaceae > Amycolatopsis > Amycolatopsis sp. NPDC089917. The sequence goes on along the minus strand of NZ_JBFBGL010000067.1, from coordinate 25,100 downwards.
GTTCGCACGACCAGGCGCCGGGCAGGACAGGCCACGCGTGCGTGTGGCGTGTCAGCTCCGCAGGTGGCCGCGGCCTTCAGCGCGTTTCCCCTCTCCCGGCCGACCTCCTTGCTGGGCACTCCCTGTCTGGTCGAGGAGTGGGGTCTACCGGAACCGCTGGTGCCGCTCTCCGGAGACGGCCACTACTGGATCGCGCTCGACTACCGCGACCGCGGCCGGACCGGCGGGCCCGCGGTGACCTGGTTCGACGCCGAATTCGAGACGGAACTCGCTCTCGCCGACGACTCCCGGTCGTTCGCCGAAGGCCTTACCGACCCGCGTTCCTTTCCCGATTCCGATTCCCGCCAGACCTTTTGAACCCCGATCACGTCTGTCGGCAGCACAACCGCGGAACGGCCGACGACACCCGCCGCCAAGGCACGAGCGGAGTTCGTCGCGCAAGAACGTTCGCATCACAGACGCCGCCGCTTGCCCGGATCTGTGTTTTATGCCCCCGCCCAGGTGCCTATACGGTCGCTTCATGGAGTGGAATTTTGCGACGGCCCAAGAACTTTCGGCCGCCTTGCGCGCCGGTGAAGTGACGTCGGCGGAGCTGACCGACGACGCGATCGCCCGTATCGAGCGGGAAGACGAAGCGATCAACGCGATCTGCGTGCCGGACTTCGACCGTGCGCGGGCCGCCGCGCGCGATGCCGACCAGGCGCGCGCCCGCGGCGAGGACCGGCCGCTGCTCGGGATTCCGGTGACGGTCAAGGAGTGCTACGACGTCGCCGGGCTCCCGACGACCTGGGGCATGCCGCAGCACCGGGACTTCATGCCCGCCGAGGACGCGGTGCAGGTGTCGCGGCTCAAGGCCGCCGGCGCGGTGGTGCTCGGCAAGACCAACGTTCCCTTGGGGCTGCAGGACATCCAGAGTTTCAACGGGATATACGGCACCACCGGCAACCCGTGGGATCGCAGCCGCACTTCGGGCGGGTCCTCCGGCGGATCGGCGGCGGCACTGGCGTCCGGGTTCGGCGCGTTGTCCATCGGCTCCGACCTCGCCGGCTCGCTGCGCACCCCCGCGCACTTCTGCGGCGTCTACGCGCACAAGCCGACCCTCGGGCTGGTGGCGAGCCGCGGCATGGTCCCGCCGACCACTCCCGCCCTGCCGGTCGATCTCGACCTCGCCGTCGCCGGTCCGATGGCACGCACCGCCCGCGACCTCGCGCTCCTGCTCGACGTCATGGCCGGGCCGGATCCGCTGACGCACGGCGTGGCGTACGACCTGAACCTGCCGCCCGCGCGCCACAGCCGGCTGAGCGACTTCCGGGTCCTGGTCCTCGACGACCATCCGTTCATTCCGACCGGGTCCGCCGTGCGCGCGGGCGTCGACCGGGTGGCCGGGGCGCTGGCCGAAGGCGGCGCCCGCGTCGAACGGCACAGCCCGCTCCTGCCCGACTTGGCCGAATCCGCGACGCTCTACACGCAGTTCCTGTTTTCGAGCACCGTCGCGCGCTTCCCCGTCGAGGACCTCGAGCGACTGCGGACCCGCGCCGCCGAGCTGAGCGCGGACGACCAGAGTCTCGACGCGGCGCGGCTGCGCGGCATGGTGCTCAGCCACCTCGACTGGATCGAGGCGAACGGCCGCCGCGAACTCCACCGTCACGGCTGGCGGCGGTTCTTCGCCGAGTTCGACGCCGTGGTGTGCCCCATCACGCCCACTCCGGCGTTCCCGCACGACCACAACCCGGATCCGTTGCAGCGCAGGCTCGACATCGACGGCGTCGGGTACCCGTATTTCGACCAGCTCGTCTGGGCCGGTCTGGCCACCATGCCCGGCCTGCCCTCCACCGCCGTGCCGACGGGCCTGTCCCCCGAGGGGCTGCCGGTGGGAGTGCAGCTGATCGGTCCGATGTTCGAGGACCGCACCCCGCTGCGGCTGGCCGAACTGCTCGAACAGAGGATCGGCGGTTTCCAGGCCCCGAGGCAGAACGCGGCACCGGCTGCCGGTCGATCATCATATTGACAATTTACGATATGTAGATCCAAGATCGAGGCATGCCGACTTCGATGCGCGCGGTGGAACTCGTCCGCTTCGGTGACGCGGACACCTCGTTCGCCCTCCGTGAGCTGCCGAGACCCGCTCCCGGTCCCGGACAGCTGCTGGTGCGCGTGCTGGCGACGTCCGTGAACCCGCTCGACCTGCAGACCCGCCGCGGCGACTACCGCGACCAGGTGGCGCTGCCCGCGGTGATCGGCAACGACGTGTCCGGCGTGGTGGTCGAAGCGGGTCCCGGGGCGGACGACTTCCAGCCGGGCGACGAGGTCTGGTATCTCGCGCCGATCTTCGCCGGGCAGGGGACCTACGCCGAGTTCCACGTGGTCGACCAGGCCCTGGTCGCGCGCAAGCCCGCGCGGTTGTCGCACGTCGAGGCCGCCGGTCTCGCGCTCGTGGGCGTGACGGTCTGGGAGGCGCTGGCCGAACGTGCCGGGGTGCGGGCCGGGGAACGGGTCCTGGTGCACGGCGGCGCGGGCGGCGTCGGCTCGGTCGCCGTCCAGATCGCCGTCGCACTGGGAGCCGAAGTGGTGACCACCGCGCGGGCCAGGGATCACGAGTTCGTCACCGGGCTGGGAGCCGACGTCGCGATCGACTTCTCGGCCGGCGACTACGCGCCGCGGGTCCGCGAGCTGGGCGGGGCGGACGTCGTTCTGGACACGGTCGGCGGGGACACCCTCTCCCGCAGCCCGGAGGTCCTCGCCGGCCAAGGCCGCGTGGTGTCCATTGTGGACACGCCTGAACCCCAGAACCTGCTCGCCGCGTGGGGTGTGAACGCGACCTACCACTTCCTCTTCGTCAGCCCCGGCCGGGCGAAGCTCGAAGCCCTCGGCCGCCTGGTCGAGCAGGACGAGGTCCGGCCGGTGATCGGCGCCGTGCTGCCGCTGGACGAAGTCGCGCAGGCGCACGCACTCCTGGAGGGCGGCACCGGCCGCGGACGCCCACGCGGCAAGATCGCCATCGCCGTGCCTCCGCAGGACGAAACCTGAGCAAGGGTTCCAGGTCACCCAGGACCCGGCGTTCACCGATGGGTGCCCACGGACGTCCACGTGATCTTCGTGGACGCTTCTGCGATACGGCTGACCTGCGGGAATTCGGAAGACCGCCGTCTGATGTCCACGAGTGGACCCGAGCCGGTCGGCAGCGGGTCATTCTGGTTCTCGTCAGGAAAGGACATCCATCCGCACCGGAGGGGAGGCACCGTGATCACCGATGTCGTACCGTGGGGGCCTCGTGGTCTGTCTCGTTCCGTGCCGATGACTGCCCGTGTCGTGTCTTCTCCGCCCGTGAGTGGGGGTGGCGAGGTCCTGAGGCCCTTCTGCGTGGTTGCGGTGGAGCACAGGAATCGGCGGTCTAGCTGGAACTAGCCCGCGCACTCAGGCGAGGCCTCGAGCGTAATTCCGCTCGGGGCCTTCGTCGTGTCCACGGGGCCTTCACCGGGCACGTATAGACATCGTTTAAGCCGCCAGTCTTCTCATGTGCGTGCCCGTGCGGGACGATTTCCTGGTTCCGGTCCCATCCCGGGACGTCGCCGACAGGGCCGTGGTTCCAGCCACGACAGCCCGACCGGCGAACGCTCGTAAATCCGCAACCACGAAACGCACCACCCTCGCCCGCCCCTTCTCCAACTCGGGGCGGGCAGGCGCGTTTCTCGCAGAAGGGCAACGACATGACGTTGAAAGCGGTGAGACCGTCCTCCGGGGGCGGCACCGTCCCGGCCGCGGTCAGACTGACCTGGCCGGAGGCCTTCATCATCACGCTGGCCGTCGGCCTGACCATCTTCCTCAACGTGCACGACAGCACCCCGATCCTCGCGGCCGCGGGCATCGCCGCGGGCGTGATGGTCGTGTTCGTCGCCGTCCTCGCGGTCCCGCGCGGCATCGGCGAGATCGTGAAGAACCTGCGGTTCCTGCGCTCGGCGGCCGACGAACTGGCCCGCCTGCACCGCGAGCAGGAGGGCCGGTAATGACCATGACCATCCCCGGCAAGCAGGAACTCGTCTTCGAAGCGGTCGACGCGGCCGGGTTCCGGGCCCTGATGGGCCGGATCCTCGACACCTCGCCGCTGAGCTGCGGCCAGATCTCCATCAAGACGGGCATGCCGCGCTCCACCGCCTACAGCCTGCCCGACACCAAACGACCCGGTCTTCCGAGCAACCCCGACCAGGTCGAGGCCTTCGTCAAAGCCTGTGGCCTGACCCCCACGCAGGTCGATCTGGTGATGGACCTGTGGCAGAAGCTGCACCAGGAGGCGGAGAACATCCGCGCCGTCAGCGAGAAGGCCGTCAGCACGACGCCGGCACCGTCGGTGAGCGAGACGGACAAGGCACTGTTTCGTCAGCTGAGCTTGAACACCGGTGTCCAGTTCACAGCGGAGCGCATTCGTTCCTCGTGCGGCGAGGACGAGCCCCGAGGTCCTCGTCCGATCGACTGGGCGAGTCTCGGCGTCACACCGCCGTACCCGCGCAGGAACACCAGCTGGACCGAGCTGCTGCACTACGTCCTGGGTCACCCGGACCGCACCCGGCACGCGGTCATGCTGCTGATCCCGGTCACGCTGCTGCTGCTCGGCATCGTGTGCGCGCTGGTGTTCCTCGCGGTCAAGATGCCCACCGCCACGCCACTGGTCGTGGCCGGGCTGCTCTCCCCGCTCCTGCTCGCCCTCCGCAAGGCCGGCCGGAAGCCTAAGAAGAAGACCGACGGCTAAACCCCTGTGAAAGTCGAGGGGCCCCGGCAGCCGATGCGCTGCCGGGGCCCCTCGACGTCCAGCTGATCGCGGTGAAACCTGTCCAGCCCCTAACCTACCCGTGGGACAAGCCCGAGGTCACGGCCGTCGAGCTGGCCCGCGGCTCGGCGGACTATCTGGCGTGGGCCGAAGAGTCGACCCGACCTCGCTAAGCCTCCAGCCGTGCGAGCAGATCGGCGATGGCCGGAGTGGAGCGGTGGCGGCCGAGGCGGCGCGCCACCGTGTCAATCCGGCGTGCTGGACGAACCGACGTGACACCGGCAGCTAGGTCGGCCGCGTGCCTCAGCGTCGCCGCGGCCTGCTCGACCTACGTGTGGCGGAAGACCGTGAGCGACGTGCTGAACGAGGCCGGCCTGTCATCGACGGCGATCGAACGGCACTACAGGAACCCCCGGAAGGCGAACCTGGAGACGGCCGTCGCGCTGGAGTCGATGATGACAGAGGAAGAATTCGATGGTGAGGGCTGAGAATTTCTGATGGGTTTGTGATGGATCCGGGTTGTCCGTCCTTGGGCACGAAGAAGCCCAGGCCCCGTGGCCTGGGCTTGAGCTCCCTCGCTTGGACTCGAACCAAGAACCCTCCGGGTAACTGGCTCCGACGAAGTCGGTTGTCTCACTGTGCCACCTCATGTCATCTCGTGTCTTCTAGCTGCAAGGACGACTACCCCGCCCCTGAGCGTCGTGTTACCTCATGTCTGCCCATTTGTGGACGGTTTGTGGACACCTGCGCGGGCTCGACCTCGCATAGGTAAAGACCGCACGATCTCGTCGGCAAGTACACTGACTCTCGTACCTCTTCGCAGAGGATCGCCCCCGGGTAGCTCCCGGGGGCACGCGAAGAGGTCGACTCTGCGAATGAGGGTGGTCTCTTTGGTGCCCGACGATTTGAACGAGAACGAGTTCGGTGCTCGGATCCTCGAACTCCGCAGCTGGCGAGGACTCACCATCCGCACGGCCGCCGATTTGGCCGGCATCAGCTTCGGCTACTGGGCGCAGATCGAGCGCGGTGACAAGGTCGTCAACAACCGGCAGAAGCTGGAAGCCATCTCCTACGCCCTGAAAGTCTCGCCGACCGAGCTGACGCGGAAACCTCATGGGTCGGTCGACCCGGAGACGGCGGCTGCGCAGGCCGGGCTGACCGCGCTGAGCGACGTCCTGCTCGGCTACCGAATCGGTGAGGTGCCCGACGTGGTCCCACGCGAGTGGGAAGAGATCGTCGCCGAGTCTGTTCGTCTCCATCTGGAGTTGCGCCCGGCGTGCAAGTACGCCGAGGAGGTCGAGCTACTCCCTCGGCTGCTGCAGGAACTGCTTGTCCTGTCTGCACGCGGGCCGCATCGTCACGACGCACTGATCCACCTCATCCAGGCCTATGACGTGGCCACGTCCCTGTCGGGGAGGCTCGGTGACGCGGGCCTGCCGATCGTCGCGATCGAGCGGATGCACGCCGCGGCCGCCGAACTGGGTGATCCGCAGTGGGTCTCGGCGGTGGACTGGGTGCGGGCGCAGACACTGTCCGGCACGGACCGGCCCCGGCAGTATCAGCTCGCGGTGGCGGTCGCCGATGGTGCCCCGCGTGAGCGGCCGGAGATTTTCGGCATGGCGCACCTGACCGCCGCGATGGCGGCTGCCGCCCAGGGGCAGGCGGATACCGCGCGGATGCACCTCGCCGAGTCGGGTGAGATCGCCGAACTGATCGAGCCCGACGTCAGTCCTTGGCCGCTGTCGATGTTGGTCTACGGCCGGACGAACGTGGGGATCTGGAAGGTCAGCATCGGCGTGGAGCTGGGTGACGGGCCGAAGGTCGCCGAGACGGCGCGCGGCCTCGACGTGACCCCGATCAGCGTGTCCAGGCAGGTGGCGTTCTGGACGGAGATGGGCCGCGGCCTGATCCCAGAGCGGAAGACCCGGCGTGCTGGGATCGAGGCGTTCAAGCGCGCCGACGGGCTCGCCGTTCAGCAGCTGCGGAACAACCTGCTCGCACGCGAAGCGGTCCGTGACCAGCTGCGCCACGCCCAGCACGATGACGCGGACGGGCGGGACATCCGGTATCTGGCGTGGCGGATGGGGCTTGCCCCAACCGGGTGACGTGAGGGCCTTGTGTACTTCCAGCACACAAGCAGAGGTTGATCACTCTTAGCTTCGTTCCCGTGACAAATCGGGGATGGCGCAGAGAGCGGGTCCTGAACCTGCTGGATCCGAACGGCACAGCCGTCGATCGGGTCGTCGGCCTGGCCAGAAATCAGAATCGCGTCGAGGGTCGCCGGTGACGGCCGTGCTCGCGATGACCGATGAGGACTACGCGCCGTGCTACTGCACGGGCCAGGTCCTCGGCGGTCAGGCGCACGACCTTCTTAAGGCCGAGTTTGGCGACGGGTCGATCCAATGGTTCATCCCCCGGTGCCAGGAAGCCGCGGCCGAACCGCGCCGTATTCCCCGGTCGGAAGTGAGCGCCGCGGTTCCCCCGCGCGCCCACTCTTGCGACGCGTGCGCCTCACGGCGACGCCGCGACACGATCATCCGCCACCCACTGATCTGGAGGCGATAGCCCATGACGGACTCTGCGTTCGGTGCGTCGCGGCCGCCGATCCCCGGCGTGCTCCAGAACGGTGGGCAGCGCGTCGTCCAGGCCGGCGCCGTGTACCTGCCGATGTTGCTCGGTCACGGTCACGGTGACGGGCTCGTGCACTGGATGTACGGGCCGAAGGTGCGGATCGGCCGGGCCGAACTGTGGTGCAAGAACAGGAACACCGGCCAGCCGCCGCTCGAATCGTCGGCCGAGGGCATGAGCCCTCACCTCGGGTTCGCGCCGCCGTGCCAGGACTGTGCCGTCCTGGCGCCACTGCCCACGAAAGCCCCGGAGCCGGAGTCATGACCGCCGCGACCGAGCGCCCGAGCTACCCGCATTCGCAGCTCGCCGACTCGAAGGTGATCAAGGGCTGGCCCAAGGACTACAAGGAGATCCGTACCTGCCTCGCCTGCGGGAAGGTCTACCTGAAACCGTGCGCCGCGTACACCTGCGAGCAGGGACACCTGAACAGGTCCGCCGAAACGCGCCGCCGGAAACATCTGACCGCGAGAAAGCAATGACCGACTCCCGACGCCGGGCCCCTCTCACCCGCGTGGCGTCGGGCCGCCTGGTCGGCGTCGCTCTTCCCCTGCTCGCTGGCCAGGTCTCAAACCCCCGTCGCTCGGCTGAGACGACGGGAAGTCCCGCATCGGCTACTGGTCTAGGGGCCGGTGCGGGCGCCGGGGGCGGGTCCTAGCCGCCCGCCCCCGGCTTCCAACCCCCGTCGCCTTAGCGGAGCGACGGGTGCCGGGGGCGGCAGGGATACGTGCCCCGGCAAACCCGTCACGGGCTGGGGCTTTTACTCCCGTGACGGGCGCCGGGGGCAGGGAGTCAGCACCCTGCCCCCGGCAACCCTCAGCCCCGGCCGTGCCTACCATCCGGCCGACACAGAGAGGCCCCCGCGCTCAACCACCAAACGGTGGGAGCGCGGGGCCTCTCTGTGTCGGCCGCCGACACGACCAGTCGGCAGCCGGTCCGAACGAACTACGGCACGACCGTGGCCTGATACCTGGACCCGGTCTCCGACGCGAAGTAGCAGGTCTCGCCGCCGCCGTGCGACCAGGCATCCGGGTCCCGTTTGGACTGCCACTCTTCCCGGTCACCCGAGATCGACGACCGGTCCACCCACTGCGCGGGCTCGTTGGTAAGCGCGGGCCGATCTTCCCTGCGTTCGGCGCAGAGTGGCTTGACCCCCGCGACGATGATCAACCGGATTCAGGAGGCCTTCACAGCGGTCGGGTCACCTCACACGTGTTCCGGAAGACGGTCGCGACGATCCTCGACGAGGCCGACCTGCCGACGACGCAGATCGCCGGTCAGCTCGACAACACGGTCGTGGTGGTCGAAAAGCACTACCGGAAGAAGCGGGTCGCAAACGCGCAGACGGCGGAGGCGATGGAAGGGCTGGACTGGCTAAGCCGTCGTCGTGAAAGTGGACGGTTCGTGGACACCTCGGTGCGAGAGCCCGGGAAAAGTAAAAGCCCAGGCCGCGTGGCCTGGGCTTGAGCTCCCCCGCTTGGACTCGAACCAAGAACCCTCCGGTTAACAGCCGAATGCTCTGCCAGTTGAGCTACAGGGGATTGTGCTCCGTACCAGCCGGATCGCTCCGACCGATGAGAGAACTTTAGCCCATGCCCTCCGATGCCCGCGCACCCACCCCCCACTTTCGGCGTCGCCTCGTCAAGCTCGCGTTTTGAGGGACAATGGCAGTCGGAGCAAGATCGAACGGAGGCGTGGACTCGGATGAAGATGTTCCTGCTGGGTGCGGCCGCGGGCTACGTACTGGGCGCGAAGGCCGGCCGGGGACGGTACGAGCAGATCGTGCGGACCTACCGCAAGATCGCTGACCACCCCATGGTGCAGGGCGCCGCCGGGGTCGCTCGCGCCAAGGTCGGCGAGAGGTTCGGACGGCCTCAGCGCTGATCCCGCTCGCGACACGTCGAAAGGGCCCTCCACCTGCGGGCGGAGGGCCCTTTTCACGGGACGACGGCGACCACGAAGACGCGCCGGAACTCGAACCAGGTGGTCCCGTCGGGACGCGGCGGGTAGGCCTCGTCCAGTTTGCGGGCGATCTGCGCGCGGAAGTGGTCCCAGTCGGCCCCGGGGAGGGCTTCCTTGACCGGCCGCAGCGAGGTGCCGGTGATCCATTCGAGGACGGCGTCCTCCCCTGCCAGCCGCTGGAGGTACGTCGTCTCCCAGGCGTCGACGGCGCAACCCGCGTCGGCGAGCAGGTTCCCGTAACCGAGCGGACTGTCGACGGCCTCGTTCTCCCGCAGGACGACGTCGGCCAGGCGCGAGGCCCATTCCTCGGTGCGTGCGTGGGCGCGGACCAGGGCGTGCGACGGGGCGTCGAAGTTGCCGGGCACCTGGAACGCGAGCGTCGCCCCGGACGGCAGGAGGTCGACCCAGCGACGGAGCAGGACGCGATGCTCCGGCACCCACTGGAGCACGGCGTTCGAGATGACGACGTCGGTGTCCGGTTCGGGCGCCCAGTCGTTGACGTCGAGGACTCGCGCGTCGACGCCCCGGGAGCGGGCGGCTTCGACCATTTCGGGTGAACTGTCACTGGCCTCGACGATCGCGTCCGGCCAGCGTTCCGCCAGGTCGGCGGTCAGGTTCCCGGGGCCGCAGCCGAGGTCGACGACCCGGCGGGGCTTCTCGGCCGGTATCCGCCCGATGAGGTCGTAGAACGGCCGGGCCCGCAGGTCGGCGTAGTCGAGGTATTTGACCGGATCCCACATGGCGCCTCCCAGCGATACAGTACGAGCGTACTGCTAGCCGCGCGGCTTGGCCAGTTTCTCGGCCGCTTCCTCGGCGATCGCCTTGATCACGTCGACGTCGGTGCCCAGATCGGGCCGCACCTGCAGCACCGTGCCGTCCTGGCCGGGGACCTTGCGCTCGACGAACCACGCGCCCCCGTTTTCGAGGTCCTTGCGGTGCCGCCCCCGGATCGAGCCGTCGACGCGCTGCCGCAGCAGGATCGGGACCTTGCCCGGCCTCGCGAGCCTGAACCGGACCGGGGGTTTGTCGGCCAGCACCACGGCCTTCCCCGCGGTCCCGGTCTCCTCGGACTCGGTCAGCGTGAGCACGCCATCGGCCCAAGCGGCCTTGCCGACCAGGTGCCAGCCGACCCGGCGCGGGCCCGGGATCCACAGTCCCAGCGCGGTGACCAGCAGGTATCCGCCGCCTTCGACCGCGGCGCCGCCGACCACGTGCTCGCCGTCGTCCAGCGTGCCGTCGAAATCCGCCGGGACACGGTCACCCAGCAGGTGACGCAGCCAGCCCATGCTCAGTCCAATCCGCCGATGGCCTGTTCCTTCAGCGCCTTCCGGTACTGCTCGAGCGCGACGAGGTCACCGAACAGCGCGCGGTAGTCGTCCGGCGCCTCGACCGGGGAAAGCCGCTGGAGCTTCGACTTGATCTCGTTGATCTGACGGCCGACCAGGCTTTCCTGCACCGCCGCGAGCTGCGCGGAGATGTAGCGCGAGTCGACCTCACCCTTGGCGCGCAACGGTTCCACCGAAAGTTCGCTGAGCACCCGCCGCACCGTCCCCTGCGGGCAGTGCGGGGCGGCCGCGTCGAGCAGGGCGGGCCCGGTCAGCCCGGAACCCGCTCCCCCGGCGGACAGCAACGCCTTGTGGATCGCGATGTAAACCGGATGGGTGAACGCGTCCTCGGGGAGCGCGTCGTACTCCGTCCCGGCGAGCATCGGCTGCTGCAGCGCCGCTTTGAGCGCCTCGCGCTGCGCGATGAACCGCGGATCGCCGGGCGCGGGCCTCGGCAGGTCCTCCTCGGCGGTGGCGGTGACCGCCGGAGCGGGCCGCCGGACCTCGACGGTGGAGGCGCGTTTCGCCGTGGCACCCGCGCTGCCGCGGACCCGGTTCACCACCTGCGCCGCGTCCTGCCAGCCGACCCACCAGGCGAGTTTCGACGCGTAACCGTCACGGCTGGCGCGGTCCTTGATCCCGGCGACCATCGGCACGGTCTTCTGCAGCGCGGCGACCTGACCGTCGACGGAGTCGAGGTCGAACGCCTTGAGCATGCTCTTGATCGCGAACTCGAACAGCGGGATCCGCCGCGCGACCAGGTCGCGCACCGCGGTGTCCCCCTTGGCGAGCCGCAGTTCGCAGGGGTCCATGCCGTCGGGCGCGACCGCGATGTAGGTCTGCCCGGCGAAGGTCTGGTCACCCTCGAAAGCCTTCAACGCGGCCTTCTGGCCGGCTTCGTCACCGTCGAAGGTGAAGATCACTTCGCCGCGGAAGGCGTCGTCGTCCATCATCAGCCGCCGGAGGACCTTCATGTGGTCCTCGCCGAACGCCGTGCCCGACGATGCGACGGCCGTCGGGACCCCGGCGGCGTGCATCGCCATCACGTCGGTGTAGCCCTCGACAACGACGACCTGGTGCCGCTTCGCGATCTCGCGTTTGGCCAGGTCGAGGCCGAACATCACCTGCGACTTCTTGTAGATCGGCGATTCCGCGGTGTTCAGGTACTTCGCCGACACCCGGTCGTCGTCGTACAGGCGCCGCGCGCCGAACCCGACGACTTCGTTGCCGACGTCGCGGATGGGCCAGAGCAGCCGCCGGTTGAACCGGTCCATCGGCCCGCGCTGGCCTTCCTTGGCGAGCCCGGCCGTGAGCAGTTCCTTGACCTCGAACCCGCGGTTGAGCAGATGCTTGGTGAGCTTGTCCCAGCCCGCCGGGGCGTACCCGCAGCCGAACGTCTGCGCGGCGGCGGCGTCGAAACCCCGTTCGGAGAGGAAGTCCCGTGCCGCGCGCGCGTCCGGGGTGAGCAGCTGCTCCGCGTAGAACTCCTGGGCCGCGCGGTGGGCTTCGATCAGCCGCGCGCGGGTGCCGCGGTCGCGCTGGACGCTTCCGCCGCCGCCTTCGTAGGTCAGCCGGAAGCCCACGCGGTCCGCGAGCCGCTCGACGGCCTCCACGAACGAGATCAGATCGATCTTCTGGACGAACTTGATCACGTCGCCGCCCTCGCCACAGCCGAAGCAGTGGAAGGTGCCGTGGGTGGGGCGCACATTGAACGACGGGGTCTTCTCGTTGTGGAACGGGCAAAGCCCCTTCAGGCTGCCGCCGCCGGCACTGCGGAGGGCGACGTAATCGCCGATGACCTCGTCGATCCGGTTGCGCTCGCGCACCTCCGCGATGTCGCTCTCCCGAATCCGTCCTGCCACGCTCATCACTCTAGTTCCCGCCCCCGGAGCACTGTGCGGCACACTCGGGGAATGAGCACCGCCCTGGACGAACTCGCCGGGAACTTCGCCGCGATGCGCCCCCACCTGGTGTCGGTCGCGTACCGGCTCACCGGCACGTTGTCCGACGCCGAGGACGCGGTCCAGGAGTCGTGGCTGCGGCTGAGCGGCCTCGACGAGAGCCGCCGCTCGGCCATCGAGGACCACAAGGGCTGGCTGACCACCGTCGTCAGCCGGATCTGCCTCGACCGGCTGCGCTCGGCGGTGGTGCGCCGCGAGCGGTACGTCGGCGAGTGGCTGCCCGAGCCCGTCCTCGGCCCGCTGGGCACGCCGTCGTCGGAGGACCCGCTGACCGTCGCCGTCCGCGACGACGGGATGCGGATGGCGGCGATGGTGGTCCTCGACCGGCTGACCGCCGAGCAGCGCGTCGCGTTCGTCCTGCACGACGCGTTCGCGGTGCCGTTCGGCGAGATCGCCGAGATCCTGGGCTGCACGGCCGACGCCGCGCGCCAGCACGGTTCCCGCGGCCGCCGCGCGGTCGCCGACGCCGATCCGCCGCCCCGGACGGCGCTCACCGAGCAGCAGCAGATCATCGAGAAGTTCATGACCGCGATGCTCACCGGCGACATCCAGGCGGTGGCCGAGGTGCTGCACCCGGACGTCGTCCTGGTCGGCGACGGCGGCGGCAAGGCGCGCACGGCGGTGCACACGGTCACCGGGTTCGACAAGGTCACCCGGCTGTTCCAGGGGCTCATGCGGATGTACGACCCGGCCGGGATCGAGCAGGCGAGGCTCGCGCTGGTCAACGGCGACCTCGGCCTCTACATCCCGCCGCAGGCCGCTTCGGAGGGGTACCGGGCGCTCGACGAGCACGTCGACGCCTTCGTCATCCGCGACGGGAAGATCGTGGAGATCTACGACATGGCGAACCCGGACAAGCTCACTACCGCCCGGGCCCGCGTCGGCGCCTGACCGCGTTTAAGTCCTCTGAATGCGTCCACAACGCATTCAGAGGACTAAACGCGGGAAGTCAGGGCATCGGGATCTTGCAGGCGTCGCCCGAGGTGAAGCCCTGCGCGGTGATGTCGAGCGCGCTGTTCATCCGGGCGCGCATGTTCTCGAGCCCGATCTGGTAGGTCAGCTCGATGACGCCCTTGCGGCCGAACTCGCGTTCCAGCTCGGCGACCTGCTCGTCGGTGACGGTCACCGGGCTCGTGGTCATCGCGTCGGCGTACGCGAGCGCGAGCCGTTCCCGCGCGGTGAAGGCGGGCGACTTCGCGTAGTCGTCGATGTTCTTCAGCCGTTCGATGTCGAGCCCTTCGTGCAGCTGCAACATGGTCCCGAAATCGATGCACCACGAACAGCCGAGCAGGGTCGCGACGCGGTAGACGGCCAGCTCGCGCACGTTCGGCGGAAGCGTCTTGCTGGCCTTCTCCGCCAGCATCTCGTGCACGCCGTTCGCGCACAGCAGCGCCGGATGGTGCGCGTAGACGGCCATCGGCTCGGGCACGGCGCCGAACCGCTTCCCGGCGAACTTGTAGACGAGCTTCAGCAGGAAGCCGGCTTCGGCGGTTTTGACGGCGGGAATACGCGGCATGGTGTCCTCCTCGTGCGGTTGCGATCACCAGGTGGACGAGACGGCAGGCGCGGACGTGACAATCGCTTCCCGGTGACGTGCGCCACCCCGCTTCCGAGCACGGAGCCCGATCACAGAGCGGGATCGGAAAACGATGGATCGGACCAAGGCGATTCCCTGGGAACGGGACGAAATGAAGAACTTACTGTCGGTATGCTGTCGAACCTACTTTAGTCATCGTCCGCCCGGGTAGGTGACGATTAGCCTTTTCGCCGGAACCCCCATTCGATCATCGAAGGTACGCTGACGATCAGCAATCCCCCCGAGAAACCGGTGCCGCCACATCGGTTTATTCGGCGATCCCTCCGCTCTCCCCATCGGAGGAAACACATGGACTACCTCGTCATCGGCGCGGGCCCGGCGGGCCTCCAACTCGGACATTTCCTCCAGCGGACCGGAAGAGATCACGTCGTGCTGGAAGCGGAAGACACTCCCGGCTCGTACTTCCGCACATTTCCGCGGCACCGGAAACTGATCTCGATCAACAAACCGCACACCGGCTGGACCGACCCCGAACTGAATCTCCGGATGGACTGGAATTCCCTGCTGTCCGACGATCCGGACCTGCGGTTCACCCGGTACACCGAGGAGTACTTCCCCAGCGCGGACCTCCTGGTCGACTACTTCGCCGACTACGCGGCGAAAACGGGCGTCCAGGTCGAATACGGGACACGGGTCACCTCGATCGACCGGGACACCGAATTCCGGATCGCCACCGACACCGGCCGGACCTACTCCGCGAAACGGGTCATCGTCGCGACCGGGCTCGCCCGCCCGTACATCCCGGACATCCCCGGAATCGAAACGACGGAATCGTACGGCGAGGTTTCGGTCGATCCCCGCGATTTCACCGACCACCGCGTGCTGATCCTGGGCAAGGGGAACTCGGCGTTCGAAACCGCCGACAATCTCGTCGCGAACGCGGCGCTGATCCACGTTCTCGGCCCGGAGTCGCTCCGGTTCGCCTGGCGCACGCATTTCTCCGGCGATCTGCGCGCGGTGAACAACAACTTCCTCGACACCTATCAGTTGAAATCACAGAACCTGGTCCTCGACGCCACCGTGGAAAAGATCGAGCTCCGCGACGCCGAATACCATGTGACCCTCCGCTATTCCCGCAGGCCGAAGACCGTGACGCTGGTCTACGACCGCGTGATCACCTGCACCGGGTTCCGGATGGACACCGGCGTCTTCACCGACCGGGTGCGACCACGCCTGACGATGAACGACCGGTTCGCCGATCTGACCCCGGCCTGGGAATCGGCGAACGTGCCCGGGCTGTACTTCGCGGGCACGCTGACCCAGGTCCTCGACCGCCGCAAGTTCACCAGCAGCGTCCTGCACGGCTTCCGCTACGGCGTCCGCGCCCTGCACCACGTGCTCGAACAGCGCTACGAAGGCGCTGTGTGGCCGGGCGAGGACCTGCCCGCCGACCCGGACGTCGTGGCGGGCGCGATCCTGGCGCGGGTGAACCGCAGCTCCGGGCTGTGGAACCAGTTCGGCTTCCTCGCCGACGTGCTGGTGCTGAAGGACGACGGCACCTCCCGGTTGCTGGAGGAGATCCCGGTCGGTCTCGCCCTCGCGGAGCGGCCCGGCGCGCATTTCGTCACGATCACCCTGGAGTACGGCTCCGGCTATCCCGCGATCGACCCTTTCGACGTCGCCGCCGGACGGGCCTGGGAGGACGACCCCGCGACCGAGGCGCTCTACATGCACCCCGTGCTGCGCCGGTACCGCGACGGCGAACTCGTCGAGACGCGGCATCTGCCCGAGGACGTCGCCAACGACTGGACGGGCGAGGCCGAGTACCGCGCGCCGGTCCGGGAACTGGTGGCCGTCCGGTGACCGGGCCGGTCAACCTCCGCGAGGTCGAGCAGGCCGCCCGCGCGATACTCGACAAGGTCCGCGACGACTACTTCGCCGGCGGCGCGCAGGACGAAGTCACCGTGCGGGGCAACGAATCCGCGTTCGAACGGCTGGCGCTCCTGCCCCGGGTCCTGACCGGCGCGGGCGAGCCGTCGCCGGAAGTGACTCTCCTGGGTGAACGCGCTTCGATGCCGGTCCTGCTGGCGCCGACGGCGTTCCACGAGCTCGCGCACCCCGAGGGCGAACGCGCGACCGCCCGGGCGGCGGCGGCCGCGGGCACGATCCTGATCTCGGCGATGCTGTCGACGGTGGCGATCGAGGACATCGCCGCCGAGGCCCGCAAGGTGTCCACCGAGCACGAACCACCGATCTGGTTCCAGCTCTATCTACAGCCCGACCTGGGTTTCACCGAGGCGATCGTCCGGCGGGCGGAGGCAGCGGGCTGCCGCGCGCTGGTGGTCACCGCCGACTCCCCCGCGCTCGGCAGGCACGAACGCAACGACCGCAACGACTTCCACGACCTTCCGCCCGGGATGAAATGCCCGAACCTGGCCGAGCAGGCGGGCGAGGTCCGCAACGTCGTGCTCTCGCCCGAGATCTCGTGGCGGCACATCGAGTGGCTGCGCGAGACGACGTCGCTGCCGATCCTGCTCAAGGGCGTGCTCCATCCCGACGACGCCCGGCTCGCCGCCGATCACGGCGCCGCCGGCGTGATCGTGTCCAACCACGGCGGGCGGCAGCTCGACACCACGCCGCCGTCGATCCGCCTGCTGCCCAGGATCGCCGACGCCGTCGAAGGACGCGTTCCGATCCTGCTCGACGGCGGTGTCCGCCGCGGCACGGACGTCGTCAAGGCCCTCGCCCTCGGCGCGCGGGCGGTCGCGATCGGCCGCCCGGTCGTCTGGGGGCTCGCCTACGACGGGGAAGCCGGCGTCACGAAGGTCCTGGACCTGCTGCGCCGGGAAATCGTCAACGCGCTGACCTTGTGCGGGTACGCCGACCCGGCCGCCGTCCGCCGCGATCTGGTGGAGGAGCCGCCATGGCGCTGACCGCGCTGCGCAACTGGGTCTTCGCCAAGGTCAACGGCCAGGAGGCGGTGCCGATCCCCGGCGACACCGTCGGGATCGAGCACTTCCGCGAGGTCTACGCGCATCCGAACGCCGACGGCCGCAGCGAAGGCGCCGTCCTGTCCGACCTCTTCTGGTACTGGCTCGCCCCGGGGCCCCAAGTGCACCAGGAACATCTCGAACCGGGCGAACGCTACGACGAGGTCGCCCGCACCACCCGGCGCTTCCTCGCGCGGCCGCACCCCGAGAGCGCCGAACGCGCCACGCGGGCGGCGGAACGGGTGCTCGACGAAAAGCCCGGGCGCACCAGGCTGGTCCGCCTGCGCGACGAGATGATGCCGATCTGGGCGGAGTTCTACTACGAGCTGGTGTTCGGCGAACCGTGTCCCCGGCGGGCGCGGGACCTGATCGTGGCCAACGCGACCGACGTCGTCACCGCGCTGAAATGCCTGGGGCTGCGGCATATGGGCAAGCGGGCGGCGCTCACCCGGTACCTGGCGGAGAAGCTGCGCGACCATCCTTTGCCGCTGCCGCAGAGGCTTTCTCCCGAAGAGCAGGTCCTGTACCTGCAGGGCACGTTCTTCAACACCGCCGTCGTGCAGTCCTCGGAGGCGATGACCCACCTGCTGCTGGCCATCGCACGGCATCCGGAGGTGCAGGAACGCCTGCGGACCGAAACCGGCGACGCCTACCTCGACCGCGTCCTGTCCGAATCCTTCCGCCGGTACCCGCTGTTCGGGATCGCGCACCGGATCAGCTCGGGCGAGATCGCCGTCGACGAGCACACGACGTTGCCCGCCGGTTCGGTGCTGTGCTTCAACTACGCGGACTTCCATGCGACCGGGTTCACCGATCCGGAGCACTTCGACCCGGACCGCTGGGAGCACCGGGCCGCGTCGCGGTCGAACCACATCCCGTTCGGTGTCACCGCGAACCGTCCTTGCCCCGCCAAGGGCATGGTGCCACCGACGATGCGCGCGGTCGCGAAGACCGTGCTGTCGCGGTACCTCCTGAGTTCCACGGCGACACACGTCCGCTCGATCCTCAACCGGGGGCCGTGCGTGCTGCGGCCGGTGGACGGCCCCGGTCCGGATCGGTGGCTGCTGCGGTATCTCCGCGTGCGAGACCGCGCCGGGGAGGTCCGGCGCGACGTGGTCCAGCTGGTGCTCGGCACCTACATGGTGCTCGACGCGCGCCGGAAACGGCTCGCTCAAAGGTATTTCGCGACCCACGACGCCGAAGGACGGGTGAAGCGATGAACGACGCGGCCGAGATGGACGACGAGAAAGAGTACCTGGCCGAGGCGAAGCTGCGGCGGCGGAACAACGCCCCGCACGACCGGTTCCTGTCCTCCTACCGGGCCCGGATGGGCTACCGGGGCGACGTTCTCGTGCCGCCCGCGGTGTTCGGCGTCGAGGGCGCCGTCGACATCCACTGCCACGGTCACGAAGGACAGCAGGACGGCCTGTCGATCGCGAAACTGGCGTCCGCCAGCGGCGTGAAGGGCCTGCTGTTCAAGAGCATCGTCTGGCGGGCGCGCACCGACGTCGACGGGCCCGCGGGAGTCGTCCGCGAGGTCGAAGGCGAACTGCGCAAGTGGTGCGACGAGGCCGGCGTACCACCGGCGCGGCTGTGGTCCGGCTGGATCACCACCGACACGATGGGTCTGTCCATCCCGGAACAGGCGCGCAAACAGCTGGCCGACGGCGTCTCGGCGGTGTGGATGCCGGTGTTCCGCAGTGCCAACACCTTGAGCAAGGTCGGCGGCATGAGCGGCTGGTGGGGCGAGGAACCCAGTGTGTGGACCGATCCGCTGCCGTGGGACAAGGCGCTGCGCGTCGGCACGTACACCCTCGACGAACACGGGAAGCTCAAACCCGAGTACCGCGAGGTGTTCAAGATGGTCGCGGACCACGACGTGATGATCTCGTTCGCGCACGCCACCCACGCCGAACTCTGGGAGATGGCCGAACAGGTCCGCGACCTGGGGATCACGAAAGCGGTCATCGACCATCCGTTCAGCCCGTTCATCGATCTCTCGCTGGCGCAGATGCGGGAACTGACGTCGGCGGGCATCTACCTGAACTTCACCTACGACGAGATCTCGCCGCTGCTCGGCGTCGACCCGGCGGAGATGTGCCGGACGATCCAGGCGCTCGGCACGGAGTACGTCACGTTGTCCAGCGACGCCGGGGAACCGTTGTTCCCCAACACGGTCGAGGCGTTGCGGCTGCTGCGCGCGCACATGGAGGCCTTCGGGCTCACCAAGGAGGAGGTCCACACGACGAGTTCGGTGAATCCGTCCAAACTGCTCCACGCGGAGGAGTGATGCTCGCCGTCGAGGATCCCGCGACCGGGCAGCGGATCACGTCCGTCCCGGACGCCGGACCGGCCGATGTCGACAAAGCGGTACGCGCCGCCGTCGACGCCTGGCCTGCCTGGCGCGTCACGGACCGGCACGCGGCGCTGACGTCGTGCGCGGCCGTCGTCGAGGAGGCCGCGCCCGTGCTGGCCCCCGTGCTGACCGAGGAGCAGGGCAAACCGCTGCGGGAGGCCGAAGCCGAGTTCGCCAGGGCGGCGGCACGGTTCCGCTACTTCGCCGGGCTGCGGATCGAACCCCAGGTCCTCGGCCGGACCGAGGTGCACCGGCGCCCGCTGGGCCCGGTCGCCGCGATCACGCCGTGGAACTTCCCCGTGCAGCTGGCCGTCGCGAAACTCGCGCCGGCGTTCGCCGCGGGGAACACGGTGGTGCTCAAACCGTCGCCGCACACCCCGCTCACCACCTTGCACCTCGGCCGGATGCTGGCGGAAGTGCTGCCGCCCGGCGTGCTGACCGTGCTCACCGGCCGGGACCCGCTCGGCGAGCATCTGGTCACGCACCCCGGAATCAGGAAGATCAACTTCACCGGTTCCGTCGCCACCGGGAAACGGGTGGCCGCGGCGGCCGCGCCCGGCCTGAAGCGGCTGACGCTGGAACTGGGCGGCAACGATCCCGCGATCGTCCTCCCCGGCACCGATCCGGCCGCCGTCGCGGAAAAGCTGTTCTGGAGCGCTTTCGCCAACTGCGGGCAGATCTGCATGGCGATCAAACGGGTCTACGCCGTCGGGTCCGCGTACGACGGCGTCGTCGAGGCGCTGGCGGCCCTGGCGGCGAAGGCCGTGGTGGGCGACGGGCGGACGCCCGGGACGCAGATCGGTCCGGTGAGCAACCGCCCGCAGTACGACCGGGTCGTCGGCCTCACCGAGGAAGCGCGGTCGGACGGCGCGCGGATCGTCACCGGCGGACGGCTCGACGGACCCGGGTACTTCTTCGCCCCGGCGATCCTCGCCGAGGCACACGACGGGATGCGGGTGGTGGCGGAGGAACAGTTCGGCCCGGTACTGCCGATCGTGCGATGCTCCACAGTGGACGAAGCCGTCGGGCTCGCGAACGCCACGACCTACGGGTTGTGCGGATCGGTGTGGGGCGCGGACGAGGAGCACGCCGCCGGCGTCGCGATGCGGCTCGAATGCGGGACGGTCTGGGTCAACGAGCATCTGGCGATGTCCCTCGACGAGCCGTTCGCGGGGTCGAAGTGGAGCGGGCTCGGCGTTTCCGGTGGCGTCTGGGGCATCGAGGGCAACACGGAACCGTTCGTCGTGCACCCTCCGGCGGGTGCGCGATGACCGCGCTCGATACCGAGGTGAACCGGCGGCGCGTCGTGCTCATCAGCGCGCTCGCGGGCTTCGTGCTGACCACCGTGTGGTCCGCGCAGTTCGTCGACACGGTGATCGGCGGCGGCGTCACCGAAGCGGTGCTGGGCAAGCCCGCGCAGTCGCCGATCGACGGCGTCGTCACGGGAGTGGTGTACGCGTTCGTGTCCGGTCTCGCGGGGACGTTCACCGGCTGCAACGTCGCGGTTTTCGGGGCCATGTCACCGATGCTGGGCTCCGAAGGCGGCCGCTGGGCCCGGTTCCGCGCGACGCTCGCGCCGCTGGGGTTGCTGGCCGCCGGGATGATCGCCGTGTCCGCGCTCTACGGCGTGGTCGTCAGCCTGGTGGGCACGAAGATGCCGCAGTTCACCGGCGACCAGGCACCGCTGGGCGAGCTGACCGCACGCAACGTCCAGTCGATGGCGGTGTTCGGGTTCATCGGGATTTCCCTGACGTACCTGGGACTCGCGCAGCTCGGCTACGTCCGCGACCCGTTCTCCGCGCGGGCCCGCACGGTGTTCCTGGGCGCGCTGATCGGCGCGTTCCTGATCGGACGGCCGTGGGTGCTGTTCCGGCAGATCTTCCGTGACGCCGCGGAAAGCGGCAACCCGCTCTACGGCGCGGCGGCGTTCACGCTGCAATCGGTGGGGAATATCCTGGTGATGGCGATCCTGCTGATCCTCGTCAACGTCGCGGGCGGCGGGCTACGGCGCCGCCTGGCCGCCAGGCCGGGGAGGATCGTGGCGGTGACGGCGGGCGCGCTGATCTTCACCGGCGTGTTCACGCTGTTCTACTGGGACGTGCGGATGCTCCAGTTCCGGGGCATCCTGCCGTGGTACCCGCTCGCCCCCTGGACCTGACGTCTCAGGGGGTGATCGTCCGGACGTCCCAGACCCAGACGCCGTCGACGAACTCGGCGGGCTTCCGCAGCAGCAGATCCACCGTGGCCCGGAAGGCGTCCTGGTGCTCGCGCGGGATCAGCACGAGGACGTCGGCGTTCCAGTACCGCAGATCCTCCAGCGCCTGCACCCGCTGCGATTCGGTGATCGTCGCCGGTACCCCGGTCTGCTTGATCTGGTCGAAGATGATCGACGTCGGACGCTGGATGGCGCCGTAGCGGCCGCGTTTGTCGTCCGGGCCGCTCGGCCCGACGAAGTAGCCCTCCGGCATCGAATAGCCCAGGCCCGCGTCGATCTGCCAGTGCAGCGGCTCGGATTCGCCGGAACTCGGCAACGGCACGGGCACCACTGTGCCGCCGGGCGCGACGTAGGACCGCCAGGTGCCGTCGGCGAGGAACCTCGGGGTCGCCGGCCGTTCCTTCACGATCAGCTGCGTCGGCGCGATCGGCAGCAGGACCGCGATCACGACGCCGATCCACACCAGCCGCAACGGGAATCGCCGCTCCCCCGGCACTTCCGGCAGCTTCGACGCGACCGTGTGGACGCGCTCGGTCGCCAATGCCAGCAGCGCGCCGATCAACGGGATGCAGCCCATCGCGAGCCGTGATTCCAGCAGCGATTCGAACAGCGGCAGTTCCGACAGGAGCTTCCACGGCCCCGGGATCCCGGTTTCCTCGTGCACCACCACGAGCTGCACACCGAGCGAGAGCCAGGCCATCACGAACATCGAGATCGCCAGCGCCCGCGCGAACACCTCGCGCCACAGCCAGACGGTGATGACCACCATCAGCACGATCAGCGGCCAGCCGAAGAACGCGTTCTCCTCGGTGCGGTTCATCGACACGTCCGCCGCGGCCTGCGGCTGCCCGGCGACCGACTGCGTCGCGAACCGGGTGAAGGCGGCCGTGTCGTTCCCGACGGGACCGTGTTCGATCGCCTGGTAGCTCTGCGGGCCGAAGAACTGCCACCACAGCGGGTACGCGCACAGTACGAGCGCGAGGAGGACCCCGATGCCGACGCCGATCCCCAGTGGTTTCGCCATCGGCCGGAACTCGCGGTGGTTCGTCGCGAAATAGGCGATGGCGAAGATCGCGAACGACATCGCGAAGATCAGCAGCGGCTCTTCACCGAGGAAGATCTGGTACGCCGCCAGCAGACCGAGGAAGATCCCGTTGCGGACCGGGCGCTCGCCGCGGGCGATCTTGAAGATCAGCAGCGCGAGGAACGGCAGGACGAACCACGCGACGAAGTTCGGATGCGCGTTGCCGTGCGAGATCATCGGCGGGGCGAACCCGACGAACGCGCCGCCGATGGCCGCGCCGACCCGGTGGGTGACGAGGTGCCGCGAGAACACCCAGTACCAGGCCGCCGCCGTGCCGGCGAGACCGCCGGTGAGCGCGATGGCCCAGGTGAGCGTCGGGCCGAAGGTGAGCGTGATCGGCGAAAGCGGGATGCCGATGCCGAGCATGGCCGTGTTGGCCATCAGGTTCACGCCGAGCGGATGGTTCTGGAAGTGCGAACTGAGCGGGTTCCTCAGATGCAGCACGTTGTCCGCGGTGACGGAGAAGAACCACTCCCACAGGTTCTGGTCCGACGCGCTGTTCCAGAGATAGCCCTCTTCGAGGTCGAGCCAGAGCCCGTTGTAGAGCAAGAAGGCGAACAGCACGAAGGCGCCCATGATCGCGGCGTCGGCTGCCGCGAACTTACGGGGTCTCGTGGGAGTCTCGTCGGCCTCCACGTCCGCCGCCTCAGCCTGGAAAAGACTCACTGACCATCCTCACGGCTCGACAACGCGGGCGAGAAAGTAGATCACACCCGTCGAGGCATGCCTCACGAGCAGAAGGAAGGGATGATCGACGGTCACCTCGAGCGGTTCGTCGACCATGATCGACGTCAGCCGCATCAGCACCGCCGTCGCGGCGGCGCCTTCGAGGCCTTGTTCGTCGATACGGAGCACGGACTGGTGGAGGACGTCGGACACTTCGAGCCGGTCGTCGTCGGCCAGCCCGGTGAGATCGGCGTCGCCGGTGAACATCGTCCGCACGCCGAGGTCCTTGAGTTTCGCCGTCAGCGGGCTGTCGACGTCCAGGTCCAGTTTCGGCAGCGACAGGGCGAGCGTCCTGGACCGCGTGTTCTCCAGGAGCCCCGCCAGCTTGCCCGCGTCGAGCTCGGCGTCGTCGAGGTCGCCGTCCGGCAGCAGGATGATCGCCTCCACCCCGCCCTCGGCGCCGAGCCGGACGACCTGCCAGCCGTCCTCGTGGGTGTGGTCGAGCTGTTTTTCGAGCCACATCGTCGGCACCGTACGGGTACCGGAGGGCGCGTGGAAGTCCGCGGGCGCGGTGTTGTCACTTGAGAACGGATTGTGCCAAGCGGTTTTGAGATACAGCGCGTTGACGATCGCCGCGACCGTGTCCGGCGCGACCGTCCCCGGCTTGAGCAGCTCGGGGATCAGTTCGCGGGTGGCCCCGGCGACGTCGGCGTTGATCAGCCGCCGCGCGGCCTCCGGGTCGTCGCGGAACGGCGCGCTCTGGACCTTGCCGCCCGGCCAGGTGGCGAGCTCCTCGCGGAAGGACTCTTCGAGCGGGAGCCCGTCCCAGGCCCAGAGCGTGTTCGCGACCGCGAGTTCGGGCCCGTCGTCGAGCAGCGACGAGGCCTTGCCCAGCAGGTCGGCGAGCTCGTCCGGGTCGCCGAGCAGCGCGATCAGTTCTTCTCTGGTCTTCCCCTTGGCGGCCTGCGTCACCAGGCCGAGCGCGCTCGCGATCGAGTACGGCGAGAAGCACGCGTTCTCCGCGCGGCTCGCCAGCACCCGATAGAGGTCCAGACCAAACCGGAGGTGGCTTTCGACAGCGCCCATGTCGCAGACCGTACCGTGGACGGGCCCGTCCGTCTCCTGTCCGGAGGTTCCACTCTTGGTCGAGGGGCGGCGCGGAGGTGCGGTGCTTCACGCCAGGCCAAGTCCGTGAAGGCCTCCTTGCCTACCCTGAAGGTAGTGAAGGAGGCCTTCACGGACTTCGGTCGGGCAAGAGCGCCGGTACCGAGTAGGGCGGGCGCGTCGCGAGTGCCGATCCGGGCTATTGAGAGGACAGGCAAGGCGGCGTGTCCTGTGAGGCGTCGGTACAGGTGGTCGTGAATGGCGATTCGGGTTGGAGCGGACGGTGTCTTAGGTACTTGCGGTCGGGCGGTTTCGCGTGACCGGTGGGACGACTCACGTGATCAGACGGACGACACGGGTGACTGGCCGGACGACACGCGGTGGAACTCGGCCGCCACGTGAGTCGTCCGTCTGATCACACGTGGAGTTGCCCCTGTGGTGCGGACACCTTGATTCCAGACAGTGGTCTGGAGGGAGGATGTCCTGGTGTCTCGTTCGAAGTATCCGGAGCAG
>NZ_JBFBGL010000066.1:0-43178 GCF_040684635.1 Amycolatopsis sp. NPDC089917 | reverse complement strand
TGGGGGGTTGGGGGGGGGGCTGGGGGCGGTTGTCACGTGGGTCCGTGAAGGCCTCCTTGAGGGACTCTGGGTCCCTCAAGGAGGCCTTCACGGACCCGACGATCGACACACCTGTCTCAAAGGGACCCTTCAGTCAGGTCGACTTCTGGCCGTCGATGCTCTCGCGCAGGATGTCGGCGTGCCCCGCGTGCTGCGCGGTCTCGGCGATGACGTGCGTCAGCACCCGCCGCACGCTGCGCACCGCGCCCGGCGGGTTCCACGGCGCCTCGGGTAGCGGATGCGTCGTGGACAGGTCGGGGATCGACGTGACGATCTCCTTCGTCCGCGCGGCCACCTGCTCGTAGCGCTCGAGGATCGACGCGAGCGTGTCGCCGGGCAGCATCGTGAAGTTGTTCCGGTGGTCGATCGCCCACTGCGGGTACTCCCGCGCGGTCCCGGCGCCGAGGTCGGCCCAGGTGACGCCTTCCGGCAGGTCGTAGGTCATCGCGGACGGACCGTCGACCGCGAACCGCAGCCACATCTCTTCGATCGAGGCGACGTGCTTGATCAGGCCGCCGAGGCTCAGCTCACTGACGGTCGGGTGCTCGCCGAGCTGGCCGTCCGTGAGTCCCTGGACGGTGGTGGTCAGCGTGGCGCGGACGGTGTCGAGGGCTTCGAGCAGGTCGGCGCGTTCGGCGTCGAGGTTCGTGGCGGTCATCGGGCCCTCCGTGTTGTCGTTTTCTGGCACGAGACGACTCTCGCGGAGGTAGAGGACAGGGTGTGGCCGCTACTGCGGGCATCATGGGAAACATGCCGAAGACCTCCGCGCGTCTGCTGTCGATGCTCTCGCTGTTGCAGGCCCGCCGCGACTGGCCGGGAGCGCTGCTGGCCGAGCGGCTCGACATCAGCCCGCGCACCGTGCGGCGCGACGTCGACAGGCTGCGCGAGCTCGGCTACCCCATCGCGACCGTCAAGGGTCCCGACGGCGGATACCGCCTGGACGCCGGATCCGAACTGCCGCCGCTGCTGTTCGACGACGACCAGGCGGTCGCGCTGGCCGTCGCGCTCCAGATCGCCACCACCAGCGGCGCGGGAATCGAAGAGGCGGCGATGCGGGCGCTGCACACCGTCCGGCAGGTGATGCCCTCGCGGCTGCGGCGCCGGATCGACACCCTGCGGGTGACCGCCGTCGAGTCTCCCGCGAGCCGGGCGGATCCCCGCGTGGACGGCGACGTCCTGCTGGCGCTCGGCGCGGCCGTGCACGCCCGCGAGGTCCTGCGGTTCGACTACG
Source organism: Amycolatopsis sp. NPDC089917 (assembly GCF_040684635.1). Taxonomy (NCBI): domain Bacteria; kingdom Bacillati; phylum Actinomycetota; class Actinomycetes; order Pseudonocardiales; family Pseudonocardiaceae; genus Amycolatopsis; species Amycolatopsis sp. NPDC089917. The sequence goes on along the minus strand of NZ_JBFBGL010000066.1, from coordinate 41,908 downwards.
CGGGCGCCGATCTCCCGCGCCGGGTGGAACCGCATCACCTGGTCACCTGGCACGGCCGCTGGTACCTCGTCGCCTGGGACCTCGACCGCGCGGACTGGCGCACCTTCCGGGCCGACCGGATCAGCCCGCGCACGCCGGCCGGTCCGAGGTTCGCCCCGCGTGAACTGCCCGTCCCCGACGTCGCCACCTTCGTCGCGAGCCGGTTCCGTGGCTCGTCCGACACCGGCGACTGGCCGTGCCGGGGCGAAGTGATCCTCGACCTGCCCGCCGCGACGGTCGCCCACTACGTCCGCGACGGCGTCGTCGAGGAGGTGGGGCCGGACCGCTGCCGTCTGACGCTGGGTTCGTGGTCGTGGACCGGACTCGCGGCGAGCATCGGGCGGTTCGAGGCGGACATCGAAGTCGTCGGTCCGGCCGAGTTGAAGGAAGCCTTCGCCGTTCTGGCGCACCGATACGCGAAAGCCGCGCGTTCAGCCGACTGAATGCGTGAGCTGCGCCCGGTGATCTTCTGCGCGAGACTGTGGCCATGCGACTGGATCTGAGTGGGAAAACGGCCCTGGTCACCGGATCGACGCAGGGCATCGGTTTCGCCATCGCCGCGGGGCTGGCCCGGGCAGGCGCCCGGGTCGCGGTCAACGGCAGGGGCGAATCCGGCGTCGCGTCCGCGATCGACCGCCTGCGCGGCGAAGTGCCGGACGCCGACGTCGTCCCCGCGGCCGGTGACGTCTCCACCGACGAGGGCACCGCCCGGGTTCTGGAGGCGGTGCCCGACGCCGACGTCCTGGTCAACAACCTCGGCATCTTCGGCACTCAGTCCCCTTTGGACATCACCGACGACGAATGGCGGCGGTACTTCGAGGTCAACGTCCTCGCCGCGGTGCGGCTGACCCGCGCGTACCTGCCGGGGATGACCGGCCGCGGCTGGGGCCGGATCCAGTACATCGCCAGCGATTCCGCGATCGTCATCCCCGCCGAGATGATCCACTATGGAGTGTCGAAGACCGCGCTGCTCGGCGTCTCCCGCGGGTTCGCCAAGACCGCGGCGGGGTCGGGCGTCACGGTCAACTCGGTGATCGCGGGCCCGACCCACACCGGCGGTGTCGAGGACTTCGTGTACCAGCTGGTCGACAAGGATCTGCCGTGGGACGAGGCACAGCGCGAATTCATGCGCCTGCACCGGCCGCAATCGTTGCTGCAGCGGCTCATCGAACCCGAGGAGATCGCCAACCTGGTGGTGTACCTCGCTTCCCCGCTCGCCTCGGCCACCACCGGGGCCGCGGTCCGCGTCGACGGAGGCTACGTCGACTCCATCGTGCCGTGATCCCTCACGACTTGTGGTGCACCTCCTGGAGGCCGAACACCGGCGTCGGGATGCCCTCGTAGCGCGCTTTCAGCTGCAGCGCGAGGTAAAGGGAATAGTGCCGCGACTGGTGCAGGTTCCCGCCGTGGAACCACAGCCCCTCCTGCCGGGTGGGCTTCCACATGTTGCGCTGCTCCCCTTCCCACGGACCGGGGTCCTTCGTCGTGTCCGAGCCGAGGCCCCAGCACTTGCCGACGCGGTCCGCGGTCTCCTGCCCGACCAGGTCCGCGACCCAGCCGTTCATCGAGCCGTAGCCGGTGGCGTAGACGACGACGTCCGCTTCGAGTTCCGTGCCGTCGGACAGCACCACCGCGTCCCGGGTCAGGTGGTCGACCTGGCCGTGCGCCAGCTTGATCTTCCCGTCGGCCACCAGTTCCGACGCGCCGACGTCGATGTAGTAGCCGGACCCGCGGCGCAGGTACTTCAGGAACAGGCCTGATCCGTCGTCGCCCCAGTCGTGCCGGAACCCGGCCGCCTCCAGTCGCGCGTAGAAATCCTTGTCCCGCTCGCGGATCGCGTCGTACACCGGGATCTGGAACTGCGGCATGATCCGGTACGGGATCGACGCGAAGATCATGTCCGCCTTGTCGGTGGTGATCCCCGCCTGTACCGCGCGTTCCGAGTACAGGTCGCCGAGGCCGAGGTCCATCAGGGAATCCGACTTGACGATATGCGTCGAGGATCGCTGGACCATGGTCACGTCGGCGCCGTGTTCCCACAGCGCCGCGCAGATGTCGTGCGCCGAGTTGTTGGAACCGACCACGACGGCCTTCTTGCCGGCGTAGGCGTCCGGGCCGGGGTGCTGTGACGAATGGTGCTGGTCGCCTTCGAAGTCGTCCATCCCGGGGAACGACGGGAGGTTCGGTTTGCCGGACATCCCGGTCGCGAACACGACGTGCCGCGGCGTGAGCACCAGCTCCTCGCCCTCGCGGACGACGGTCACCAGCCACCGCTGCTTCTCCTCGTCCCAGGACGCGGAGGTCACCTCGGTGCTGGTCCAGTACGGCACCTCCATGAGCCGCGTGTACATCTCCAGCCAGTCGGCGATCTTGTCCTTGGGCGCGAACACCGGCCAGTTGTCCGGGAACGGCAGATAGGGCAGGTGGTCGTACCAGACCGGGTCGTGCAGGCAGAGGTTCTTGTACCGCTTGCGCCAGGAGTCGCCCGGCCGCGCGTTGCGTTCCAGGACGAGCGTCGGCACGTCGAGCTGCCGCAGCCGGGCACCGAGCGCGATACCGCCCTGGCCACCGCCGATGACGACGACGTACGGCTGCTCGTCGTAGCCGAGCCGCGTCTGCTCTTCCTCGCGCTTCTCGGCCCACGACTTCCGGCCGCGGACGACACCGTGTTCGACACCTTTGGACCGCTGTTCGTTGCGTCGCTCCTCGAAACCCTTGAGCTCGCGAAGGCTCGTCAGCAGCGTCCAGGCGCCTTCGTCCTTCAGTCGCAAGTGCCCCTTCGCGCGGCCGGTCGCGGTCTCGAACTCCAGCCACGCTTCGGTCACGCCGTCGGCTTCGGTCGGCGTCTCGGTGGTGCGGAACCCGGACGGCTCGATCCGGTCGAGACAGGCGCCGAGCAGGTCCGTGACGCCGTCGCGGCCTTCGACCGTCTTGATCGTCCAGGTGAAGGCGACCAGGTCACGCCAGTAACTGTCGACGGCGAAGAGCGCGGCGGCGGCTTCGGCGTCACGGGCGGCGAGGGCCGCTTCGAACCGGCTCAGCCACGCGTCGACCCGAGCCTGCGGCGAGCCCGTCGCCTCGATCCGGTCCACCGTCTGTGTCATGACCACTCCCCACCATCGGCGTTTCGGCTGTTACCCCGATCACACGCCGGGGGCGGGCGGAGCGGCAAGGGTTGCAGCGTGTTGCACCGCGACTCCTTGGCGCGTCCGCTCCGGCCGACCTATGCTGGTCGGTCGACGCGATGGTGCGGAGGTGGCCTGTGAGCGTGTTCAGCTCGGTCCCGCCCGGCGCCGACCTGCCGATGCACGCCCGTGACCTGGTCCGGATGCACGAAGCCGTGATCGGCGGCGGCCGTCCGCGCGTCCGGCCGCGGCCGCTGGTGTCGCGGTCCTGGTCGCGCGCGCTGAGCCTCGGGCTCGCCGCCGACGGCGTGAACACCCGTGATTCCGTGCCGCTCGACGAGGTCACCCGCCGTCGCCGCGTCTCACCGTTGCGGCATGTCGTGGACGACCTCGGACAGGTGCTCGGGACGACGTCCGACACCGCGAACATGCTGCTGGTGGTGACCGACGCCGAGGGCGTCATCCTCTGGCGGGCGGGCTCGACCGCGGTCAAGCGCCGCGCCGACACCCTGGGCTTCACCGAGGGCGCCGACTGGACCGAGACCCGGGTCGGCACCAACGCGATCGGCACCGCGCTCGCCGAGGCCGCGCCGGTGGAACTGCTCGCCGGGGAGCATTTCGAGCAGGGCCAGCACCCCTGGTACTGCACCGCGTCGCCGGTGCACGATCCGCGCACCGGCGAGCTGCTCGGCGTGATCGACGTCAGCGGCCCCGCGCTGACCCTGCACCCGGCGATCGCCGCGCTGGTGGAGACCGGGCGGCGGCTGGTCGAGTCCGAACTCTGGCGCCACCACCAGCAGGGCCTGGACAGGCTGCGCCGGACCGCCGAACCGGTGGTGGCGGGCACGGGCGGCCCCGCGCTGCTGGTCGACGACGACGGCTGGGTGGCCCACTCCGCCGGCATCGCGCCCGGGGCGCGGATCGCCGCCCCCGTCGAGGGCCGGATCGTCGCCGTTCCCGGGCTGGGCGCCTGCCTGCCCGAACGGCTGGCCGAAGGCTGGCTCGTGCGCCCGGCCGACACCGCGCGCCGGGTCCGGCTCGATCTCGAACTCGGGCACGCGCCGATCCTGCGGATGCGGTCGGGCGACGTCGGCTGGGTCCGCACCGTGACACCGCGGCACGCCGGGATCCTGGTGCACCTGCGCACGGCGGGTCCGGCCGGGCTTTCGGCCGAGGCGCTCAGCCGGGCCCTCTACGGTGACGCCGAACACCTCGTCACCGTCCGCGCCGAGGTCTCCCGGCTGCGACGGCTGCTGGGCGCCATTGTGGACACGCGGCCGTACCGGCTGGCCGCGGGCATCGAACTCTCGGTCCACAAAGGACTCGAAGTCGGCGGCTGAACCGCGCCTGGTTGCCGAAGGCCCGGGCAGGGTATCCGGCGAGGATGGAGATCTTGCTCGCGGGGGCAGGCGTTCTGGCGCTGTGCGCCGCGGTGCTGCCGAACCTGTTGCACGAACGCGCGTTGTCGATGCCGCTGATCCTGCTGCTGGGAGGGCTGCTCTTCGGGCTGCTCCCCTTCGGGCACCCTTACGGCGAAGGCGTCCTCGACCCGAGGTCGCACGTGGGTGCCGTCGAGGTGATCACCGAACTCGGCGTACTGGTGTCCTTGGTCGGCGCTGGGCTGAAGTCCGACCGCCTGATCGGCTGGCGGTCGTGGAGTTCGACCTGGCGGTTGCTGGCGATCACGTTGCCGTTGTCGGTCTGCGCCGTGGCCCTGCTCGGCTGGTGGGCACTCGCCCTGTCCCCCGCCGCCGCGCTGCTGCTGGGAGCCGTGCTGTCACCGACCGATCCGGTGCTGGCGAGCGACGTCCAGGTGCCCGCGCCGCACACCGACGACGGACGCGGCGCGGACAACGAGATCCGGTTCACGCTGACCTCGGAAGCGGGCCTCAACGACGGGCTCGCCATGCCGTTCGTCCTGCTGGCCCTGGTCCTGGCCGGAACGGCGACGACGTCGCCCGTGCCTTGGCTGCTGACCGAGGTCCTCGCACCCCTCGCGATCGCCGTCCTGGTCGGCCTCGCCTGCGGCCGCTTGCTGTCCTGGCTCATGTTCCGAGTGCGGCACGAACGACTGCGCCTCGGCGAGTACTCCGACGGACTGGTGGTGCTGGCCATCGCGTTCCTTCCCTTCGCGGTGTGCGAATGGCTGGGCGGCATCGGCTTCGTCGCGGTCTTCACCGCCGCCGCGACCATCCGCGCCAGCGAGCGGTCGCACGAATACCACGGTGTGCTGCACGAATTCGGCGACCAGCTGGAACGGCTCTTCGTGGCGCTGGCCCTGCTCGGTCTCGGTGTCGCGCTGGGCGACGGGCTCCTCGACGGCCTGACCCTCGCCGAGGTCCTGGTGGCGGTCGCGGCGGTGGTGATCGTGCGCCCGCTGTTCGGTGGGCTGGCGCTGATCCGCGGCGGCACGACCCGGCCGGCGGCGAGGGCGATCTCGTTCTTCGGCATCCGCGGGATCGGCAGTCTCTACTACCTGTCGTACGCGCTGGGGCACGGCGATTTCCCGATGGCCGATTCGCTCTGGCGCGTCACGGCGCTCACCATCGCGGTGTCGGTCCTCGTGCACGGTCTCCTGTCCGGTCCGGTGATGCGCAGACTCGAGAACCGGGGGATGCAGAACGTCGGGACCGATGAGGCCGGAACGCGTTCAGAGGACTAAACGCAGGGATCGCGGCGCCACTCCCGGCCTTCGATCCGGGCCTTCACCCGGGTCAAGGTGGTGGCGATGTTGGCGCGGTTGGTCTCGACGCGGTCGGGCTCACCGGTGATGAAGATGGCGAGCGGGACGAACCAGCCCGGTACCCGCAGCCAGTTCGTCACGGTGACCCGGCTGCCGTCGCCGTCGGGGCTGATGTCGTACTCCCAGCGGGAAATCGGCACGAAGAACGGGGTGCGCACCCGGTAGGCGAACCGGCGCCCCGGGTCGGCCTCGGTGATCTCGGCGTGGGTCACCCAGCGGCGCACGCCGTTGCGGTTGCTGCCCGCGAACCAGTTCCCGACGCGCGCCTCGGTCGCGCCGCGGATCCAGCGGGCCTTGCACAGCTCTTCGGCGCACTCCGCCATCGCGACGGGATCGCTGATGAGCCGGTACACCTCGTCGGGCGCGGCCGAGATCGTGATCTCGCCGGTCGCGATCGGTTCGCTGTAGGTCAGTTTGTCTCGCGGCCTCGTCACCATCGTGCCCTCCCGGTCGGCCTCGCCAGCGCACCAGCACGAGGCCGACCGGTCAAGACCGGCCGGGGAAAGCGCGCACATTCGCATAAATCCGGTGGGTCAGGTGCGCCCGCTCGCCGGCGTGTCGGCTTCGGAGGTTGTGAAAGCCACTTTCGCGACACCGGAAACCGGCACAGGCAAGCGAACCCACACGCTCGGCTCGAACCTGCGGACGCCGACGCGCAGAGGACGAAGCGGCCCTCGGTGGGTCAGCTGGTCGGTTCCGCGGCAAAGGTGACCTGGAAGCCCAGCGCCTGCAACAGTCCGGTGAGCATCGCCTTCGTGTTGGCCTTGGCCCGTTCGAGCAGGCCGGAGCGCTGCGCGGCTTCCCCGATCCGTTTCTCCGCGGCGAGGTGGAACTGCTGCTGGTCCGGCACCGACACCAGCGCCGACAGCCGGTCGACCAGACCGCGCTCCTGGCCGAAGATGTAGCTGTGCTCGTTGTCCAAGGCGGGTTTCGCCAACTGAGGCTCGGGCAACCGCACCTCGACCGAGCGCCGGTCTTCCGAGACGGTGAGGGAATTCTCCACCAGCGGTCCGAAATCGACGTACGCGTCGACGGAGCCCGCGGCCACGAACAGGGTCCGCTCCCCGGCGATGGCCGACGGCACCCATTTGACGTCCTTCTCGATGTCGACGACGACCTGGTAGTCGCCGACCGCCGCGTGGTACTGGCTCAGATCGCGGACCGCCTTGAGCACCGCCGGCTGCGATCGGTCCACAGTGGACGTTCCGAACGGGTCGAGCTTCGGCAGCAGCCCGGCTATCTGCAGAGCCGCGCCGACGATCAGGATTCCGGCCAGGACGAACGCCCCGAGGCGCACCCAGCGTTTCTTCACGCCCACCACCCGCCTTCCAGCGCGTGGAGTACCCGGCGGACGTCGTCTCGAAGCGTCGGAACCGGTTTCTCGGACGATCGGCGGAACCGGATTCCGCACTTGGAGTAGTTTGGCCGCATGCAGAACGTCTTGCCCGCGCCGGAGAAGACCGGGCTGAACATCTCGGTGCCGCACTGGGCGGGTTTCCTCGGAATCGCCGTACTCGTGCTGGTCACCTCCGGGATCGGCCTGCCGTCGGTGCTGGTGGTGGCGCTGGGCGTCACCGGGATGGCCACCCTGGTGCTGGCATGGCTGGGCGTCGGACGGCTCGCGGCCGGGCTGCCCGAACGGCGGCTGTACTGGATGGCGGTGTCGTGGTGCGCGCCGTTGCTGTTCGCGCGCCCGCTGTTCAGCGGTGACATCAACAGCTATCTGGCGCAAGGCCTGATCGCGGCCAAGGGGTTCGACACCTATCTCGTGGGACCGGCGGAGGCGCTCGGCGCCGATTCGCCGGTGACGCTCGCGGTCAGTCACTACTGGCGGGACACGCCCGCGCCGTACGGTCCCGCGTTCGTCGCGCTGGCCCGCGCCATCGCCCACATCGCCGGGGACGCCTTCGTCCCGACCGCGCTGTTGCACCGGCTGCTGGGGCTGGCGGGCATCGCGCTCCTGGCGTGGGCGCTCCCCCGGCTCGCCCGCCGCGTCGGGGTCTCACCGACGATCGCGTTGTGGCTGGCGCTGCTCAACCCGCTGGTGCTCTGGCACATCGTGGCAGGTGTGCACAACGACGGGCTCATGGTCGGGCTGATGGTGGCCGGGCTGGAACTCGTCCTCATGGGCGCCGCGAAGACCGGCGCGGCCCGGCCCGCGCTGATCGCGGCGGGGGTGATCGCGGTCAGCACGGGCGCGAACATCAAGATCGTGGCCGTCGCGGGCCTGCTGTTCGTCGGTGTCGATCTCTTCCGGCGGGCGACGCCCGCCGGAAGGGTCGCGGTGGCGCTCGGCCTGCCCGCCGGATTCGCGGCGGTCACCGTGGCGATCTCGCTCGGCAGCGGTCTCGGGTTCGGCTGGGTCCGGGTGCTCTCCGGGGTTTCCGGCCAGGTGCACAGCTGGATGGCGCCCACCAACGAACTCGGCTTCCTCGTCGGCGGGGTGGGCAAGATCTTCGGAGCCGACCTGACCGACGGCGCGATCAAGGTGTTCTCGCTCGGCGGCGCGATCCTCGGTCTCGCCGTCGGCGCCAGGCTGCTGTGGCTCACCTACCGGGAGAAGATGCACCCGCTTTACGGCGCGGGGCTGACCTTCGCCGCGATGCTGGTGCTCGGACCGGTCGTGCAGCCGTGGTATCTCCTGTGGACGGTCGCGCTGCTCGCGGTCAGCCTGACGACCGACCGCGGCCGGTGGATCCTCGCCGGGATCAGCGCGCTGTTCGGCGTGCTGCTGCCGCCCGCGAACGGCGGCGCCGTGTCCCTGGCGCTGGGCTACCTGATCGCCGTCGTGCTCATCGGCGGCACCCTGTACTTCCTGAAGCGACGGAACCTGTTGCCGGAGATCAGGTTCCGCAAGAGCCGGACGTAAGGACCCCACCGCGCGGGTTCCCGGACCGTGCCGGTGAGGTCACGCTCGGCGCGGTCCAGGCAGTCCTCCAGCAAGGCGTCGTGCAGCGGCCGCCACAGCAGCGGGTAGGTGAGCCAGGCGGGATGCCGGAGCCTCAGCACCATGAGGTGCACGAGCTCGGTCCCACCGCTTTCCGCCGCACGCGTCGTGAACTCGTGGAATCCGTCGAAGCCGCGGGGCGCGGTGAACCGGAACCTCACGGATCTCCCGGGTTCCCAGGACTCGACGCGGTACCGCACCGGGCCGTGCCCGCCGACGGCTCCCACGCCGAGCGGCCGGTCGAACCGCATCGGCGGCCACGCGTCGACCGGCCAGAGCCGATCGTCGTCGGCGGACAGCGTGTCGATCAACGCGCCGACGCGCTCTTGCGCCACGTCGACGATCCTGGAATGCCGGTTCCATACCCGCATAGCGTCCTCCTAGTTCTAGAGACCTTCCCCTAAAACGATAGTAGAGGATAGTCTCTGAAAATGGGACGGCCACCGCGGCACACCGCCGACGACTTCCTCGACGCCGCCGTGCGGATCTTCGCCGCTGAAGGCGTCGCAGGGGTGACCATGTCGGCCGTCGCTCGCGAAGTCGGCGCGCCGAGCGGGTCGATCTACCATCGCTTCCCCGGACGTCCGGCCCTGCTCGCCGCCGTCTGGCTCCGCACCTTGACCCGCTTCCAGGAGGGCTATCTCGAAGCCCTCGGACAGGAGCCCGTCACGGAAGCCGCCGTCGAAGCCGCCGCCCAGGTCGTCCGCTGGTGCCGAGCGCATCCCGCCGAGGGGAAACTGCTCTACGGCGGCGACCGCGCGCTCGGCGTCGACGACTGGAGTGCCGAAGACCGCGTCCGCGCCGAAGACGCCAACCACCGGCTCGACGCGGCGATCACCAAGGTCGTCCGGCGGCTGCGTCCGCTGACCGGCCGGAGCACCGACGAACTGACGCTCGCTCTCGTGGATCTCCCCTACGCGGCGGTGAGGAGACATCTCGATCGCAGCGAGGCACCGCCGCCGCGCACCGTCGAGCTGGTGGCCAGGACGACCCGCACGCTGCTGACGGGCTGAGCTCAGGGCCGGACCGGGATCGCGATGGAGAACTCCCCGCCGTCGATCAGGTCGAGCAGCAGGCGAGCGGTCCGGGGCGGCCGCTCGCCGCGGGTGGCGATGGCCAGCGGCCAGACGAGACCGGGTTCGTCGAGCGGGATCGTCCGGACCCCCGCGAGCAGCCGGAGATCGGGCACGACGGCGATGCCGAGTCCCGCGGCCACGTAAGCGGGCACGGCGCGCAGATCGGCGACCTCGACGACGACCCGCCGCGGTGCCCCGAACGCCTCGAAGGCCCGGTCGAGGGCGACCCGGTTGCCGAAGCCGCGCGGATTGTCCACGAACGACTCGCCCGCGAGGTCCGCCAAGGTGAGCGATGGCCGGTCACCCAGCCGATGGCCGTCGGGCAGCACGACGACGAACGGCGCCGAGCCGACCAGCTTGGAGTCGAGCCCGGCGAGATCGGATTCGGGCAGGCCGAGCAGGGCGACGTCGAGCCTGCCCTGGCGCAGGTCTTCGGCCAGTCCGGTCGACCCGGTGATCGACACCGTGACGTGCAGCTCGACCAGCGGGTATCGCCGATGGAACGCGCCGAGCAGATCAGGCAGGTCGAGGTCCCCGACGCTGGTCAAGGTGCCGACGCGGAGAGTGCCGCGCAGGCCGGCGGAGGCGTCGGCGACCGCCTCTCGCGCCCTGTCGACGGCCTCCAGCGCGGCCTTGGCCTCGGGCAGGAACACCGAGCCCGCCGGGGAAAGCGCGACGCGCCTCGTCGACCGGTCGAACAGCTTGACGCCCAGCTCGCCTTCGAGTGCCTGGATCGTCGCCGAGACGGTGGACTGCACCGCGAACAGCCGTCGAGCGGCACGGGTGAAACTGAGCTCCTCGGCGACGGCGACGAAGCATTCGAGCTGGCGGGTCTCCACGAGCAGCGATTATCGCAAAATCCGATAACTGTGACCAGTATTGTTCGTTGGACATGGTTGATCCGGGGATCCACAGTGGAGACATGCTCACCAGTGCCACCCTCCCCCGTCCCGCGCTCCGGCGGATCAGCCATGGCCGCGGCTTCTGGGTCATCGCGGCCGCGTACGCCGCCTCCCTGGCCTTCTCCACCGTCCCCACTCCCCTCTACGTGCTCTACCAGCAGCGTGACGGCTTCCCGACCTACGTCGTGACGATCGTGTTCGCGGCGTACGCGGTCGGGGTGATGGGCAGCCTGTACCTCGCCGGCCATGTCAGCGACTGGCTGGGACGACGGCGGGTGATCCTCGCCGCGACTCTCACCCAGGCGCTGTCGGCCACTCTTTTCCTGGCGTGGCCGGACGTTCCCGGGCTGATCCTGGCCAGGTTCGTCGGCGGCGCGGGGATCGGCGCGCTGACCGCGACCGCCACCGCGCACCTGTCCGAACTGCGCGCCGTCGCCCGGCCGAGCGAGGACCACGGCCGCGCGGGACTGATCGCGACCGTGGTCAACATGGGCGGGCTGGCACTCGGACCGCTGTTCGGCGGTCTCTTCGCGAGCTATTCGGCCGAACCGCTCACCACGCCGTTCGTGTTCTTCCTGGTCCTGCTGCTCGCCGCGGCCATCGCGGTCGCGCTCGTGCCGGAAACGGTGGAACGCGCCGAGGAACGGCCCGCGTACCGGCCACAGCGCGTCTCGCTGCCGTCGGGCGCGCGGCCCGCTTTCTTCGGCGCGGCGATCGGCGCCTTCGCGGCCTTCGCGATCACGGGACTGTTCATGGCGCTGACGCCGACGTTGCTGGCGCAGGGGATGCACCAGAGTTCGCGGATGCTGGCCGGGCTCGCGTCGTTCTCCGTGTTCGTCGCGGCGGCCTCGGCGCAGGTGGTCTTCGCCGGACTGGCCAGGCGGACCCAGCTGCGGCTCGGCCTCGTGCTGATGGTGGCCGGGCTGGTGGCGTTGCCGGTCGCGGTGACGACGTCCCTGCTCTGGCTGTTCCTCGCGGGCGGGATCACGGCGGGCGCCGGCGTCGGGCTGGGCTTCCGCGCGTCGGTGGCCACCGTCGCCGCCCTCGCGGAGCCACCGGTGCGCGGCGAGGTCCTCGCGGCCCTGTTCCTGGCCGCCTACGCCGGGCTGGTCCTGCCCATCCTCCTCGTCGGCATCTCGCTTATCTGGCTGCCGAGCGCGTGGGCGCTGATCGGATTCTCCGTGCTGGAACTAGGTTTGCTCGCCTGGTCCGCGCCCAAGGTGCTGACCCGCTGACCGTCCACAGTGGCCGGTCAGGTGGTGATCCTCGTCAAACCCGTGGGCACCTCTCGCGGAAAGTGTGCGATCCTGGAATCGGAACCTCGTGATCGAGGTCCCCGGACGAGTGGGTGCCGTACCCGGCCAGCGACAAGACGGCGCTCTGGGAGCGCGTCATGTCGTGGCTTGTCCTTGTCGTCTCGGGTGTTCTGGAAGCCGTGTGGGCCACCGCCCTCGGCAAATCCGAAGGTTTGTCCCGGCCCATGCCGTCGGTGGTCTTCGGCGTGACCCTGGTGGCGAGCATGGTGGGTCTCGCCTACGCGATGCGGGATCTCCCGGTCGGCACCGCGTACGCGGTCTGGGTCGGGATCGGGGCTTCGCTCACCGTCGCCTACGGCATGTGGTCGGGCGCGGAAACCGTTTCCCTGGCCAGGATCCTGCTGATCGTGGGGATCGTGGCCTGCGTGGTGGGACTGAAAATCCTGCATTGAGCCGCAAAGTGAGGCGTCGGTCCAGGTGGTCGTGAGTGGTAAGTGTCGTTAGAACGACCAGTATCTACCTGCCCGCGCCTGACCTGCACAGGACTGGCGATCCTGCGGTTGCCGGGCTCGACGGTGCGGGAGGATTCCGGCCGTCGAACGTCCGGAATCCTCCCCCGTCGACCTCACCGGCATCTCACCGGAGCCGTGCGTGGAAGATCCGGGACACTCAACGTCCCGAATCCTCCACAAACGAGTCCGCCAGAACGACACATACCACTCACGACCACTCGCACCGAAAAGGGGACCGCCCCCGACGCACGGACGACGTCGGGGGCGGTCGGTCCGGGCGCACCCCTGCGTGTGGCCCGGACGGCTAGGCGGTCAGGCGCGGGCCCAAAGCGCTGGGACGTTGGGCGGCTCCCAACCTGCCTGAGCGGTGTGGCCCTGGAGGGCCCGGTAGGAAACACCGTCGTAGGTGACCGTCGCACCCGCGGTGTAGGTGGTGCCGGCGGCCCAGGTGCCGGTGGGCGGGTTCGACGTCGGGTTGGTCGGCGTCGTGGTGGTGCTGGACGGCGGGTTCGAACCCGAGGTCACCAGCTTCAGGCCGTAGACGCTCAGGATCACCGAGACCGGCTGGAAGTAGAAGGTGCCGCCCGAGGTGCAGTTGCCGGAACCACCGGAGGTGACGCCCTGGGCCTGGTCACCCGCGAGCCACGAGCCGCCGGAGTCGCCCGGTTCGGCGCAGGCGTTGGTCCGGGTGAGGCCGGTAACGGTGCCCTGCGGGTAGCTCACCGAGGCGTTCTTCTGCTGGATGGTGCCGCAGTGCCAGCCCGTCGTGGAACCGGAACGGCAGACCGAGGCGCCGATCGCGGCCTCCTGCGAACCCGCCACCGGCACGGTGCCCGGGTAACGGTTGACCAGTCCACGCGGGGTGTTGCCCGCGTCGACGCGGACCCACGCGTAGTCGTTGCCGGGGAAGGTGGAACCCGCGACGGAGCCGCTCGGGTTCGAGGTCCGCGTGCCGGTGGTGCCGCAGTGCCCGGCGGTCACGAAGCCGCCCTCGACCGAGAAACCGATCGAGCACCGGCCCGAACCGAAGGTGTAGGCGTTGCCGCCGATGACGTCGATCAGCGGGACCGGGCTTTCGGTGCTGGTCTCGACCCGCACGGCGTCGGCGCGCACACCGGACGCGGTCGCCCACGACTTCGCGGCGGCCTCGCCACCGGCGTGGGCCAGGACGACGATCGAGTTGGTGACGGTGTCGACGTACCAGCCCGGAACGTTCTTCGGCGCGCTGATTCCCTTGGCGTCCAACGACTGCTTCGCCGCGTCGAGCTGGGCGGCGCTCCGAGCGACGGTCTTCGGGGTCGCACCCGCGGCGCGGACGGTGCCCTCCAGGGCCGCGTCGGTGACCGCGACCGTCAGCTTGGATCCGGCCGCGTCCAGCCAGGATCCGGCGTAGGACGGGCCGAGCCGGGTCTTGAGCGCGCTGTCGGCATTGGCGGCCTTCTGCTCGTCGGCGAGCCGGGTCCTGGCCTGATCCGGGCTGATCTTCAGATCGCGCGCCATGGCCGCGACGATCTCGGACTGCACCTGGCCGGACGCCGTGACGGTCTCGCCGGCGCTGGCGCTCGGCGTCAGCGCGACGGCCGTGACCAGACCGGCTCCGGTAAGGGCCGCCGCGGCGGCCGCTACGATCTTTCGGTTCATTTCAGGCGTTTCCTCACCGACGTTCCGGAAGAAGATCTCGTCCAGACCGTACGAGGCACCTGCTGCAAATGGTACATACCATTTAGGTCATATCCACCCAGTGGACTGGACCTTTCAACGGCTTCCGTGCAGGTCAGCCCACTCCGGCGTCCGTGTAGTCCACGCCGTAACCCGGGTTCAACTCGAGATACTTCGAGTAGGTCGGCCGCCGGTCGATCAGTTCGCCGTACACCGCGCGGGACAGTGCGATCATCTCCGCGGCGAAGGGACCCATCTCCCCTCGTTCCGACCAGCCGACGAGATTCCGCCAGCTCAACGGATTCCCGGCGATCGGGACCGCCACGATACCCGGGATCTCGTGGAACAGCGGCTGACACAACACCACCGCGTGTCCCGACTCGACCATCTCGATGCAGGTCAGCACGTCGGTCTCGTAGAGCGAACGCGGGGTGAACCCCGCCCGCGCGCACGCGGAAGCGAAACAGTCGCCGAAACAGCCGTCGCCCGGCGTCGCGCACCACCGTTCGTCCGCCAGGTCACCGAGTTCGACCTCGTTCTGCTGCGCGCGTTCGTCCCGCGCCGACATCAGCACGAACACCGGATGATGCGCGAGCGTCCGCCAGCGGAGACCGGGCTCCGGCGGCGGAGCGGCGTCACCGCAGACGCCGACGAAGGCGAAGTCCAGCGCGCCCTCGGCGGTCATGTCCGCGAGTTTGTTGGCCGACCACGACGTATGCGTGGCGACATGGATGTCGGGATGGGTAGTGCCGAGGCGTTGCAGCAGAGCCCCGAGCATCGGCCCGGTCGCCGAGCCGAGCCGCAAGGTCATCGGCTCACCGGTTCCGGCGTGCTGGGCGAGACGCGCGGCCTCGTCGTGCAACGACGACACTGCGGGAAGGACCATCTTGGCCCTGTCGAGCACCAAGAGGCCGAGCGCGGTCGGCCGGGTGCCCGTGTGGTCGCGCAGGAAGAGCTTCCCGCCGAGTGTCCGTTCGATGCGCTTCAGTTGCGCTGTCAGTGCAGGCTGGGCCATTCCGAGCGTATTCGCCGCTTTGGTGATACTCCCGAGTTCGGCGATCGCGCACATGATGCGCAGGTGGCGCAGTTCCAGCTCCATCCCTCTACGTTAGTAGACATAACTGGACTGGACCAGACAAACGGTTGAGCCAAATGGCTTCGTATCGCTTGGTTCGTGGTATGCCATCGATGTCAGCAATCCCGGACATGCCAAGGCGTCCGGCCGTTACTGTCACCACGGAACGGACTACGAGGGGGTTCAGTGGCGGACGAACGTGGACGGATCCGGCGATCGCTGGCGCGTGTGATCACCGACGACAACCTGGATCTGTATGTACTGGGCGCCGTCGCCCTGGTGTTCACCGTGCTCGGCGCGACCGGGATCTCCGACGTCAAAACGCTTTCGTCCGTGGTGACGGCGCTGCTGGCACTGCTCGCCTTCTCGCAGATCCGCTCGCGGCGACTGACTGAACAGGTCCGGGACTCGAACCGGAGCGGCCCCGCGGCGCTCTTCGAACCGGAGTTCCCAGCGGACCTCATAACCCGGCGCGCCGAGGCCTTCGACATCCTCCTCATCGGCCATTCGATGACGAGGACCGTGCAGGGCATGCGCAGCGATATCCGGTCGATACTCGAATCGGGCGGACGAATCCGGGTACTGGTCCTGGATCCGACCGACGAAGCGATCGTGGAAGTCGCGGATCGCCGGATATCGCCAAGCCACGGACAAGGACGGACGCGGCAGCGAATCCTGGCCACCTTGGACGAATTGACCTCGCTGCGCAGCAGGACAAGCGGACGGTTGGAGGTCCGGGTGTCGTCGCGGATCCCGTCCGCGGGTTTCAACTGCCTGGACGTCACGAGCAAACGGGGCCTGATCTGCGTCCAGCACTACGAACACCGGCCCGTCGGGGAAGCGGCGCCGGTGTTCACAGTGGAACCGAAAGACACCCCCTGGTACCGGTACTTCGCGGACGAGGCGGAACGGTTGTGGGAGGACGGCACCCCGTGGCCATTGTCCTCCGCGGACGAGGTGGTGACCGGATCCGCTTCGATCTGATCGCCGTCACGGGCCGGTGATCAGGTCCGCGCGCAGATCCGTCCGCCGCCCGGTCCCGCGGTCCGGCCGGCAGCGTCGGCCAGCCCTGCGGGCCGTGGATCGCCTCCGCGTCGTCCACTCGGCCGTAGCTCACCGTCACCACCGATAACGTTTCGGGAACGGCGCTCGTCCGGTCGATTCCTCAGCCCATAAGGTGCCGCTTTCGCACCCAGGGGAGGGTTCGTGCACATTCACGCCAGACGCCGATCCATCAGCTTCAGCGGCCGGACGATCACCATCAAGGCGGCCGTCAAGGGACTCGGCAACCGGAAGCACACGTTCAGTGTCGAGAAGATCAGCGGTATCAAGAACATCCCGCCGACGGCGTTCAAACCTGGCAGGCTCGTCTTCGAAGTTCCCGGCGCGTCCAAGACGGTCGTCGAGGACGTTCCCATGTACGCCGACAAGGTGGACATGAACACGTTCACCTACGGCGGCATGAATTCGAAGCAGGTGAAAGAGCTCGAAGCGGCGATCAAGAAGGCGATGAGCGCCTGACCGCTCGCGAGTGGTGAGTGCCGTTAAGGCGGACCGGTCTTTGCCTGCCTGCCGCTGACCTGCACGGGGCTGGGCGTCCGGTCACGTCCAACGGCCGGACTCCTCCCCGCTCGACCGCACCGGCATCCAGCGCAAGCGTGACCCGGAGCCGTGTGTGGGATCTGGGACAGTGAACGTCACTCACCACTCACGAGGTCTTCGCTTTCCGGTTCAGGAACGCCGAAGCCCCGATACCGTGCGCCGCGACGCTCGCGAGCACGGTCACCGCCATCACGCTCAACGCGACGTCGGCCGCGTCCCCGTCGAGAGAGTTGTAGGCCAGCAGACCGAACACGATCGACGCCGCGCCGCGCGGCGCCAGCAGGCCGATGGTCATCCGGTCCCGCCACCGGAAATCCGTGCGCAGCAAGGTGATCAGCACCGGGATCAGCCGGGCGACGGTCAGCGCGACGACGCTGACGATCACCACGCCCCAGGTGAGGCCGAAGGACAGCACCAGGACCGCCGTGCTGCCGAAGACGAACCACATCAGCAGCCCGCACAGCGAGCTGACGTCCTCGGCGAGCCCGAGTTCGTCTTCGCCGGGGTGCCGGGCGGTCTTGTAGGCGATGCCGCAGATGAACGCGGCGACGAAACCGTTGCCGCCGATCGCGACGGCGGCGGTGTAGGTCAGCAGCGGCAACGCGACGGCGGCGACTCGCGCGGAGTGCCGCGTCGACCAGCCGTGCCTGCCGGTCAGGTTCATCGCCACGGCGGCCACCGCGCCGATGACGGAACCCGCCAGCACGGCCAGCAACGCCGCCGGGATCGCGGCCTGGAGCGCCTCGCCCGGCGTGCTCGCCTGGTGGTTGCTCCCCGCGAGGGTGAGCGCGAAGATGAACACCGGGGCGACGACGCCGTCGTTGTAGCCGCTTTCGACGTTCAGCAGATGCCGCACGCGTTCGGGCACCCGGACGTCGTGCACCACCGACGTCGCCGGCGCGAAGTCCGTCGGCGCGATGATGCAGGCGATCAGCAGCACCACCGCCCAGCCGAGACCCGGCAGCACCAGCAGGCCGACGCCCATGACGATCAGGATCGTCAACGGCAGCGCGACCAGCAGCAACCGCACCGCGGTCTTGGCGTCGTGACCGAGATAGCCGCCCTTGACCGCGGTCGCGTCCACGAACAACAGCAGCGCGAGGATCAGTTCCGCCGCGTTGAGCGCGATCTCCGTGTTGAGCCCGTTGCCGAGATCGTTGCGCGTGCTGAACCCGATCGCCAGCCCCGCCGCGACCATCGCCATCGGCGCGGTGATCTGCCACCGTTCCAGCCGTGCCGCCGTCATCGTCCAAGCCAGCACGACGACAGCGCCGACGAGCACGCTCTGGATCATCTACCCCGCCCCTCGTTCCCGGTGGAATCCCCTGCCACCGGGAACGAGCATAGAGGCCGGGCGGAGCGCGGCGGTCCACAAAGGAACGCCGATCACACCACCGCGCCGTTGTCGTCGCGCTCCCGGGTCCGCGACGCCTTGCGGACGGGGCGTCCGGCCCCCGGCCACCGCTTGTCGAGCAGGATCGCGACCGGACCCGCGGTGGCCACAGTGGACACTGTGCCCGCGACGAGGCCGAGCAGGAGCGCGAGGGCGAAGTCGGCCAGCGAACCGTCCCCGAGGAACAGCAGCGCCCCGAGCACGAACAGCACGCCGATCCCGGTGTTGATCGTCCGGGGCAGCGTCTGCAACACGGCCGTGCCGACGACGCGGGGGAACGGCTCCTTGCGCCGCTGTCCCCGCACTTCCCGCACCCGGTCGAAGACCACCACCGAGTCGTTGACCGAGTAGCCGATCACCGTCAGCAGCGCGGCGAGGAAGACGCCGTCCATCGACTTGCCCAGCCAGGCGAAGATCCCGAGGATGATCAGGACGTCCTGGGCGAGCGCGACCACCGTGGCCAGCCCGAGCCGCCAGTCGAACCGCACCGCGAGGTAGATCAGCTGCGCCAGCACCGCGAGGCACAGCGCGATCACCGCCTTGGTGCGCAGTTCGGCGCCGAGGCTCGGGCCGATCTGCTCGTCGCGGATCTCGGTGGCGTCGCCGGTGACCCCGGCGACCGCGGTCCGGATCCGCTCGGTGGCGTCGTCGTCGATCGGCTCGGTGCGGACAGCGATGTCCTTCTCACCGGACATCTGCACGACGGCGCGGGGGAATCCGGCGTCGGACACCGCGTCCCGGATCTGCTCGACGTCGGCGGGCGACGAAGTGCTGTACTCGACCACCCTGCCGCCGGTGAACTCGACGCCGAGGTTCGGTCCCGCCACGAACAGTCCCGCGATCGCGGCGATGACGACCGCGCCCGCGACCATCAGCCAGCGCTTGGGCTTGCCGAGGAACTCCGGATCACGCCGGTTCACCCATTGGCGGACCCTGCCCTCGTGGGTGAGCCCGGAAAGCCGCGATCTGCGCGCGACGAACCCGCGCATCGTGAGATGCAGCAGCAGGCGCGTGAGCACGAGCGAGATGAACAGGGCGACGACGACACCGATGGACAGCGTCACCCCGAATCCGCGCACCGGGCCGGACGCCAGCCAGAACAGCAGTCCCGCGGCGAGCAGCGTGGTCACGTTCGAATCGACGATCGCCGACAACGCGCCGCTGAACCCGCGACTGACCGATCGCGGCAGCGAGCCGCCGCGTTTGACCGAGTGTTCCTCTCTCGCCCTTTCGAAGACGAGCACCGTCGCGTCGACGGCCATGCCGATGGCCAGGACGAACCCCGCGAGCCCCGGCAAGGTCAAGGTGGCGCCGACGGCGAGCAAGGCGGCGTAGGACACGGCGGCGTACGCCACCAGTGTGCCCACGGCGATCAGCCCGGCCAGGCGATACACCGCGAGCAGGAACAGCGCGGTCAGCGCCAGGCCGATCACGGCGGCGCGGGCGCTGGCGTCGATCGCGGCGGCGCCGAGCGTGGGGCCGACGGTCCGCTGCTCGATGATCTCGACCGGCGTCGGCAGCGCGCCGGCGTTGATCAGCAACGCCAGATCCTTCGCCTCGGCCGGGGAGAACTGCCCGGTGATCTGCGTGCTCCCGCCGACGATCCCGACCCCGCAGCCGACCTGCGGGCTCACCTGGGGCGACGAGATCACCTTGTCGTCGAGCGCGATCGCCACCCGGCGGGTCGGGTCACCCGGCGGCGAGCAGGCCGCCTGTCCGGTCAGCCGCTCCCAGGCACGACCGGAATCCCCTTTGAAGTCAACGGAAACGAGCCAGCCGCCGCCTCCTTGCGAATCGATCGACGAGCGCGCCTCGTCGACGCCTTCGCCGGTCAGCGCGGCGGGTCCCAGTGTGATCGGCTGGCCGCCCTCGTCGGGCAGGACGCGGGTGTCGGGCTTCTCGCCGGGGACGGACCCGACACCGACCACCGGGTGGAAGGACAGTTGCGCGGTGCGGCCGATCACCTCGACGGCCTCGCGCGGATCCCGCACGCCGGGCAGTTCGACGATGATCCGGTTGTCCCCGGAGCGGGCGAGCATGGGCTCGGCGACGCCCAGCGCGTCGACCCGGCGGCGCAGCACTTCGAGCGTCCGGTCGGTGGTCTCGGCGTCGGCGGTGACGGTGGGCGAGTTCTTGGTCTCCAGCACGATCTGCGTGCCACCACGCAGATCGAGCCCCAGGCGTGGGGCGGTGGTCAGCAACAGGTACACGGTCGCGGCGAGGACGACCAGCGAGACGACGGCTCGCCCGGTCATGCCTCGCCGCGCGGTTTCGCGCGGCACGACGGTTTCTCCTCGATGAATTCATCCGCGCGCGGCAGCGGGCGCGCACGGGTTCCCGGTCCGGGCACGCGGAAGGCGCGCCCGGGAGCTTCAGACGGCTGCCGGGGAAGGAGGAGCGCGATCGCCCAGCGCGAGGCGGTTCGCCGTGCGCTGGGGCGGGGTGACGTCGTCGTGGAGTCCGCTGAGGCGGAGCAGGGTCGTGGACGCGGGCCCGTGCGGGACGGTCCCGAAGAGAGGCAGGTCACCGTGACCGTGCACACCCAGCAGCGAGGGTTCGGCGGCGAGCCTGCCCATCGCCCGCACCGGCGCGACGGCCTTGGAGACCGAGGAGTCGACCGTCGCGTTCGCCCCGCGCGACTCGTCCGCCGAGGCGGAACCGCCCGAGTGCAGGGCCAGGAACAGGCCAAGCGCGGTCAGCACGGCGGAGAGCAGGACGAGGACGGCCTGCCTCGCAGGCCGGTACGTCCGGCGCCCCACCGTCATCGACACTCCCGGGTTCTCGCCGACACCCTACTTGGATCCGGCGTCCCGCCACAGGCGCGTGATCCCCGCGCGGACGCGGTCCTCCCCCAGTTCCGGCAGCAACGCGGTCAGATGCTCGGCCGCGAGCGGGGCCAGCAGGGCGTGCGCGGCGTGCTCGGGGTCGGGGACGCCGTCGAGCAGGATCGCGACGTGCCGGTGCCAGAACCGGTAAGCCCCGATGCGGTACCGCGCGCCCGGCGCCGCGGTCTCCGACATCCGCACCAGCGGCAGATGCTTGAGCACGTAGTCGAGGTAGGCGCCGGCGAAGGCCACGCGACGGTCCACCGGCGGCACGCCCGGTCCCAGCGGCGGCGGTCCCGTCAAGATCCCTTCCTGGAGCACGCGTTCCCGGGCGTCCAGCAGTGCCGCGGCCAGTCCCGCCTTGTCGCCGAAGCGGCGGAACAGCGTTCCCTTGCCCACTCCCGCGGCCGCCGCCACCTGGTCCATCGACACCCCTTCGACACCGTGCTCGGCGAAGAGCGAAGCGGCCGCGTCCAGGATGGCGACCCGGTTGCGGGCGGCGTCGGCGCGCTCCTTGGGCGGCGGGGTACGCAGAAGTTCCAGCGGCGTTGCGGAAGCGGACTGCGGTCCGTTATGGTCGTGAGGCACATACGGACTATAGTCCGATTAACTGGGAGGTAGCGACATGACCGCACTCATCACCCGTGAGGAACTGAAGGCCGCGATCGACGCCACGGCCGTGACGGTGGTCGACGCGCTGGGTGGCGAGTACTTCGCCAAGCAGCATCTGCCCGGCGCCGTTCCCCTGGTCCTCGCCGACGTGGGCGCGCGGGCCGCGACCGTGCTGCCCGATCGCGGCGCCGCGATCGTCACCTACTGCTCGAACCCCGCGTGCCCCAACAGCGGGCAGGTAGCCGACCGGCTCACCGCCCTCGGCTACACCGATGTCCGCAAATACCGGGAGGGCATCGAGGACTGGGCCGGCGCGGGCCTGCCCCTCGAACAGGGCTGAACCTCAGTCCTGCGACGGCACCCGTCGCCGCAGGAGCGGGACCCCGTCGCCACCGAGGTCGGCCAGGTAGGCCGCTCGTCCGGTCATGGCCATGATCAATGCCAGGGTCGTGCCCGAGACGAGCGGTCCGGATCCGACCGCGAAGGGACCGTCGGTCGCTTCCAGCCGCAGGCCGCCGATGCGCCCTTTCGCCATCACCACCATGTCGGCGCCCTGGTAGTACCCGGCCAGCGCGGTGAGGACGGCGATCGGGTGGTCCCGGCGGATGCCGAGCGGGCGGCGGATGTCCTCGGCGTGGACGATCGCCTCGCCGAGCATCGCCATCTTGGGCAGGGGCGGTTTCGTCGTGCTGCCGGCGACGCGACGGAACCGCTCCAGCGTCTCGGCGCCGTCCTCGCCCAGCTGTTCCGCCAGCCGCATGGCGACCTGCTTGTCGAAATCGAACCGGCAGCGGATCACCCCGGCGAACCAGCGCGCCGGGGTGAGGCTCGCTCCGGCGGTGATGTGCGCCAGCACCTCGCGCGCCGACAGCCCCGCGCACAGCGACGGCGTTTCCCACTGCTCCTCGGTGAGTCCCGCGAGGTCGTTCGCCAGCGCCGCCCGTTCGGCGCGGATCAGCGGCCAGACCCCGGTCGTGGCGCGATCACGCGCCTTCGGTCCTGATTCCGTCATCCGGAGTCCCTCCAGTCATCGTCCTTCGAAGGAGAGACTCCCGCCGCGGTACGGAATCATCGGTCCTCGACAATCCGAGTCGACGCATGCCGCGAACCGAGGAAAAGAGGACCGATGATCCAGCGCTGGAATCCGGAGACCGTGGCGGCCCCGATCGGGCCGTACAGCCACCTGGTCCGCGTACCCGCCGATCACGAGCTCGTCGTCGTGTCCGGTCAGGTCGGCGTGCTGCCCGACGGTGAACTCGCGGGGCCCGACGCCGAGGCCCAGACCCGCGCCTTGCTCGCCAACCTCGAACGCCTGCTCGAAGCGTCGGGCGCCGGGCCGGAACACCTGGTCAAGATCTTCAGCATGCTGTCCGGCACCGAGCACCTCGATGGTTTCCGCACGGCGATGCGCGAGACCTTCACCCGCTGGTACCCCGAAGCGGACTGGCCCGCCCAGTCGCTGATCGTCGTAGCGGCGCTGGCGCGACCGGAGCTCGTCGTCGAGGTCGAAGCGCTGGTCGCGGTGCCCAAGCTCGTCCCATGACGCCGGGAACGGCGCTGCTCCTCATCGGCGGCGGAGTGCTCCTGTTCATCCTGATCCTGCTCACCGTAGGGATGGTGCTGGGCCGCCGGGTCCGGCGCGGCAGGAAGCAGGGTCGCTATCCCTACCGCTCCGGACCCGGCACCTACGACAACTCGTCGTCGGGCGGCCCGCACTGAACCCGGTCAGGACTCGCGGCGCCTCCGTCCGGTGAGGAGCAGCAGGGCCCCGATGGCCAGCATGCCCAGCGCCAGGATCGACATCGTCATCAGCGGTGACCCGGTGGTGGCCAGGCCGGGCGGCCGCGGCTTGTCCGGCGGCTGCGGGGTCGGCTTGTCCGGCGGCTGCGGCGTGGGCGGCTCCGGCGGAACCCGGGTGTCGGTCCCGCAATCGGGGTTCTCCGACCCCGGCGGGCAGTTGCCGCCCGGCGTGTCGGAGGTGACCACGTTGCGAAGACGGTGGTCGCCGCTCGCCGGCTTCCGCACGGTGACCGCGTAGGTGACGGTCGCCTTCTCCCCCGGCTTCAGCTCGCCCTTCCAGGTGAGCTTCGGCGCGGAGTAGGTGACCGTTCCCGTACTGGCCTTCGCGGTGCCGTCGAAGGTGGCGTCGTCCAGCACCTGGCTCAGGTCGTCGGTGAACGTCGCGTCGTCCACTGTGGCCTGTCCGGTGTTCTCCACCGTGACGGTGTACGTGACGACCTCGCCCGGTTTGGCCTCGGTCTTGTCGACCGTCTTCTTGATCTTCAGGCTGGACAACGGCGTCGTCGTGCCGCACTTCGGATCCTTGCTGCCCGGCGGGCAGTTGCCACCGGGGGTGTCGGTGGTGATCACGTTGGTGAGCTTGCCGTCGCCACCGGTCTTGGTCACCTTGACGCTGTAGGTGACCGTCGCCGTCTGCCCGATCTCCAGATCGCCGGTCCAGGTCAGCTTCGGTTCCTCGTAGGTCACCGAACCGATCGTCGCCGCGCCGTCCTTCTGGAACACGGCGTCGTCGAGGACCTCGGTGAGGTCGTCGGTGAACGTCGCGCCGGTCAGCTTCGTCTTGCCGGTGTTGCGGACCGTCACCGTGTACTTCACGACGTCGCCCGGGTTCGCGGTGGCCTTGTCCGCCTTCTTCTCCAGCGAGATTCCGGGCACCGGGGTGACGGTCGAGCACGCCGGATCGTCCGACTGCGGCGGGCAGGTGCCCGGCGTGTTGGTGCTGACGGTGTTCCGCAGTTCGTGATCGCCCGTGACCGGGTTCTTCACCTTCACCGAGTACTTCAGCGTGGTCGACGCCCCCACCGGGAGATCGCCGGTCCACACCAGGTTCGGCGCGGTGAAGGCGAACGTCCCGGCGACCGGGGCCGACACGGCGTCATCCTGGTAGTCGGCGTCGTCCAGCACCTCGGACAGATCGTCCGTGACCCGCGCGGCGTCCTCGCCGACCAGGTCGACCTTGCCGGTGTTGGTCACCGTCACGGTGTAGGTGACGACGTCGCCCGGGTTCGCGGTCTGCTTGTCCGACGTCTTCTTGACCGTCAGCTCGCGGGACGGCACGTCCGCGACGCAGTTCGGATCGGTCGAACCCGGCGGGCAGTTGTTGCCGGGCGTCTCCGAGGTGACCACATTGGACAGTTTCTTGTCACCGGTGTCCGGGTTCTTGATCTTGACCGTGTACGTGATGGTCGAGGTCTGCCCGATGTCGAGATCGCCGGTCCAGGTCAGCTTCGGCGCCGCGTACGACACCGTGCCGATGCTCGCCGCGCCGTCGTTCTGGTAATCGGCGTCGTCGAGGACCTCGGTCATGTCGTCCGTGAACGTCGCGCCCGTCTGCCTGGTCTGCCCGGTGTTGGCGACGGTGATCGTGTACTTCACCGTGTCGCCGGGATCGACCGACTTCTTGTCCGCGGTCTTCTTGATCAGCAGTCCGGAGACCGGCGTCGTCGTGCCGCACTCCGGATCCGTCGACCCCGGCGGGCAGTTACCTCCCGGCGTCTCCGACGTCACCACGTTGACGAGCTTGTCGTCGCCGGAGTTCGGGCTCTTCACCTTCACCGTGTAGGTCACGGTGGCCGTCGCGCCGACGTCGAGGTCGCCGGTCCAGGTCAGCTCGGGTTCCGCGTAGGCGACCGTTCCGAGGCTCGCCGCACCGTCGTTCTGGTAATCGGCGTCGTCGAGGACCTGGGTCAGGTCGTCGGTGAACGTCGCACCGGGGATCTTGGTCTGGCCGGTGTTCGTGACCGTGACGGTGTACTTGACGACGTCGCCCGGGTTCGCCGACTTCTTGTCGACGGCCTTCTCGATCTTCAGGCCCGACACCGGGGTTTCCGTGCCGCAGGCAGGATCCGTGGATCCCGGCGGGCAGTTGCCGCCCGGGGTCTCCGACGTCACCACGTTCTTGAGCCGGTTGTCACCGGTGTTCGGGTTCTTGACCTTGACCGTGTAGGTCACCGTCGAGGTGGCGCCGACACCGAGATCGCCGGTCCAGGTCAACTTCGGCGAAGCGAACGACACCGCACCGATCGTCGCCGCACCGTCATTCTGGTAATCCGCGTCGTCCAGAACCTGCGTCAGATCGTCCGTGAAGGTCGCGCCGGCCAGTTTGGTCTGGCCGGTGTTGGTCACCGTGACCGTGTACTTGACGACGTCGCCCGGGTTCGCCGACTTCTTGTCGACGGCCTTCTCGATCTTCAGGCCCGACACCGGGGTTTCGGTGCCGCACTTCGGGTCGGTCGATCCCGGCGGGCAGTTGGTGCCAGGAGTCTCCGACGTGACCGTGTTGACGAGCTTGTTGTCGCCCGCGGTGGGGTTCTTGACCTTCACCGTGTACGTGACCGTGGCGGCGGCACCGATTTCGAGGTCACCGGTCCAGGTCAGCTTCGGCGCCGCATAGGACACCGTGCCGACCGTCGCCGCACCGTCATTCTGGTAATCCGCGTCGTCCAGAACCTGACTCAGGTCGTCGGTGAACGTCGCCCCTTCCAGCTTCGTCTGACCGGTGTTGGTCACCGTGACGGTGTACTTCACGACGTCGCCGGGGTTGGCGGACTGCTTGTCGACAGCCTTCTCGATCTTCACTCCCGAGACCGGCGTCGTGGTCCCACACTTCGGATCCGTCGAGCCGGGCGGGCAGTTCCCTCCTGGCGTCTCCGACGTCACCGCGTTCTTGAGCTGATTGTCGCCGGAGTTCGGGTTCTTCACCTTCACCGTGTACGTCACCGTCGAGGTGGCGCCGACTTCGAGGTCGCCGGTCCAGGTCAACTTCGGTGAAGCGAAGGACACCGCACCGATCGTCGCCGCACCATCGTTCTGGTAATCCGCGTCGTCCAGAACCTGACTCAGATCATCCGTGAACGTCGCACCGGCCAGCTTCGTCTGACCGGTGTTCGTGACCGTGACGGTGTACTTCACGACGTCGCCGGGGTTCGCCGACTGCTTGTCGACAGCCTTCTCGATCTTCACTCCCGAGACCGGCGTCGTGGTCCCACACTTCGGATCCGTCGAACCCGGCGGACAGTTCCCACCAGGAGTGTCCGAAGTGACCACATTGGACAGTTTGTTGTCCCCGGGGTTGGGGTTCTTCACCTTCACCGTGTACGTGACCGTCGAGGTGGCGCCGATCTCCAGGTCACCGGTCCACGTCAACTTCGGCGAAGCGAACGACACCGCACCGATCGTCGCCGCACCATCGTTCTGATAATCCGCGTCATCGAGAACCCGCGTCAGGTCATCCGTGAACGTCGCACCGGAGATCTTCGTCTGACCGGTGTTCCGCACGGTCACCGTGTACTTCACGACATCACCGGGGTTCGCCGACTGCTTGTCGACGACCTTCTCCATCGCGAAACCCGACACGGGCGTCGTCGTCCCGCACTTCGGGTCGGTGGATCCCGGCGGGCAGTTACCGCCCGGAGTCTCCGAGGACACCGTGTTCTTGAGCCGGTTGTCGCCGGTGTCGGGGTTCTTGACCTTCACCGTGTACGTCACCGTGGACGTCTCGCCGACACCGAGATCACCGGTCCAGGTCAGCTTCGGTGAAGCGAAGGACACCGCACCGATCGTCGCCGCACCGTCGTTCTGATAATCCGCGTCATCGAGAACCTGGGTCAAGTCATCGGTGAACGTCGCGCCGGTCAGCTTCGTCTGGCCGGTGTTCTTGACCGTGACGGTGTACTTCACGACATCGCCCGGATTCGCCGTGGCTTTGTCGACGGTCTTTTCGATCAGCAGACCGGAAACCGGTGTCGTCGTCCCGCACTTCGGATCCGTCGAACCCGGCGGGCAGTTACCTCCCGGCGTCTCCGACGTCACCACGTTCTTCAGCCGGTTGTCCCCGGAGTTCGGTTTCTTCACCTTGACCGAATACGTGAACTCCGCGCTCTTCCCCGCCGCGAGCGTGCCGGTCCAGGTCAGCTTCGGCTCCGCGTAGGACACCGAACCGGGCGACGCGGTGGCGTCGTTCTGGTAGACCGCGTCGTCGAGCACGCCGGTCAGATCGTCGACGACCTTGAGATCCGCCGCGGTCACCTTCCCGGTGTTGGCGACCTTGACCGAATACCGCACGGTGTCACCCGGGTTGGCGGATTGCTTGTCCGCGGTCTTCGTCACCGTGTACGACGGCGCGGGCACCTTGGTCTTCGCGCACGCGGCCGCGGGGTCGTCCGGGCAGCGGTTGTCGGGCGGGACGACCGGCGGCGGCCCGGTCGGCACGTTCGCGCGGTTCACCAGTTCCTTGCCGATGGCGACCTCGTCGACCTTCACGCGCACGGTCAGCGTGGCCGTCTCCCCGACGGCGAGGCCGCTGACGGCCCAGTCGATCGGCCCCGAACCGGACGCCGTGCCCTTCGAGGGCGTGGACGACACGTACGTCGTGCCAGGCGGCAGCGTGTCCCGCACGGTGAGCGCGGGCACGGGGATCACGCCGGTGTTCCGCAGGGTCACCTGGTAGGTCAGGGTGTCCCCCGGGATCGCCTCGGCGAGGTCGACCGACTTCGTCAGCTGGTACCCGGGCGAGGCGACCGTGTTCCGCACGGTGTTCGAGGTGCGTTCCTGGGGGCGTCCGGTGTCCTCGCCGCGGAAGGTCAGCTTGCCGGTGTTGTCGAGTTTGGTGCCGTCCGGCACCGAAGCGCCGACCTTGACCTTGAAGGCGACCTTCTGCGACTGCCCCGGCGCCAGGTTCCGCAGTCCGCAGGTGACCACCTGCCCGGCGGCCGAACAGTCCGGATTGGACCCGGCCACGAAGGTGACGCCGTCCGGCAGCGTGTCGGTGAGCACCACGTTCGTCGCGGTGTCGAGGTCGGTGGTGCTGCCGTCGGCGTGCCGGTTCGCGACGTCGAAGGTGTAGGTGACGTCGCCGCCCTTGGTGACGTAACCCGGCGGGGCGTCGTTCGTGTTGCCGACCGGGTCGTTGGCCTTGGTGATCTGCAGGTCCGGTTCGAGCGCGTCGGTGACCAGCCAGACCACCTGCGGGTACAGCGCGTCGCCGGTGGTGCCGATCTTCACCTGGAGCGCACTGGTGCCCGCGGGGACCTTGCCGGTGATGTCGATGCTGCGGGCGTCGTATCCGACGTTGTTCACCGGATTGGGGTTGCGGGTGGTGACGTTCGAGCCCGAGCCGTTGGCCGCGACCTTGTCGATCCGGCTGGTGAACGCGTTGTTCGTCACCGTGCCCGCGGGGCCGGGCAGGGAGATGTCCTGGAGGCTGCTCGCGTTCGGCCCCACCTGGAGGTAGTCACCCGAGATGGGCGCGTCGCCGTCGCCGGCCACGATGCCCAGTTCGACGTTCGGCTGGCGTGACGTCGGTGCCTTGATGCCGCTCAGCGCGATGGTCGACGAGGTCGGCGCCCCACCGCCCGCGACCCGTTGCAGGCCGTCCCACACCTGCAGGTAGCGCAGCGGTTCGCTGGGGAGCTCGTAGGCCACCACCAGCGACCAGCCGCCCCAGCAGCCCAGGTTGGTCCCGCTGATCGACTGGCCCTGGCAGGCCTGGATGTCGGCGACCGTGTACTGCCCGGTCCCGGCGTTCGTGACGAGGTTCGTGACGTCGGCCGCGCCGCCGTAGGTGTACGGGACCGGGAAGCCGGACGTCGCCAGCGCGGGGAACCAGTCGTAGGTGTCGGCGGTGATCCGCTGGTAGGCGCCGGAGCCCGGGGTCCTCAGGGAGACCTGGTTGCCGCGGCTCCCGTCGCCGGAGGTCCCGGCGGAAGCGACCGGGTTGAACTGCCAGTACAGCCGGGCGTTGAGCACCTTCGCGCCGGCCGGGACGCTCAGATTCGCCGCGGAGGCGGTGTTCCCGGGCGCGGCCGGGTCGATCTTGATCCACGACACCGGGCTCGCGTTGCTCGCGGACTCGTTGCAGACCACGCCGACGCCGCACTGCACGACGGAGTTCGCGGCCATCGTGATGCCGCCGTGCGCCAGCCCGGAGTACACCGGCTCCGGCCCGATCGGCCGTTCGGTGCCCGCTCCGCGCGGCTGCGTCTGGGCGTTCGCGGGCAGCGGCGCGCCCATCAGCAATGCCACGACGACCACCGTGAGCAACGCCAGTCCCCGGCGCCACCGATTCCGCCCACGACGTTCCGCCATGCCGCCTCCGCCTCACCTCTCGCTCCCGTCGGCCCAGGTCAGGACAGCGGGGACAGCGAGTCCACTAGACGGTCATCCTGTGTCGGCAAGATCGCCAACGGCAACCGGGACCGGCGGTGTCCCCTGGATAAAACCCGTTGAGTGGCCCCAAAACCCCCGGACGGGTGATGCACCGTCCACAACGGACGGAAAAGGAGAGGGTGGCGTTCCGGCGCGAAAACCGCCATCGTCGAACGCGTGATCGAAATCCCTTACCACGGCTCCGGTCCCTATTGTTACGCCCATTCCGTCGCGATGATGCTGGGCGCCGACGCGCCGGAGATCGGCGTGCTCGAAACCGTCACCGGCAGCCCTTTCGGTATGCAACTGGTCGGCGGGTCATTGCCGTTCTTCGACGCCTTCGGCTGGGATCCCGATCTCGGCATCGGGGAGGCGCTCGACGCCCTCGGCTGGACCGCGGAAACCGTGAGCGAACCGGAGCCGGACGCCGCGTACGCCCGGCTCGTGGAGCGCCTGGCCGACGGCCCGGCCCTGATCGGCCCGGTCGAGATGGGGCATCTGCGGCACCAGCCGGGGATGACCGGCCCGATCGGTGCCGACCATTTCCTGGTCGCGCTCGCCGCGGACGCCGAGTCCGTCCTGGCCCACGACCCGCAAGGCTATCCGTACGCGCGGATCCCGCGGACGGATTTCGCCGCCGCCTGGCGTGCCGAGACCGTCGCCTACGGCAAGACGCACACCCTGCGCACGAACTTCGTCCGGCACACCGTCGTCACCGAGGAAACCGCGATCAGCGCGTCACTCCCCCGGGCGATCAGGCGGCTGAGCGGCGACGTCGGCGCGGAACTCCCGCCCGGCACCCTCGGCAACGGTGACGCCGCACGGGCGCTGGCCACCCGGATCGAGGGCGGCTGTGACCCGGACCTGCGCGGCATGCTGATCCACTTCGTGATCCGCGTCGGCGCCCGGAGGCTGGGCGACGCGGCCGTGTGCCTCCGCCGCGTCGGTCACGGCTCGGCGGCCGAGGTCGCCACCAGGCAGGCACGGCTGGTCGGTTCGCTGCAGTACGACCTCGTCGTCGAGGACGACGCGCGCGCCGCAGGGACGCTCCGGACGCTGGCTCCGACCTACGAGGAGCTCCGGCGGGCCCTCACGTCATCCTGACGATCTCGCGCACGATCACCTCGGGCTCGGTCTTCGGGACGTAGTGCCCGGACCGCTCCGCGATCACGTGCCTGCCGCCGGGCGAGAGCGCGACCCGGTGGGCGTGGGACGCGTTCGCCCGGGCCCGCATCCCGGCGGACATCCCGCCCCCACCGCGTCCGCCGGACACCACGGTGACCGGGATGTCCCCGAGCACCGGCGGATCGTGCCGCCAGACGGCCAGTTCGTCGAGGAAGGTGCGGGCCTGCTCCCGATGGGTCCGCATCGTCCCGACGGTGAACGCCTCCCGTTCGAGGTCGCGGCGGACGTCGTCCGGGACGCCCTTGAGCAGACCGCGGAAGAGGACCTTGAGCAGACCGGTACGCGCGAGCACGGCGCCGGCCCCGAGCAGGACGCGTTCACCGGTGCGGAAGGCGCGGCCGAAGAGCACGTCCGCCGCCTCGTCGGTCGGGTCGACCAGGACCAGCCCGGCGATCCGTTCGGGGCGGCTGGCGGCGGCCTGGCGCACGATCGGCCCGCCGGCGCTGTGCCCGGCGAGGACGTACGGACCCGGGCCGAAGTGGTCGAGGACGTCGTTGAGGTCGTCAGCCATCCGGCGCAGCGTCCGGCCGCCGGGATCCGGGGCGCTGCGGCCGAGCCCGGAACGGTCGTAGGCGATCGCGCGGGCGTGCCTGCCGACCTCCGGGTGCACCGCCGCCCACGACGACCGGGTGGCGGCGGCCCCGGCTTCGAACACGACCGTCGGCCCGGTGAAATCCCCGGGCCCCGGGAGCACCATCGCGTAGAGCCTCCTGCCGTCGCGGGTGGTGACCCACTCCGGCTCCCCTTGCGTATGCGTCATCGTGCGGCGATTCTCCAGCCGGTGGCGTCGATCTGCCGCCGCCAGAATTCGGCGAACCGTCCTCGCCGCGCAAGGAGTTCTTCGACTCCGCCGTCTTCGACGATCTGCCCGTCCTCCAGGAACAGGACGCGGTCGGCGTGCCGGATGCCGGCGATCCGGTGGGTGACGATCACCCGCGTCCGCGACACGGGGTCGCCGCTGAGGGACCGGACGACGGCGTCCTCGTTCTCGGTGTCCAGCGCGCTGGTGGCCTCGTCGACCAGCAGCACCGGCGCCGGTTTGAGCAGTGCGCGGGCGATCGACACGCGTTGCCGCTCACCGCCGGAAAGCGCGCCGCCCGCCTCGCCGACGGCGGTGCGCCCGCCGTCGAGCAGCTCGCCCGCGCGGGCGAGGGCGACGACTTCGGCGACCCTTTCCGCACTCGCCGAGGGATCCCCGGCGAGGACGTTGTCCCGCACCGAGCCTTCGAACAGGTACGGCTGCTGGAACACGACGGTCACGAGCTCCCGCCGAGCTTCGGCGGACAGCTCGGCGAGATCCGTCCCGTCGGCGAGCACTCGGCCGCTGGTGGGCTGGTGCAGACCGGCGAGCAACGCGAGGACCGTGCTTTTGCCCGATCCGGACGGCCCCACGATCGCGGTCGTCGTCCCCGGTTCCAGGGTGAGGGAGAAGTCCTCCAGCACGGTTTCGGTGCCGGGCGCGTACCGGAAACCGACGTCCTCGAACCGGATCCGCGGCGCCTGCTTGCCCAGTGAGCCGGCGTCGCCCGCCGGGGCCACGGGTGCGGTGAGCACGGTACGGATGCGGCCGAGCGTGGTCGTGGCGGTCTCGATGCCGGGCGCGAGATCGCCGAGCGCGCTGAACGGTTCCAGGTACCGGGCGATCACGACGATCAGCGCGATCGCTTCGGGGACGCTCAGACTTCCTTGCGTGGCAAGGAGCACGGTCGTCCCGGCGAGCAGGACCAGCGCGAGCTGACCGGCGACGCCGAACAGCACCTGACCCGGGATCTGGAGGCGCAGCAGCCGGACGGTGGCGCCGTGGTGCGCCGCGAGCGCGGCACCGGCGTGACTGCGGGCGGGTTCCACGCGGCGGGCGGCGCGCAACGTCTGCTGGGTGCGGGCGAACTCGACGATCCGTTCGGTCAGCGTGGTGTTCGCTTCGCCCGCCGCCCGGTCGGCGCTCCGGGTGATCCGCCCGGTCGCCCACAGGGCGCCCAGCAGCACCGGGACCCCGGCCAGCGCGGCGACCCCGAGCGGCCAGGCGATCGGCAGCAGCGCCAGCGCGATCGCGATCGGCAGCAGGACCGCGCCGATCAGCGGGGTGAGCAGGTAGCCGACCAGCCCGACGAGATCGGGACCGGTCGCGGCGATGGCCTGCCGCGCGGTCTGCGTGTTGTCACTGTCCAACCAGGACAGCCGGACATGCGTCAGCTGCTCGGCGACGTCGTGCTGGGCGTGGTCCAGCACCCCGAAGCCGAGTTCGAACCCGAGCCGCCCCACGACCGCGTCGAGGGCCCAGCCGGCCGCGGTGACCACGGCGAGGGCACCCAGCCAGGGCAACGCTTCCGCGGGTTCGGTGCCGAACAGGGCGCCGACCAGCGGCACGAGCAGCACGACACCGGTGGCGCGCAGCAGCACCGAAAGCACGGCGAGGACGACGTAGCGGCGGAGCGCCCGGCGTTTCGTCGCGGGGATCAGGCTCAGCAGCGTGCGGATCACGCGGTCACCTCCGCACCGGCTCCGGCCAGCCACAGCCGGGCGTAGCGGCCGTCGGAGGCCAGCAGTTCGTCGTGGGTCCCGCTTTGGGCGATCTTCCCGCGGTCGAGGACCACGATCCGGTCGGCGCCGGTGACGGTGTGCAGGCGATGGGCGATGACCAGGACGGTCCGGCCGGCGGTGAGCCGGTCGAGTGCTTGTTGCACGAGGTACTCCGACTCGGGATCGGCGAAAGCGGTCGCCTCGTCGAGGACGAGGACCGGGGCGTCGGCGAGGAGCGCGCGGGCGATGGCCACCCGCTGGCGTTCCCCACCGGACAGCTGGGAACCGGCGCCGAGGACGGTGTCGTAGCCCTGCGGCAGCCGCAGGATCCGGTCGTGGATCTGCGCGTCCCGGGCCGCGTCGACGACCTGGTCTTCGGTGGCGCCGGGAATGGCGAGCGCGATGTTCTCCCGCACGGTTCCCTGGACGAGTTGTGGATCCTGAAGCACGAAGCCCACGCGGCCGTAGAGTTCGTCGGCCGGGAAGGAACGGATGTCCCTCCCGCCGACCCGGATCGCGCCCTCGGTCACGTCGTGGAACCGCGCGACCAAGGCGGCGAGGGTCGACTTCCCGGCTCCCGATGGGCCGACCAGCGCGGTCACCGTTCCGGGCCGCAGGGTCAGGGAAACGCCCTCCAGCACGGGAACCCCGCTGCGGTAGGCGAAGCCCACCCCGTCCAGTTCCACTGTGCCCGCGCCGACGCCGCCCCTGGCTTCGAGCTCCACTGTGGACAGTTCGGGTTCGTCGAGGACGACCTGGATCCGGCGCGCGGCGAGCATCCCTTCACGGACACCGCCGAGGCCGTACCCGATGCCCAGCAGCCGCGCGCCGAACGTGGTGCCCAGCAGAAGGAACGGGATCAGCGTCACCGGTTCCGTGCCGCCGCCGACCACCATCAGCGTGCCGGCGCCGGCGATCAGGAGCAGGAACGTCGCGGGCCGCGTGGCGAAGTCGAGCATGGTCTTCTTGCCGGTGAACGGGCGCTGCCAGTCACCGAGGAAACCGATGTACTCGTCGAGCCGCCGCCGGAACGACGACGCCGCCGCGCCGCCGAACACCCGGATCACCGGCTGCCCCTCCAGATACGCGCCCGCCTCCCCTGCCATGCGTTCCGCCCAGCGCATCGCCTGGCCGGTCTTGGGGCCCGATTGAACGACCATGATCGACGTCGTGACGAGGTAGACGAGGATCGGGACGAGCAGGACGAGGGCGAGCCGCCAGTCCACCGCGAACAGGTACGCCAGCACCGCGACCGGCGCGACGACGGCCGCCACCGCGTCGGGAACGGCGTGCGTGACCAGGTAGTGCAGCGAAAGCGTGTCTCCCTGCACGAGTTTCGCGACCGTGCCCGAGCCGCGGGCGGTGAACCAGCCCAGCGGGAGCCTCGCGAGTTTACCCAGCAACCGCTGTCGCAGGTCGCGGGCGAATCGCGCGTCGGCGGCGTGCACCCCGAGCACGACCGCGGATTCGAGGAGGGTGCCCACGCCGAGCAGCACCAGCGCCGACACACCGAGCGCCCACAGCGATCCGCCGCCCTCGATCAGCCGCCGGACCAGCTCCACCAGCAGCACGAACGGCGCGAGACCGATGAGCGTCACGACGGCTTGCAGGATCCCGGCGAGGATCAGCGTCCGCCGCACCGGCGCGAGCAGCCGTCCGGCGGCCTGCGCCCGCCAGGCACCCTTGGGCGCTTCCTCGACCGGCTTCGGCGCTTCGGCGGCGGGTTCTTCCTTCTCGCCGCGGAAGGAGCCCATGGCCCGGCCGTAGTACCAGTACGCGCGGCCGTGGACCTCGGTTTTGGGGAAGCCGAACGTCTCCCGCAAACGGGTCTTGAGATGTTTGAGCGAACCCGCTTCGGGCGCGAGCCAGGCCTGCCAGTCCGACCAGTCGCGCGTCTCGATCGCGGCGGCCAGCGAGGTCGCGTCCTGGCGAGGCACCCAGTGCACGGTCAGCCGCGCGTGTTCCCGCAGCGGGATCAGCCGGTCGGTCCCGTCGTGCTCTTCGAGGTAGAGCTCGACGGGCAGGTCGGCCGGGACCGCTTCGAGGATCGCGTTGATCGCGGGGATCGAGGCGGAGTCGCCGATCAGCAGGTAGCCGGCGGGTGGTTCGGCGGGGACCGAGAAGGATGAGGAACCCAGCGACATCACCGGAACCGTCGAGCCGGGCTTCGCATCCCGCAGCCACCGCGACGCGG
Organism: Amycolatopsis sp. NPDC089917; assembly: GCF_040684635.1. Classification (NCBI taxonomy): domain Bacteria; kingdom Bacillati; phylum Actinomycetota; class Actinomycetes; order Pseudonocardiales; family Pseudonocardiaceae; genus Amycolatopsis; species Amycolatopsis sp. NPDC089917. Next base: position 6,077 of record NZ_JBFBGL010000066.1, on the reverse strand, counting down.
GGCCGGCGGGCTCGTGCAGGACGACGTCGATCGCGAACGTGCCGGCTTCCGGATCGGCTTCGGTGAGCGTGTACGCGCGCTGGAACTCCGTCGCGCCGCCCTCCGGATCCGGGAACCAGAACCGGAGCCAGGCCGTCGGCTCCACGACGACGTCCTCGAACAACGTCGGCGAGACGAACCGGACCCGCACGAACTTCGGCGTCGTCTCTTCGGTTTCGACGACGGTCGCCTGATGGTCTCGCGCCCCGAACCCACGCATGACCGCGCCTTGGAACCCGCGCGCCATCACAGCCCCTCCCCGGTGGCCGCCAGGTCGGCCACCATCTCGGCGACCGGCCTGCCCGGCGGGCAGGACCCGATCAGCCCGCGGATCGACGCGGTCAGCAGCAGCCGCACGTACTCGGGCCGCGGCACCTGCGGCAACGCGGCGGACGGCCCGGCGAGCCGATCGTCACCGGCCAGCCGGTCGCGCACCGCCTGCCGCTCCCGGTCCAGCCCGGCGCCGTCGGACTCCTCGGCCGCCATGCTGTTCTCCTCGGACGCGGTCATCGCGATGGTCAGCGACGCGACGGCGCCGCTGAGCACGATCGCCGCACCGGGCTCGTACCCCCGGCGGACGAGCGCCTCGACCTCGGCGGTCAGCAGGCGCTGGCCGCCGTCGCCCCGCGGGAACAGCAGTTGCAGGTAGGTGACCAGGCCCGGGTGCTCCAGCACGAAGGCCCGCATCTGCAGGGCGAAGGACAGTAGATGCTGTTCGAGGTCGTGCCCGGGATCGTCCCGGAGTTCGAGTTCGGCCAGGATGCTCTCGCCGACCAGCCGCTCGAGCCCCCACCGGGACTCGACGTGCCGGTAAAGGGCGGTCGCGGTCACCCCCAGCCGGACCGCGACCGCCTTCACGCTGAGCCGGCGCATCCCGAGCTCACGACCGGCCCGGAGGATGTCGTCCCTCGCGATCATGGCCGGACGGCCCCCGATGTTCGGCATCTCACCCCTTCGTCCCTGGAAAGTTACAGGGGGAAACTAAGGGTGGGCTTACCTCGCTGTCAAGTGTCCCCGTTCAGTCCTCCGGATACGGTCTCCCGGACGCGCGAAGACACCGGCGGCGAGTCTCAGTGGGTTCAGAACGTGACGGTGAACCCCGTCGATGCCGGGAGTCTCCAGTCCGCGTAGCCGCCTGGCGGGACGGGGATGTCGCCATCGACGGTGATCACCGCCGCGCGCTTGAGGTCGTTGAGTCCATAAAGGACACTCTTTCGCCTGTCAGCTCCTTGCAGTGGGCCGCGACCATGAACTTCCGCGGCGCGATGACGTACGGGTAGTCCTTGACCGACGTCGGTCGGCGGCGGAAACGGAACAATAGTGGAGCGCGGCGTCATTCCACTATTCAAAGAAACCGCCTCCTGACCGCGGTTTTTCCCGTCATACCCAGCGAATCACCGAATAAGGACCCTCAGGGAATGGGTTCAGGCGGTTTTGGACCCTTCGCCGGTCGCGTCACGGAGCAGGTCTTCGGTGAGGACGGTTCGGGAAGGCAGGCCCAATTTGCGCAACGCCCGTCCGACGTGGATCTCGACCGTCCTCGGCGAAAGGAACAGCCGCTCGCCGATCTCCCGGTTGGTGAGGTTCTGGGCGGCGAGCCGGGCGACTTCGAGTTCCCTCGGCGACAACGCTTCGCCGTACCCCTTGCGGCCGCGCCGGGGCATCTCCGGATCGCACCGCCGCAGGGACCGGCGGCAGCGGAGCGCGTCGACCGCGGCACCGAGACTCGCGTACACCGTCTCGGCCGTGGTGAAGGACGAGAGGGCACGCGCCTGCTCACCGGCTTCGGAGAAGCATCCGGCCGCGAGTTCGTCGGCGTAGGCGGCGAAGTACGGGAACGGCAGCGCGCTGTAGGCTTGGGCCGCGCCGAGCAGCAGATCGCCGGCGGGGAGCGTCTCGCCGCGCGCTTGAGTGAGCATCCCCCGGCACAGCAGGGCCGACGCGTTGGCGACCGGCGCGTCCTTGCCGTCGATGCCCTGCCGGTACTCCGCGAGCAGCTCTCGCGCCTCGACGTGCTGTCCCAGCCCGAGCATGGTCCGCACGGCGAACGGCATCAGCTCGGCCGCCCAGACCCAGTTGTTCTTGCGGCGCACGGTCTCCAGGCCGTACTCGGCCAGCCGCCGGGCGGCTTGCAGGTCCTTGCCCGCCTGATGGACCGCGACGCGGCCCGCGTACGCCGAGGCCTGCACCGGGACGCTGCCCGCGGAAAGCGCGAAGGCCGCGTCGAAACTGCGCAGCGCCGCCGTCGGCCGGTGCTGTCCGTACTCGTACCAGCCGAGCACGAGCAGCGGCTCGGCGGCGAGCGAGCCGTCCTTGTCGACGCGAGTGAGCATCGCCCGCGCCTTCTCGGCGACACTCGCCCACTCCCCCATGGCGAGGTCCAGCCGCAGTTCCGTGCCGTCGGCCAGCGCGTCGAGATAGGGCTGGTGGTCGTCGCGGATCAGTCGCCGCGCGGTCGCGAGGTAGGCCCGCGCCACCGGGTAGTGCCCGTTCCACGCCACCGCGTCGGCCAGGTTGATGTAGGTGCGGGCCACCTGGCGGCAGACCTCGGCCGATTCCGGCGCCCTCGGGAGGTCCGCGATCCCTTCCCAGGCTTCCGGGTCGGCGATCTGCATCCGCGCCGAGAGCCGGTTGGCGGCGATCGCGGCGAGCAGACCGGCGTCGTGCTCCCCCTTGCTCACCTGTTCGGCCTCGTCGAGCCAGCGGAGGTTCTCCTCGACCGGGACCGTGCCGATATGCGGCAGCGCCAAGGTGACCAGCCCCCTGGCGAGCAGGGCCTGGCGCCTGCCGAGGTCGGCCGCGCCCAGTTCGATTTCGAGCCTGCCCGCTTCGACCTTGCCCACCTGGTTGATCAGCACCTGGCCGAGATGGACCCGGATCTCGCCGCGCGCGGCCTTGCTCAGCGGCCACTCGCGCAGGATCTCCCGCAGCAGCCGGACCGTTCCGGCGTGGGCGATGCTGCGCGGCAGTTCCCTGCCGAGCCGGACGGCGAACGACTCGCGCGCGGTCCGCGGCAGATCCGCGTCCCGCAAGGCCGCTTCGAGCAGACGACTTGCTTCCTCGGTCCGGCCGTCTTCGATGGCGTTGTCGACCGCGACGCCGGTCCACTGTGTCCACGCGGCGATGTCGCCCGCGAGCCGCGCGTGACGGGCGATCAGCGAGGCGAAGGGGTCGGTGCCCGCGGCGAGCCGGGCGGCGGCGCGGCCGTGCATCGAGCATCGCTGAGGTCCGGGCAGCAACGCGTAGACCGCTTCGGCGATCAGCGGGCTTCCCGAGACGTACCGGCCCCGGCCGAGATCCCGCAGCAGTCCCGCTTCGACGGCTTCGGTGACCGCGCCGGCGGTTTCGCCGGACGGCGACGCCGCCACCGCGCCCAGATCCGGTTCCCCGGCGGGTGATCCCAGTACCGCGGCCGCGCGGACGACGTCCCGCGCGACCGGGCCGATCGCCGTCATCAGTCCGGCGATCCGGCTCCGCACGATCGGCGGCACGGTCGCCGACGTCAGCTTGTCCGCTGAAAGCGTCTCGGCCGTGTCACCGACGCTCTGGACCAAAGCGGTCAGGTCGGCGGCGATCCCGGAGGTGCGCCGGTGCGCCGCTTCGGCGAAATCCGGGGCGCAGCGGCCGAAGGACGCGTCGAGCAGCGTCCGCACCTGGTCGGCGGCGAACGCCGGAAGCGAGAGATGCGCCGCGGTTTCGCGCAGCGGCGGGAATCGCCGGGATCCGGACGCCACCGCGCTCACCACCACGCTCAGCGTCGCCGCCGGGGAGGCCGCGAGGCCGCGCAGGAACTCCCAGGTGTCGTCGTCGGCGGAGTGGACGTCGTCGAGCACCAGCACCGCCGATCCGCAGCCGGTCAGGACTTCGCGCACGGCACGGAACTCCTGCTGCCGGACGGTGTCGGCGTCCGCGTTCTCCGGGAACGGCGGCAGCCACGACGACCATTCGGGGATCAGCCGCCGCAGGACGCCGGTCACCGGGGAGAAGCCGTCCGCGTGGACGGCGGCCACTTCGCTCTTCCCGAGCAGCGCGTCGACCAACGGCGCGAGCCGGCACGGCCGCGCGAAGGAACCACAGCGGGCGGACCACACCACGCGCGACGCGATCCCGGGATGGGCGGCCAGTTCGTCGAGCAGACGGCTCCGGCCCACACCCGGTTCGCCCTCGACGACGGCGACCGACGGCGGGCAGGAGGCGACGCGCACCAGTTCGGCCAATTCGGCGTCGCGGGCCACGAACGCCGGTGCCGCACCGATCGTCGGCATGCCCGGGACCATACCGATAGGACACCCGCCGAAAGGCGGGAACACGAACAGTGACCACCGTCCGCACGCTTTCCGCTGGTCCACACCACCGGAGTCACCGCGTTAACTCGATCGGGCGACGACGACCTGCGTGGCGCGGATCCCCGCATCGGCAATACGGACCCTTAGGTATTGACGCGAACCTTGCCACGAGGCCACCGGAGGGTGAATCTCAGACTGTTCGCAGTGCCCCTGCGTCACCTCGTCACCACGCAAGTCCCCTGCTCGCGTCGGTCGGCCATCCATTCGGGTAGCCGAAGTCCTCACAAGTCCCCTTTGGGTAGCGACCCGCGCGTGCTTCGCGTTCGACCATCCAGTTAGGAGTGTTCCGACGGTGAAGACCTCATTCAGGCGTGGGCTGGCCACGGCCTGCGCCGGTGTCGCCGCGCTGGTCGCCCTGCAGGCGCCCGCCGCCGCGGCGCCCGCGATCACGGCCGCCACCACGATCCCGATCAAGATGCAGGCGCAGGAGAAGAGCAACTGGTGCTGGGACGCCAGTGGCAACACCATCGCCGCCTGGTGGGGGCACAGCATCTCCCAGACGAAGTTCTGCCAGGTCGCGCACAACGAGTCCGGTTCGGACTGTGCGAACAACCAGGGCTACCTGAGCGATCAGCAGCGGGTGTTCCGGTGGCTCGGGTTCAGCAACGTGGGCAGCTACAGCTCCTCGGGCCAGACGCTGAGCTTCGCGTCCATCAAGAGCCAGATCGACGCGCGCCAGCCGATCGGCACCCGGATCGGCTGGAGCAACGGCGGCGGGCACATGCACGTGCTCTACGGGTACGACAACACCAACGGCGCGACGACGGTGTACTACGGCGACCCGTGGGGATCGAGCCCCCGCTACAACCAGATGAGCTACAACGCCTACCGGTCCAACAACTCGTTCACCTGGACCCACACCGTCTACGGGATCAAGGACTGAAACCATGAAGCGAACCTTCCTCGGCGCCACGATCCTCGCCCTCGGACTGTCACTGGCACTCGGTGGCCACGCCTCCGCCGCCGACGCCCCCAGCGGCGCGCCCACCGCCGCCGACCTCGCCGCGGTGTCCACAGTGGTCACCAGTGACGCGACCACCCAGCGGCTCGCCAAAGCGGTGTTCCCCGGTGCGGCCAAGGCGGACACGGCCCTCGCGGCCAGAACCGCCAAAGCCGATCCGCGGACACCGGTGGCGGTCTACCAGCCGACCGCGGGCTTCATCGCCGGCACGTCGGCCGTCCCCGCCCAGCTCGCCTACGTCGCCACTCCCGCCACCCTGGGCAACGGCGACGCGGCGACCGTGTGGTCGCAGCGCGAGGGCTCGGGCTGGTCGGTCTACAACGTCGCCTCGGGTGACGTCGAGAAGCGCCTCGCGGCGCAGGTCGGCAAGGGCTACCTCCTGAGCGAACCTCAGGCAGGCGCCTGGTACGCCGTCGACGGCGACACCGTGACGGTTCTCGACGGCTCGTCGGTGGCGAAGACCGGCGAGAAGATGACGCTCGCCGCGTACCGCGAGGGTCTGCAGAGCCGGTACGGCGACAAGCTGCCCGGTTCGACCTACGACCGCACCGGCGCCGCCGGCGGTTACGGTTCCGCCCCGGTGGGCGACACCGAGGTGCCGTGGTGGCCGTACGCCCTCGGCGCGGTCTTCCTCGCCGCGGCGGGCGCGGCCGTCACGCTCCGGCTCCGCAAGCAGTGATCTCGTAGGCGGACTCGTGAGTGGGGGGTTGGGGTGGAAACCCAAAAGCCCC